>NZ_BAAJXA010000028.1:0-126523 GCF_057537855.1 Streptomyces diversicolor
AGCGCTTGCGGAAGACGGGGCTGCGCTTCTCGGCGAACGCGCGGCGGCCCTCCGCGGCGTCCTCGGTGGCGAAGCAGATGGTCTGCAGGTCGCGCTCGTAGGCGAGCGCCTGGTCCTCGGGCAGATTCCCGGCGGCGCGCAGGTTGATCTTCGCGGTCTCGGCCGCCACGGGGGCGCGGGAGGCGATCACGGCGGCGAGGGCGCGGGCCCGGTCGAGCAGCCCGGCGCGGGGCACGACCTCGCTCACCAGGTGCCAGTCCCATGCTCTTTTCGCGTCGATGCGTTCGCCGGTGAGCAGCATCAGCGCCGCGTTGCCCGGCCCGGCCGCGCGGCTGAGGGAGGCGGCCATGCCACCGCCTCCGATCCAGCCGAGCGTGATCTCCGGCGCCCCGAAGGACGCCGTGTCCGCGGCGAGCCGGATGTCACAGGAGAGCGCGGTCTCCAGTCCTCCGCCCAGTGCGTAGCCGCCGACCGCGGCGACGGTGGGCGTGCGGGCGGCGCGGATGGCGTCGCAGTAGTCGACGCGGTTGCGGAAGTCCCACGGGGTGGCGTACTGGTCGAGTGCGCCGATGTCCGAGCCGACGCTGAAGGAGCGCTCTCCGGCGCCGGTGACGACCACGGCCCGGACGTCGTCCGTGGTGTCGCACCACTCGATCGCCCGCACCAGCGCACGGGACATCTCGGGGGTGACGGCGTTGAGTTTGGCGGGCCGGTTCAGGGTCAGGGTGGCGACGCGGTCCGAGACGTCCAGCAGGACGTGCTCGGTGCCGAGTCCGGGCGGCTTGAGGGGGCCGGTGTCGGTCATGACTGTCGTTCCTTCGGGGTCCGGCTCGTCCGGTACAGGATGCGCATCCGGGCGAGCGCTTCACGGTGGTCGGTCTCGCCGGCGAGCGCGGCGCGCACGGCGGCCGACGCGGCGCTCTGGAAGCCGATGTAGCCGGCGTGCCGGGGGCGCACCCAGGCCCGCTCGCAGGTGGCGGCGGTGCGTCGGTAGAAGTCGGCGGCCACGGTTTCGGGGGAGGTCCAGGCGGTGCGGGCGCTTGGCTGTCCGCTGTGCCGGGGCAGGAAGTCGCCCTGTGCCTCAGGGGACATCAGCCAGCGCAGGTGGGCGAGGAGTTCGGGGGACGGCGTGCAGCGGGCGCTGAGCGCGATTCCCGTGCCGCCGAGCGTGGAGCCCGGGCGCCCGCCCGCCGTCACGCTGGGGGCGTCGGTGAAGGTCAGGCGGTCGGCGTAGGTGACGTAGCCGTACACCAGCGGACAGTGTGCCAGCCGGTCCGTGGCGGCCATGAGGTCCAGCAACCCGATCGGGTTGAGTGTGCGCGTTTCGGGTGGGGCGAGGGCGTCGAGGGCGGCCATCAGGTCGAGGACCGCGAGCCCCGTGACCTCGCCGATCAGCTCGTCGGGGTCGGTGGCCGGCTCCTCTCCCATGGCGACCGCGACGGAGGCGAAGGTGAGGAAGGCGTGCGGCCCGGCGAGGGACAGGGCCACGGGGGCCCGGTGGGCCAGGCCGCGGACCTCGTCCCAGCTGCGGGGCGCCGCGCCGACGAGGTCGGTCCGAGTCGCCGCGACCTGGGTGGCGGCGTCCAGCGGCAGCGCCCACTGACAGCCGTCCATGGCGTACGACCGCATGGTGGGGCCGATGGAGTCGGCACCCCAGCGGGCCAGTTCCTCCGGGGTGAACAGGTCGTCGAGCGGCCGCAGGCATCTGGTGTGCAGAGCCTCGCCGAGGTGGGGGTGGTCGAGGACGACGAGGTCGTAGCGGGCGCACACCTCGTCGATCGGGTGGGACTCGAAGCCCTCAAGCGGCTGTACGTCCCAGTGGACGAGGCCACCCGCGGACGCGGCGAGGGCGTCGTACCCGCGGGGGTGGTCCCACGTCAGTCCGGTGTACGCGGGTTCGGTGTGCGTGGGTCCGGTGTGCGTCGGTCGGGTCTGCGTCATGAGGTCGTCTCCGCCACGGCGCCGGTGGCGAACAGTTCCTCGATCTCCCCTTCCGCGAGGCCCGCTTCGGTCAGTACCTCGCGGGTGTGCTCCCCGACGAGCGGGGCGCCGCGGTCGATGCGGGGCGGGGTGGCGGAGAACTTGTAGGGGAAGCCGGGCACGGTCACGCGCCCCTCGGTGGGATGGTCGTAGGTGACGAAGGTGCCGTTGTGGCGGATCTGCGGGTCCTGGACCAGGTCGGCGTAGCCGTAGACGGGGCCCGCCCAGATGCCGGCGGCGGCGAAGGCGTCGAGCCAGTGCCGCGAGGGCCGGGTCAGCAGCCGGGCGGCGGTTCGGGCGAAGATCTCGTCCCGGTGTGTCCAGCCGTGCTCCTCGTCCTCCATGGACCGGAAGGTGTCCTCGCCGAGGATCTCGCCGAGCTTCTTCAACGGGGGGAAGGCGAGGACGAGATAGCCGTCGGAGGTCTGGAAGGCGCCGTAGGGCGAGCGGATGTAGACATGGGCGTGCGGCTCGGCGGAGCGGGTCTGGGGCAGCCCGCCGACGGTGTGGACCGAGAGTTCCTGCATCTGGAGGGTGGTGACGGCGTCCAGCATGTTCACCGTCACCAGCTGGCCCTCGCCGGTGCGTTCGCGGTGCAGCAGCGCGGCGAGCACACCCTCGAACGCGGTGGAGGCGGTGACGGCGTCGACGAGGTACTGGCCCGCCGCCCGCGGTGCCTCGCCCGAGCGGCCGCTGGACAGCATGGCCCCCGACATCGCCTGGAGCAGCAGGTCCTGGCCCGGGCGCTGGGCGTAGGGGCCGTCCTCGCCGTACCCGGAGATGGAGACGTAGACGAGGGAGGGGTTGATCGCGGCCAGGGAGGCGTAGTCGACGCCGAGCCGGTCGGCGACGCCTGGTCGGTAGTTCTGGAGGAAGACGTCGGCGCCGGCGACGAGGCGGCGCAGGACCTCCTTGCCCGCCGGGTCCTTGAGGTCGACGGCGAGGGATCGCTTGTTGCGGTTCAGGGAGAGGAAGGAGACGTTGATCCGGTTGCCCGCCGCCCCGCCGGCCGCGGCGTGGCGCTGCCACTCCCCGGTGACCGGTTCGACTTTTACGACGTCGGCGCCGAGGTCGCCGAGGCGCTGGGCGGCGAACGGGCCGGCCATGGCGATGGAACAGTCGAGGACCCGGTACCCGGCCAGGACGCCGGGTCTGTCACGCGAGGTCATGGGGCTCCGTAAGTTGTTGGGCGGCGGGCGGCGGGCGGCCCGGCGCGGATGGGGGCGCCGGTCGAGGCGGGAGGGGACCGCAGGAGAGGACGTGCGGGCCGTCGTGCGACGCCGCCGCGTCCGTGCGCGCGGCGATCACCGCCCAGACCCTGTTGTTAGCGCTATCGGCAGCGCTAACATGCACGCTAAGCGGGCGTCGCTCGCAGTGTCAACGCCCCTGCCCTGACCCCATCGCCCCCTCCCGGAGGAGGCCGGGGCAGCCACGAAAGGAACCCGATGAACCAGTGGCCGGACGCCGAGACCACGCTGCCCGCCGACGGCACCGCGGGCGCGCTCGTGGGCCGGGCCTGGCGTCCCGGGCTCGGGCCGTCCGTCGTGGCGGTCCGCGAGGACGGTCTGCACGACGTCACCGCGGCCTTCCCGACCGTGCGCGACCTGTGCGAGACGCCGGACCCCGCCGCACTCCTGCGTGTTGCCCGCGGCGAGCGGATCGCCGGACTCGGCGAGGTACTGGCCAACACGCCCGTCGACGCCCGGGACCCGGGCCGGCCGTGGCTGCTCGCGCCGGTGGACCTGCAGGCCGTGAAGGCCGCCGGAGTCACCTTCGTGGTCTCGATGCTGGAGCGGGTGATCGAGGAACGCGTCCGCGGTGACGCCGCCGGTGCCGCCGAGGTCCGGGAACGGATCCGCCGGCTCGTCGGCGACGACATCGCTTCCCTGCGGCCCGGCTCGGACGAGGCCGCCGCGCTCAAGGAGATCCTGGTCGCGCAGGGGGCGTGGAGCCAGTACCTGGAGGTCGGCATCGGCCCCGACGCCGAGATCTTCACCAAGGCGCCCGTGCTGGCCGCCGTGGGCAGCGGCGCCGACGCCGGGGTGCACGCCGGCTCGCGCTGGAACAACCCGGAGCCGGAGGTGGTGCTGGCCGTCTCCTCCACCGGGGCCGTGGTCGGCGCGACACTCGGCAACGACGTCAATCTCCGTGACGTGGAGGGCCGTTCCGCGCTGCTGCTGCCGCAGGCCAAGGACAACAACGCCTCGGCCGCCCTCGGCCCGTTCCTGCGGCTGTTCGAACCGGGCTTCGGCATCGACGACGTACGGCGGGCCACGGTGACCCTGACCGTCGAGGGCGCCGACGGGTACCGGCTGGACGCCGAGTCCTCGATGGCCGCCATCAGCCGCGACCCCCTGGACCTCGTGGCGCAGTTGCTGGGTCCGCACCACCAGTACCCCGACGGCGCCGTGCTCTACCTCGGCACGATGTTCGCGCCCGTGGAGGACCGCGACGCGCCCGGACAGGGGTTCACGCATCACGACGGCGACCTGGTCGCCATCGCCACGCCGAAGCTCGGCACGCTCGTCAACCGGATCCGGCCGAGCGACGCGTGCGTGCCGTGGACGTTCGGCATCGCTGATCTGATGCGGGCGCTGGTCGCGCGGGGAGCACTGTGACGCCCGCTATCGTTTCCGGCGTGACCCAGCCGCCGCCCCGTCCCCGCAAGCGATCCGCGACCCGTTCGGTGACCCTCTCCGACGTGGCGGCGGCCGCCGGGGTGTCGGCCCAGACGGTCTCCCGGGTCGTCCGCGACCCCCTGTCGGTGTCCGACGAGACACGCGCGCGGGTCCAGGCGGCCCTCACGGCAACCGGCTACGTGCCCAACCTGGCCGCCAGCAACCTGGCGTCGAACCGCAGCCGCACCGTCGCCGCCCTGGTGCCGCAGATCAACGCGTCGGTCTTCGCCGACACCGTGCACGCCTTCTCCACGGCACTGGCGGCCCACGGCTACCAGATCTTCGTCGGCACCACCGACTACCGGCCCGAGCACGAGGAGGAGGTGCTGCGCAGCTTCCTGGGCCGGCGGCCGGACGGACTGCTCATGGTGGGGACCCGCCACACCCCGGGCACGCTGACGCTGCTCGGGGCGGCCGGAGTGCCGGTCGTGGAGACCTGGGGCTGGTCCGAGGACCCGGTGGACCTGCTCGTCGGATTCTCCAACGCGGCGGCGGCAGCGGCGATGGTGGGCCACCTCGTCGAGCGCGGCCGGCGGCGGATCACCTTCGCCGGTCGGCACACCTCGGGCGACCCCCGGGCCGCGGAACGCCTCGACGGCTACACCGGTGCCGTCCGGGAACTGCTGGGCAGCGAACCGCGCACCGTGGACGCCGGTCCCGAGCCGGTCACCATGGACACGGGTGTCGCCCTGCTGGACCTGGCACTGGAGCGCCACCCGGACTCCGACGCCGTGATGTTCTCCAGCGACGTCTTCGCCGCCGGCGCCCTCCAGACCTGCGTACGGCGCGGCATCGACGTGCCCGGCACGCTCGCCCTGGCCGGCTTCGGCGACTTCGAACTCGCCCGGCACCTGGTCCCGGCGCTGACCACGGTGGCCGTACCCAGCGCGCGGATCGGGGAGTTGAGCGCCGAGCTGCTGCTCACGCGGATGCGCGGTGCCCCGGTCGACGTCCCCCACCGGGACGTCGGGTACCGGGTCGTCGCGCGCGAGAGCACCTGACACGCGGCGGGCACCGGCCCGGCGCGGGCGGGAGCGCCGGACGGCCCGGACACCCCCGGGTGTCACGCGCGCGCCGCCCACACGAGCCCGCGGGCGACGATCGCCGCCGTCTGCGGCACCCGGAGGTCCGCGACGCGGTGTCCGAGGGTGCAGACGAAGACCCGCCCCGCTCCCCAGCGGCGCGTCCACACCACGGGGAACTCGACGGGGCCGTCCCACGGATCGGCCGCGCCCGGGGTGAGCACGGACGTGGCCAGGACGGTGTTGAGGGAGTCCGTGAGCACCCAGTAGTGCTCGGTCGTGACGTCGTAGTCCGTGATGCCCTCGGTGATCTCGCCGTCCCGGTCCGGCGTGGCGGCGATCCGCACGGTGAACTCCTGGAAGCCGTGCGGGTGCCACAGGAAGCGGCCACCGACCATCCGCAGGTAGCGGGGGTTGGCGACGTTCGTGGCGACCACGCCCCCGTGCCAGCCGGCGAAGCCGGTGCCGGCCTCGACCGCGTCGACCAGGTTCGCCTCCTGGGCCGCCGTCAGCCCGCCCGCCGACCACGAGTGCACGACGAGGTCGGTCGCGGCGAGCAGCCCCGGGTCCTCGTACACCGACAGGTCCTCGGCGACCGCGACCTCGAACCCCGCGCGCTCCAGTCCGGGCAGCACCGCCTCGGTGCAGCCGACCGGGTCGTGGCCCTCCCACCCGCCCCGGACCACCAGGGCCTTTCGCGTCCTCATGTCCCGCTCCCCCTCACGTCCTCAGTGCGTCCTCGATGCGTTCTCATCGCGCCTGCGGTGCGAGTCCGAGGCCCACGCCGGTGACGCCCTCGTCGGTCTCCAGCAGCAGGACCGGCACCTCGGTGACGCCGGCGGTGACGACGCCGTTGACGTCGCCCACCCGTCGTCCCCACTCGTGAACCGTGGCAAGGGACCGGTATCCGGTGCTGCGCATCGCGCTTCTCCTCGGTCTGCGCGCGGCGCCCGCGCGGCGCCCGCTCCCGGACGGCGCGTCCCACGGTAAGTCGTAACTTGTAATACGAATGATGACCTTAGCACGTTCGGCTAACCTTGGGTCATTGGACAGCGGGGGCCGGGCGAACCTGCACGAACATTGGGAGTCTCTGACCAGATGATCAAGCCATCCGCGGACACCACTGCCGTGTCCCGCCCTCAACGACGCCGGCCGCCGCTCGCTGCGGCCGTCGTCCAGAGCCTCGCGACGGCCATCGTGCTCGGTGAGTACCCGCCGGGCACGGCGCTGCCGTCGGCGGGTGACCTCTGCGAGGAGTTCGAGGTGAGCCGGACCGTGATCCGGGAGGCGACGACGACGCTCGCCGAGAAGGGACTGGTGGCGACCCGTCAGGGCTGGGGGACCGTCGTCCTGGGCCAGGACCAGTGGAGCCTGCTCGACCCGCTGGTCCTCGACGCGCTGTTCCAGCGCAAGGACCGTCTGGTCTACCTGGACAACCTGATCGAGATCAGGACCACCCTGGAGTGCGCGATGGCCGCCCGTGCCGCCGGGCGCATCGACGAGGAGCAGTCGGCGGCGCTCTCGGCCAAGCTCGACGAACTCGCGGGCCTGATCGACGATCCCGAGGCCTACTCGCGCTCGGACATCGAGTTCCACGAGATCATCCACCGCGCCTCCCAGGACGCGTTCGGACGGGCCATCGTCTCCAGCATCCAGGGCAAGGCCGTGCGCTCGCCGCAGTACAGCGGGAACCCGACACGTGAGGACATCGAGCTGACGCACGAGGCGCACGCCCGGGTCGCGGCCGCGGTGCTCGCGGGGGACGGCGACGCGGCAGCCGAGGCGATGCGCGAGCACATCACGTCGTCGTGGGCCCGCCGCCGTCCGGCCGAGGTGCCGGAGGCGTAGGGCGCCACGACGAGGCGGCCGAGGCGCCCGTCGCCCGACGGACCCCTCGGCCGCGCGGCAGGCCGTGCTCAGCCGGTCACGGCCGGCCGATTCCCTCCGCGCTGACATGCCGGTTCCACTCCGCGACCCACGCGGCCCCGTACGACTCGGCCACCGCACCGGAGCCGGAGAACTTCAGCGTGTCGAGGTCCAGGCCCGTCTCCGCCACCGAAGTGGCCTCCACCGACCGGGTGTTGACCTTGTCGCTCCAGCGCGACAGCTTGTACTCCGCCGCGGGTTCCGTGAACGCCGCGGTCGTCTCCACGAATCCCGAGCCACCCCCGACGACCACCGCGTGGTCGATCTCCACACCGGACGGCACGTAGAGCGAGTCGGCGTCGTCCCACACCGTCGCCCGACTGCAGCCGTTCGTGCCCGCCGTCGAGTAGTCGGCCGCCGTGCAGTCCCGGCCCGTCGCGGTCACCCCTCGGCACGTACCACCGCTCGACCTGCGGGTACACGATCGGCCTCCCGTCGGAGTACATCGCCTCCCCGCTCGTGTAGTGCTCGTGCCAGGCCGCCACGGTCTCGGGCGTAGCGCTGTACTTCTCGCCCTCACGGACGTCGAGGAACGCGTTGAACCTGCTCTGCAGCACCCAGCTGTTGTCCAGCGGCAGCCGCCTCTCGCCCTTCTTGTGGTAGATGCCGCCGTGGCCCACGTGCTTCACCCCGATGAACACGTTGTCGTTCGCGGTGTTGCTGTGCCCGGAGTTGAGGTTGACGCCGGAGTTCGAGCCGTTCACCACGTTGTGGTGGAAGCGCACACCGGACGCGCCGTCGTCCATGTACAGCGCGTCGTTGGAACCGCCGATCTTCTCGAAGTGGTTGTACGCGATCTCGTTGCCCAGGTACGTGAAGTCCCGGCCCGCGTAGACCGCCCCCATGTCCCCGGCGTTCTTCACCACGTCGTAGAAGTGGTTGTGGTTGACCCGCATGTCGTTGCCCATGATCTGCACGGCCATGTGCGGTGTGTCGTGGACGTAGTTGTACTCGAAGGAGTTGCCGACCCCGTACAGGTAGCCGGCCGGCGTGTAGGTGGCCAGCTTCGAGAAACGCGCGATCTCGTTGTGACGGGCGACGTTGTTCCCCCGTTCCAGCGTGGCCCGGTCGCCGCCGCCGAGCAGGACCCCGCCGCCGCCCAGGTCGTGGAGGTAGGAGTTCTGCACGACGTTGTCGTGGCCGCCGCGCAGGGTCTCGTAGTCGGGCATGCTCGTGATGGTGTCGGTCGTCCGCCCGATGCGGATCGCGTCCATGCTCACGTTGGAGATGTCGACGGCGTCGATGAGCGTTCCCACGGCGTCGAGGAGCTGCACGCCGCTGACGAGCGACCCGGTCATGGCCAGGCCCCGCAGGGTCACGCCCCGCACCCCGTCGAGCAGGAAGAAGTTCTTGTCGAAGGTCTGGAGCGTGGTGTCCTTGCCCTCGATCGTCCCGCCCTCGGGCCGGTAGTACAGGACGTCGTTGTTGTCGTAGCGGTCGATGTAGTACTCACCGGCCGTGTCCATCTCCGAGAGGACGTTGAGGACCTTGACCTTGGTCCACGCGTCCTGCGGAATGTACATCGACGGGTACTTGGTGTAGATCCGGTCGTCGCTCCACGACAGGATCCGCACCATGTCGTTGGCGTAGTTGTTGCCGAAGTACCCCGAAAGCCAGCCCTCGGTTTCGGCCTTGGTGTTGTCGATGTGCTCGATCCACCGCGGGTCGAGCTGCACCGGGACGTCGGTGTACTCGCCGAAGCCACGGGTGCCGAGGTCGTCCACCGTCGGAACCGCCTCGGGCGCCCAGCTCTTGTAGCGGTCATCGGCCAGCGCACGGCCCCCGACCGTGAAGATCTGCGGTGTCATGCGCCGCATCTCCTTGGGCGACCAGGTGTCGCGCTGCTCCGGGTCCTCAAGCTGCTGCTTCTTGTCCTCGAACTGGGCCCGCGGGGTCGTGCCGGAGGAGTTCCAGTCGTCCTGGCGGCCGAAGCGGGCGTCGAGGTCCACGTTCATGAGGTCCCGGGGGCCCTCGGCCTTCCACTTGTCGCCCGTACCCCACAGGTGACAGTCGGTCTCGGTCGTGGCGCAGGAGTTGCCGTCGGGGTACTCGGCCAGGACCTGGGTGTCACCGCCGACGACGAGCTCGGGAGCGAAGGGTTCCTGTACCCAGTTGAAGCCGTTCTTGTACAGGGTGCCCGGGTCGATGCCCTGGGCGCCGAGGTCGTAGACCCATACGCCCGCACGCAGCTCGGGGGTGTTCAGACGGGTGTGGGAGGAGTACTGCGGCTGGGTGAGGGTCTTCTCGGAGAGGTCGGTGAGCTTCTTCCATCCCTCGGCGGGCAGCTCGTGCGACCCGGTGATCGTCACCTTCTCGTTCCGGTAGGCCGCGTAGGTGACCCAGGAGTTCGCGGCGCCCTTCAACTCGACTGTGTCGTCGAGGACATAGGTGCCGCCCCGGATCAGCACCGTGCCGCGGGCCTTGGCCGAGGTGTGGCCGGCGAGTGCGTCCCGGGCCGCCGTGATGGTCCGGAACGGGTCCTTCCTGCCGCCGCTGTTGGTGTCGTCCCCGTCGGTGGCGGAGACGTAGACCGTCAGCTTCCCGGGAGCGGTCCAGGGGCCGGCCGCGGCGGCGGCCCCGGCAGCCGGTCCACCGACGCCCGCCGTCAGCGCCAGGGCGACCGCGGCCATCGGTGTGCGCGACGGTCGTCGCCGAGTTCTCAGCATGGAGGTTGCCCTTTCGTCGGTTCTCATGTGACTGGCGTGGGGGGTGCGATGCACGGACGGGGCCGGTGCGCGGTGCCCCGGTCAGCCGCCCTCGGGGCGCAGCCGCAGACCCTGCATGCCGCCGTCGACGGCGAGGGCCGTGCCGGTGACGGACGCCGCCGCCGGGGACGCCAGGTAGACGATGGCCGCGGCGACCTCCTCGGCGCTCACCAGACGCCCGGTCGGCTGGCGGGCGTTGAGCGCGGTGCGCTCGGCCCCCGGGTCGTCGGCGCTCGACAGCAGGCGGTCTATCCACGGGGTGTCCGCCGTGCCCGGGTTGACGCAGTTCACCCGTATGCCCTCACGGATGTGGTCGGCGGCCATGGCGAGGGTCAGGGACTGCACGGCGCCCTTGCTCGCGCTGTACAGCGCCCGCTGGGGCAGCCCCGCGGTCGCCGCGACCGAGCAGGTGTTGACCACCACCGCGTGACGGGAGGCACGCAGGTGGGGCAGCGCGGCCCGGGTGGTCCGCACGACGCCGAGGACGTTGACGTCCAGGACGTGCCGCCACTCGGCGTCGTCGTTGTCCGCGACCGTCCCCTGGGCGCCGATGCCCGCGTTGTTCACCAGGATGTCCAGGCCGCCCAGGAGGTCCACCGCCCGGGCGACGCCGGCCCGGACCGAGGCGTCGTCGGTGACGTCGCAGCGGACGGGGAGCAGGGCCTCGCGGTCGGTGGCCGGCAGGGCGTTGGGGGCGAGGTCGAGGACGGCGACCCGGGCGCCGCGGCGGGCCAGGAGCCTGGCGGTGGCGAGCCCGATCCCCGACGCGCCGCCCGTGACGACGGCCGCCAGACCGTCGAGTTCGGGGGACGGGGGAGAGGGAGTGTGCGGCATGACGGTGTTCCTTCGCGTGGGGTGGTGGTCAGTCCAGGTGGAACAGTTCCTCGCCGGTGCCCGTGCCGGGCCCGCCGCACCGGGAAGTGATCCGTTTCGCGAAGAGGTGCGGCGGGGGACTAGCCCTTGACCGCCCCCGCCGCGAGCCCGCTCATGATGTGCCGCTGCATCACCATGAAGATCACCAGGATCGGGATCACCGCGAGCAGCAGGGTCGGGAACACCTTGGTGTAGTCCGTGGAGTACTGACCGACGGCCGCGTACACACCCGTGGTGACGGTGTAGACGCCGCTGCCGGGACCGAGGATCATCTGCGGGCTGGCGAAGTCGTTCCAGACGCTGAGCGAGTTGAGGATGAAGACCGTGGCGATGATCGGCCGCATCAACGGCAGGACGATCCGCCAGAGCGTGTAGTACCGGCCGGCCCCGTCGATGGCCGCGGCCTCGTCCAGCGACCTGGGCAGCACCCGGATGTAGCCGAAGAAGACGAACAGCGTGAACGGAATGGTGGTCGCCGTCATGAACAGGATGAGCCCCGGCAGCGTCCCCATCAGACCGATCGCACGCAGCACGAAGATGACCGGCACCAGGATGACCTGGGTGGGGATGAACATGCCCGCGATGAAGAAGAACAGCAGCAGCCGCGCGATCAGCTTCGGCGTGCGGGCCAGCACGTACGCCGCGGGCGCGCACACCGCCATGGCGAGGGCGTTCACGCAGAGCACCAGCGCGATGGTGACGCCGTAGCCCTTCAGGATGCTGAAGTCCGGGTTGTTCCAGGCGTCCGCGAGGTACCGGAAGGTCGCCGTGCCGAAGCTCGGCGAGAACGGGTCGGCGAGGATCTCCTGCTGGCTCTTGAAGGCGTTGACCACCAGGAGGTACATCGGCACGAGCATGCCGAGGGACACCAGGGAGACGAACGCGACCCGGACGGTGGCGGCCGAGGTGAGTGTTTTCTTCATCCGATGGACTCCGCGTCGTCCTCGGCGCGCCTGCGCAGGACGAGGACTGTGATGGCCAGGACCGCGGCGGCGACGATCAGCAGCACGGCCTGGGCCGAGGCGACGCCGATGTCCCGCTGCGGGAAGGAGACTGCGAGGATCGAGTAGGCGAGGGTCTTGGTGGATCCCGCAGGACCGCCCCCGGTCAGCGACACGACCACGTCGTACGTCTTCAGCAGCGAGATGCCCGAGGTGATGACGGCGACCGTCACGGTGGACGCCAGGGAGGGCCAGGTGACGGCACGGAAGGTCTGCCACCTGCTCGCGCCGTCGATCCGCGCCGCCTCCAGCAGATCCGCCGGCACCGCCTGCAGACCCGCCAGATAGAGGACCAGCTGGACGCCGAAGAGCGACCAGACGATGACGAGGATCATCGACCACAGGGCCCAGTCGGGATCGCTGAGGAAGGGCAGGCTGTCGGTGCCGACCTTCTCCAGCATGGTGTTGACCACGCCCTGCGGGCCGAGGACGGCCTGCCACAGGAAGCCCACGACCAGCGCGCTGAGCACGTGCGGGTAGAACATGACCACCCGGCCGAAGGTGTTGAACCGGTTGGTGCGCCGCAGCAGCAGCGCGAGAGAGAGCGCGGCCAGGTTGACCGCGACCGCGCCCACCACGGCCACTACGGCGGTGACCACCATGGTGCCGGTGATGTCGTCGGACTCGAACATGGTCCTGTAGTTGTCCAGTCCGACGAACTCGGGGGCACGATGGGGGAATCCGTTGTACTCGGTGAAGCTGTAGTAGATCGCGTAGATCACCGGTACGACCAGCAGGGCGACGTAGATGAGCACCGCGGGGACGACCATGCTGACGCGGGCGCCCAGGTCGCGCCATCCCCGCGGCTTGGAGACTGATGTCCGTTCCATGGGTCAGCGGTTCTCGTCGACCCACTGGTCGATGCTCTTGGCGGCGTCCGCCGGGCCCGCCCCGGTGTAGAGGCTCTGCGCGACCTCGGTGAACTTCGGGTTGAAGCCGGTGACGGGCAGCCGGACGTTGCCCTGGCCCTCGCCCACGGCGACCAGTGCCGGGGCGTCGTCGAGGATGCCCTGGATCTGCGCGTCGACCTTCGACTGCTTCGGCTCGGAGCCCTTGCGGAACACTCCGTCCGAGCCGAGCTGCGCCTCGATGGCCTTGGCGTCGGTGACCAGGTACTCCACCAGCTGCTTGGCGCCGTCCTCGTCGCCGATGCCCTTGCGGATCATGTAGGGGTTGGCCATGGTGGCGCCCTGCGGACCCGGGTACGCCTGGCCGTCCGCGGCCGGCGGGGAGAACACACCCACCTCGAAGGGCAGGTCCCCGGCCTTGTTCAGGGTGGCCGCGAACCAGCTGCCGTTGGTGTAGAGGCCCACCTTGCCCGCGGTGAAGTCGGCGTCCGCCTGGGAGGGGCTGAGCCCCACGTCGCTCTTGTCGATGTAGCCGGCCTTGATCCAGTCGGCGTACATCTGGAACGCGGGCTTGTACGCGTCCCCCACCGAGAGCTTCTTGTCAAAGACCGCGGTCTGCCACTTCGGGTGCAGCTGGTTCAGCGTGGGGTGGTAGATCTGCTGGAGCTGGAGACCGGTCTGGAAGTCGCCGGCCGTCTGCATCGGCGTGTAACCGGCCCTCTTCAGGTCGCCGAGGTCCTTGGTCAGCTCGTCCCACGTGGTCGGCGGCTTGCTGATCCCGGCCTTCTCGAAGGCGCTCTTGTTGTAGTAGACCAGCGACTGCGTCTGGGTGCCGACGCCGACCGCGTAGTGCGCGTCGCCCATGGCGTACTCGTCGAACATCGGCGTGCCCTTGGCCCAGGTCTCGCCGCTGAGGTCGATCAGTTCGGGCGCCGTGTCGTCGTCGGGGAAGATCGACTGGATGACGTCGGGCGCGGTGCCGACGGCCAGTTGCTGCGGGAAGGACTCGGCGACGGACTTGCCGGTCGGGCCCTCTATCTTCACCTTCAGGCCGGTCTTGTCCTCGAACGGCTTGACCAGCTTCTCCCAGTAGGCCTGGTTGAGGTTGTCGGTGAGGTTCACCATCATCCGGATCTCGCCGTCCTCGCCCCCCGCCGAGCCGGAGCCCGACGAGCAGGCCGCGACGAGGAGCAGGGGAACCGCAGCGGCAAGCGCGGCACCGCGCGCCTTGCTCCCTTTGTTGGTCGACGTCACTGTCATCTCTTTGTCATCTCTCTTTTCCTCGGTGGGGAAAGCCGGCGGTGTCGTTCGGTGGTCACAGTCGCCCCCGGTAGGGCAGGGGGCCGACGGCCGTGATGTCGGTGGGGGACTCGCCGCGGTCGACGCGGTAGATGCCGTCGTCGGCGACGAAGAACTCGGGGACGTCCGGGTAGCGCAGTTCCTCGGGCAGCGGCTCGCGGTCCGTCCAGGCGAAGAACTCCCGGGCGAAGGTGGCCCGGTCCTTGCGGCCGTACAGATGCAGGTCGCCCGCGGTCAGCGGGCTGCGCACGGACCAGTGGACGCCGGACTCGGCCCAGAGCGCGCGATCGCTGACCAGCACCGACTGCCGCTGGCGCGGCGCGGTCACCCGGTCCCAGAAGTCCTCGTCCGGGCCGTACCGGGCCATCAGGAACAGCAGGTCGTGCGCGTGCCAGGCGGTGCTGGGCGCGATGTCGGCCTCGTTGTGCCAGCCGCTCGCGGAGGCGAAGTAGCCGGCCGGTGTCTGGTAGCGGGCGTAGGTGGCGAGGCAGGCCCGCGTGAACGCCTCCAGCTCGGTGTCCGGGCCCTCGGCCAGTACCTCGTGGATGCCGTACAGGGTCAGCCCCATGCCGGCGATCAGCATCGGCGTGTCCGCCTTCAGGGTGCGCTCGCCCTGCACGTACCAGTAGCGGTGGTAGCGGGTGGCGCCCGTCTCGTCGGTCCAGGCCGAACGGGCCACGTGCCGGCACAACCGCCGCGCCTCGGCGAGCAGTTCCCCATCGCCCTGGGCGCGGTACCCGAGCACCAGGGGCACGATCATGAGCCCGTAGTACTCGGCGGGCTCCAGGATGCCGCCCTCGGTGCGGTCGAGCACGGTGCGGAACGTGCCGGCGCTCTCCGCGTCGGGCACTCCACGGTGATGGAAGAGCCGGATCAACTCCGCCAGGTCCTCGGCGATCTCGTCGGCGTAGGTCTTGTCGTCGCTCAGCTCCGTGTAGAGCTGCTTGACCCAGACCCGGGCGTACTCCTGGTTGCAGGTGCCGTCCTCGCCCGGGCGCCCGCCGCCGTACACCTCGCAGGCGTCCAGGTTGCGCCGTACGGCGGCCAGTACGGCGGCGACCTCCTCGGCCGGCAGCAGGTGACCGGCGTGGCGCACGGCGAGCAGCATGCCGAGGCTGCCGACGGCGTTGTGGATGAGGCCGCTGGTCGCCGACTCGCCGACCTGGAAGCCGATGTGCCGGTACTGCCCGTCGGGCTGCACCTCGGCGCACTGGTGGCGCAGCAGCCGGCGCAGCAGGGCGACGCCCCGCTCGTCCGGCCGCGCGGCAAGTGCCTGGGCCCAGGCGCCGACGGCCGGACCGGCGAATGTGGTGTGCCCACTGGTGAAGTCCAGGAAGGTGGCAGGGTTGGTGCCCCACACGCTGTGGTTGTGGAAGCCGTTGATCGCCCCTTCGTCCGTCACCCAGCTGTGCAGCCAGCCGGCCAGCGCGGCGGTGTCCGGCGTGGTGGTCTGGTGTTCCATGGCGTTCCTTCCGGAGCGGATCACACGGCCGCGTCGTGCGCGGCGTCCAGCAGGGCGGGGTCGAGGCGGTAGAAGCGGGCGGCGGTGTGGCCGAGCACGGCGGCGCGGTCGTCGGGGGCCAGTGGGGCGAGGAGTTCGCACACGGCCTCCCAGGTGCGCGCGTAGCCCCCGGCCAGCACAGAGATCGGCCAGTCGCCGCCGTACATCAGCCGCTCGGGCCCGAACAGCTCCAGCGCGTCCTCGACGAACGGCCGCACCTCGTCGGTGGTCCACGCGTCGAGTGCGCCCGAGGCCGAGTAGAGCCCGGACACCTTGGCGTGGACGCGGGGGTGCTTCGCGGCGGCGGCGATCAGCCGGTGCCACTCGGCCCGCTCCTCGCGGCCGCCGCCGACGGGCGGCTTGCCGAGGTGGTCGACGACCAGGCGCAGGGTGGGGTGCCGGGCCGCCAGCTCGGGCAGGTGGCGCAGTGCGGCGGGCGAGGAGGTCGAGTAGTCGAAGGTGAGGCCGGCCCCGGCGAGCAGCGCGAGGCCCGCGCCGGCGTCGGGGCCGAGGATCCACTCCGGGTCGGACCGCTCGTGGAGCAGGGTGCGTACGCCCACCACGTGCGGGTCGCGGCGGAGCACGGCGAGGCGGGCCCGGGCCCGGTCCGGGTCGTCCAACGGGACCCAGGCGACGACGCCGACGACCTCCGGGTTCCTGGCGGCGGTCGCCAGCATGAGGTCGGTGTCCGCGTGGTTGTCCGCCGCCTGGACGAGGACGGCCGCGGTGACCTGGGCCCTGCGCAGGGCCGGACGGGCGTCCCGGAACCGCATGGCGCGGTCGACGGGCGACAGCGCGGGCCCCAGCCAGTCGTAGGCGGCCCGACCGGGATCCCAGACGTGCAGATGGGTGTCGACGACGGTCATGACCGCTCCCTCGCCGCGGACGGCGCGGACGGCGCGGACGGCGCGGACGGCGCGGACGGTGCGCCGGGGACGTCCGGTACCAGGCCGAGGTCCGCCAGTTCCGCCCAGAGCGCGTCGGGTACGCGGGCCGCGAGCCGCCCGGCGTTCGTACGGGACTGCCGCGCGTCGCGGGCGCCGAGCACCACCGACACGACCGCCGGGTGCCGCAGCGGGTAGGCGATCGCGGCCTCGGGCAGAGTGACGCCGTGTCGCTCGCAGACGTCCGCGAGCGCGGCGGCCCGGGCGATCAGCTCGTGGGGCGCGGGCAGGTAGTCGTAGGTGGCGTCGGCCGGCGGACGGTCGGCCGCCAGCAGGCCGGAGTTGTAGACGGCGGCGGCGACGACGCCGACCCCGCGCTCCTGGGCGAGCGGCAGCAACTCCTTTCGCGCGGACTGGTCGAGCAGGGTGTGGCGCCCGGCCACCATGACCAGGTCGACGTCCGAGCGGCGGACGAACTCGGTCAGCATCGCGGCCTGGTTCATGCCCACGCCCACCGCCTTCACCACTCCCTGGTCGCGCAGTTCGACGAGGGTGTCGACGCCGGTGGTGGCGGCCTGGTGCCAGTGGTCGTCGGGATCGTGCAGGTAGACGATGTCGACGTGGTCGAGCCCGAGCCGGGTCAGGCTGCCCTCCAGGGAGCGCAGGATGCCGTCCCTGGAGAAGTCCCAGTCGCGCCGGAAGGCGGCGGGCACCGCGAAGCCGCCGTCGTCCTGCCGGTGCGCGGTCCGGGGGCTGGGCACCAGGAGTCGGCCCACCTTGGTGGACACGGTGTACTCGGCCCGCGGACGCCGAGCGAGGGCGGCGCCGAGGCGGCGTTCCGACAGCCCGAGTCCGTAGTGCGGGGCGGTGTCGAAGTAGCGGACGCCACTGTCCCAGGCCGCGTCGACGGCTCCCTGGGCGTCCGTATCGCTTGTCTCCCGGGCCAGATTCCCCAACTGGGCGGCTCCCAGGCCCAGTTCGGTCAGCTCCGGACCGCGGGCGAGGGTACGGGAACGCATCGGCCTCACCACACCCTCGTACGCGCCGAGGCCGCGAGGTCCTCCGGGTGGGCGAAGGGCCGGCCCGCCGCGAACCGCTCCACCTCGTCGGCGACAGCGTCACCGATGCGGTGCAGCTCCCCGCCGAGCGAACCCGCCAGGTGCGGGGTGAGCACGACGTTGTCCAGCGTCCACAGCTCGCTGCCGGGGTCGGGCGGCTCCGGATCGGTGACGTCGAGGACGGCGTCGATGCGGCCGGTGCGCACCTCGGCGAGCAGGGCGTCCTGGTCGACGACGGCACCGCGCGCGGTGTTGACGAGCGTCGCCCCGTCCGGCATCAGCGCCAGCCGTTCCGCGTCGATCTGCCCGCGGGTCGCGGGAGTCAGCGGCTGGTGCAGGGACACCACCCGGCTGTACGCCATCAGTTCGTCGAGCGGCACGAGGCGCGCACCGAGGGCGGCCGCCTGCTCCTGCGTGAGCGTCGGGTCGTACAGGAGGACGTCCAGGTCGAAGGGGCGCAACAGGGCGAGCACCGCCCGGCCCACGGTGGAGGCGCCCACGATGCCCACCGTCTGCCGGTAGTTGCCGCGTCCGGCGTACGCGCCGAAGTGGTCGGGCAGGGTCCGCGAGGCGCGGTAGCGGCGCTCCTCGGCGAGGACGCGCTTGTTGGCGAGCAGGATCATGGCGAGGGTGTACTCGGCCACGGGCCCGGAGTTGGCGGCGCGGGCGTTGGCCGCGACCACGCCGCGGGCGGCGAAGGCGGCCGGGTCCTCCAGGCAGCTCGCGGCGACCCCGCCCGCGTAGACCACGGCCCGCAGCCGCTCGGCGCGGGCCAGGTGCTCGGCCCGTACGAGGGGTGCGTCCCAGCCCGCGACGAGGATCTCGGCACCGGCCAGCGCGTCGCGGGAACGGGTGGAGTCCAGTTCGCTCAGGACCAGTGAGGTGTCGATGTCGGCCGCGCGGCGCAGCCGGGCCAGGGCGTCCTCGTCGAAGACGGCGTGGACCAGTCGGGGGTTCATGGCGAAGACGGCACGTGGTCGCGTCACGGCGTGCTCTCCCTCTCGGTGTGCTCACGGCGCGCGGGACGGTGGACAGGACCGGGACCGGGACCGAGAACGGCGGGCGAGGCGGTGCCCGCGGGGGTGCGGGGGGCCGGGCCCGGGGGACCGGGCTCGGGCACCAGCCGCAGACCGGCGTCGCGCGGGCGCACGTGGGGACCGTCGGGGCGGGCCCAGCCGGCGTTCTCCTCGGGGGCGGCGAGTGCGCTCTCGTCGACCGTGATGCCGAGTCCCGGCGCGTCGCCGAGGACGATGCCGCCGTCCTCGATCGCCTGGTCCACGGTCAGCCCGGCGGGTGTGCCGGTGTCCTGGACCTCGGTGACCAGGTGGTTGGGGGTGGCGGCGGCCGCGTGCGCCAAGGGGTTGGCGTGGTAGCCGACCGGGCTGACCGGGAGGTCGTGGCCGTGGGCGAGGGTCGCGACCCGCAGGAAGTGGGTGATGCCCCAGACGCCGGCGGTCTGCACGACCTGGAGCGCGTCGGCCGCCAGCAGGGGGCGGAACTGCTCCAGGCCCGTCAGGTTCTCGCCGCTGGCGACGGCGGTACGGGCGGCCCGGCCCACGGCCCGGTGTCCCCTCGCGTCCCAGCGGCGCACCGGCTCCTCGATCCAGGCGAGTTCGACGCGGTCCTCGATCCGGGCGAGCAGCCGTGCGGCCTGGTGCCTGCCCCAGGACTCGTTGACGTCGAGCATCAGGGCGGGGGAGCGGGTGTTGGCGCCCAGCACTCCGGCGACCGCGCGCAGCCTGGCGATGTCGCGTTCGGTGTCCAGTCCGCCCTTGAGTTTGGCGCCGGTGAAGCCGCGTGCGGCCCAGCCGGAGTACAGCGCGACCAACTCCTCCTCGTCCAGCGCGATGTCGAGACCGGACGCGTAGCCGGGCACGAATCGGTCCGCCGCGCCGAGGGTGCGCCACAGCGGCTCACCGGCCATCTTCGCCTTGAGGTCCCACAGCGCCATGTCGAAGGCGCCGATCGTGCCGAAGGCGGTGCCGGCGTGGCCGCTTTTGAAGGTGTGGGCCAGCATCCGGTCGTAGAGCGTGGTGACGGCCCGTGGATCCTGCCCGTCGAGTGCGGGGAAGACCCGCGAGGCGTCGCCGTGCGCGCCGAGGCCCACTCCGGTGAGGCCGCCGTCGGTCTCGACCAGCAGGACCGGGACCTCGGTGACGCCCTGTGCGACGAAGCCGTTGGCGTCTCCGACGGGACGCCCCCAACGGTGCACGGTCGTCAGGCTCCGGAATCCGGTGATCTTCAACTGCTCCCCCTCTTCGTGCTCTCCTCGCCGTCCCGCCCGCCGGCCCACCCACCCCGCGCCAGGGAAGACCGAGGGGGCGTGGGAGGTGGGGGAGCGTGCCGTCGGGCCAGGGGAACGGGCGTTGTGCGGCCGTCGGGAAGCAGTCCCGCAACCGTGCCCTCATCTAGTCGTAACGTATCATACAAGTGATGACTGAGAAGAGGTCTCGGTCACTGGTTCCGGAGGTCCCGCCGGGACCCGCGTGGGGGCCGGACGGCGGTCAGGCGGCGCCGAGTGTCTGGCGCTGACGCCCCAGCCCCTCGATCTCGATCTCCATCACGTCACCGGGCTCCAGGTAGGGGAAGCGGCCGGACAGGGCGACGCCCTCCGGGGTGCCGGTGTTGATGACGTCACCCGGATCCAGCACGAGGTACTGGCTCAGGTCGTACACGATCCGCGCGACGGAGAAGATCATGTCCGCGGTGCGGGAGTCCTGCCGCGGCTCGCCGTTCACGAAGGAACGCAGCCGCAGGTCCTGGACGTCGGGCACCTCGTCGGCCGGTACCAGGAAGGGGCCGAGCGGGTTGAACGTGGCGCAGGACTTGCCCTTGGACCACTGGCCGCCGGAGTGCTCCAACTGGAAGTCGCGCTCGGAGACGTCGTTGGAGACGGCGTAGCCGGCCACGTGGTCCAGGGCCTGCTCGGGGGAGTCCAGGTAGCGCGCCGTCCGGCCGATGACGACGGCGAGTTCGACCTCCCAGTCCGTCTTGGCGGAGCCGCGCGGGATCTCCACCTCGTCGTGCGGGCCGACCACCGTGTTCGGGGGCTTGAAGAAGATCACCGGGCGGGAGGGCGGCTCGCTGCCGGACTCCGCCGCGTGCGCCGCGTAGTTCTGCCCGATGCAGACCACCGCGCCGGGCCGGGCCACGGGCGGTCCGAGGCGCAGCCCCTCGGCCTCCAGTACGGGCAGGGCGCCTTCGGCCAGGGCCCGGCGGGTGCGGGCGATGCCGTCCGCGGCGAGGAAGGCGCCGTCGATGTCGGAGGTCAGGGAGGAGAGGTCCCGGGTGACGCCCAGGTCGTCGATGACGGCGGGGCGTTCCCGCCCGGGGTCTCCGAGCCGTACGAGTTTCATGTGCCGCTTTCCTTGGTCGAGGGCCGGGTCCGGCCGTGGCCGCCGGTCGTGCCGGGCACGTCTGTCCCGGTCGGCCGGTCGTGGAGATGGCGAAGGCGGCCGTCGCGGTGAGGGGACGGGTGCCGAAATCCCGGGTGCGCGCGGGTGTCCGCCGTGATCGGCGCCGTGCCGGCGCCGCCGCTTTGGGACGTGCGGGCCCAGTATCGGTGTACGGCACCGCCGGTTGTCAATGGACTGCTTTGCTGTCAACAGGCTGACAACTAGGGTGTGGCGCCATGAGTACTCGGGACGGATCGGTATGGGCCAGTGCCGCACCGGCGCCGGCCGTGCTGCGGGCGGGCGCGATCCTCGACGCGCTGGCGGACGCCCGTGGCCGTGCGCTGTCGCCCGCCCAACTGGCCGCCGCCGCGGGCGGCATACCGCGGGCGTCCGTCGTCAACATCTGCGCCGCCCTGCACGAACGGGAACTGGTCCGGGCCGTGGACGGCGGCTTCGCCCTCGGACCGGGCCTGCTGCGGCTCGGCCAGTCCTACCTCGACGCCTTCGATCCCGTCCGCAGCTTCCGGGAGCAGGTGAGCCGCCTGGGCGACCGGGAGGAGACGCTCCAACTGGCCACCATGGAAGGCACGGACGTCGTCTACCTGGCGGTGCACGAAGGCACCGTCCTGATGCGCCTCACCAGCCGGGCGGGGGCCAGGCTGCCGGTCACCTGCACGGCGCTGGGCAAGGCCATGCTGGCAGGCCTGGACGACACCGCGGTGCGTGAACTGCTGGCGGGCCGGGAGCCGTTCGATGCGCGCACGTCCTGGTCGATGACGACGCTCGACGCGCTGCTCGCGGACGTGCGCGAGGTGCGCTCGGCCGGTCACGCCGTCGACGACCAGGAGGCCGCCGAGGGCATCGTGTGTGTCGCGGCTGCCGTGCCCGGACCGCCGCCGGGCGGCCGGCCCTTCGCCGTCAGCTCCTCGCTGCTCAAGTCCCAGGCCACACCCGTGCGGGTGGCGGCGCTCGCGGCACTGATCAAGGACGTCGTGCGAAGGATGGGCGCGGCGGCCTGAGCGCCGCCTGCGCTCCTACTGCGCGCGCCCGTTGACCGTCACATGACGCAGCGACAGGTCCGTGACGGACTGGAGCAGCATGTCCTGGGCGGCGTCGTCGAAGGTGAGCCGGTCGAGCCGGACCGCGTCGACCGGCGCATCGGCCGGCGCCCGCACGCGCACCGGGTACTCGCAGTGCCCGCGCACCGACCAGCGCTCGGCCGTCAGCCGGGACACCTCGGCCGGCCGGTCGCCGCCCGTATCGCCCGCGTACTGGAAGGTCACCTCGAAGGGCACGTACGTCCAGGCAGGCGCGTCGACGTCGGTGACGCGGACGTCCCGGACGTACCCACCCCGCGCGGGCGTCGACTTGACGTTGAGGACCGAGGCGACGGAGGTCTCGTCGCGGCCCGGGTCGAGCGGTAGGTACAGGCGCCGGGCGACCACGTCCGACACGCCGCCGCTCATCTCGCTGCCGATCGCCACCGCGGCTCCGCCGCTGAGGTAGACGCAGTCCTGGATCCGGATGTGCCGGGAGGGCACGCCGACCCGCCACCCGTCCTCGTCCCGCCCGGACTTGACGGCGACGCAGTCGTCGTGAACGGCGAAGGTGACCCGCTCGATGGTGACGTTCTCGCACGAGTCGGGGTCGCAGCCGTCGCTGTTGGGTCCCTCGCACTCGACCCGCACGTCGCGCACGGTGACGTTCCGGCTCAGCACCGGATGGATGTTCCAGAACGCGGAGTTGCGCAGCGTGACGCCCTCGATCAGGACGTCCTCGCAGGAGTGCGGCTGGACGAAGCTCGGACGCAGGAAGTGCCCCGCGCCGAGGACGCGATCGCGTACCGGAACGCCCTGCGCACCCCACTGCTCCAGCGTCGCCCAGTCCGCGAACTCGTTGGGCATGCCGGGCTTCCAGCCGTACTTCCCGGAGCCCTTCCACGGCCACCAGTGCGTGTCGTCGGCCTGTGCGTCGAGGACTCCGCGGCCGGTGACCCCGATGCCGTGCTGACCGTGCGCGTAGAGCATGGGGGAGTAGGTGTAGACCTCGATGCCCTGCCAGCGGGTCCGTACGACCGGCAGGTAGGCGGCCGGGTCGGTGCTGAACAGGACGGTGGCGCCCTCGGCGACGTGCAGGTCGACGCCGCTGAGCAGATGGATCGGGCCGGTGGCCCAGCGCCCGGGCGGGACCAGGACGTGTCCTCCGCCCGCGGTGTGGCAGGCTCGGACCGCCGCGCGGACGGCGGCCGTGCAGTCGGTGGTGCCGTCGCCGACGGCACCGTGGTCGGTGACGGGGAACCAGGCGTCGGGGAAGTGCGGGCGACCCCGGTCGCCGGCCGCCGCGCCGGTGGCGCGGGCCAGTGGGACGGCGGCGGCCGTGAGGACGCCGAGACGGAGCAGTCGTCTGCGGGCCGGATCGGTCATGCTTGTGCCCCTCGGTGAGATGGAACCGGTGGTGGCGGCGCTCGCTTCACCGCCCGGGTCCGGCGGCGGGCCCAGGAGGGCCGGGAAGGTAGCGGGCGGCCTCGCCCGCGGCATGGCCGGCGAACATGGGCCCGGCGACATCGGGGTCACCGGAGCGCAGGACGTCCAGAAGTTCGGCGTGGTGCTCGGCCATCGCGCCCCAGCCGCCCGCGTAACGCGGGTCGCCCAGGACGTGCAGGTCCCACAGGCTGGACTCGATCATGCGCCACAGGCGGATCAGCGCCGCGTTGCGGGCAGCTTCGCACACATGCCGGTGAAATGACATGTCGGCGTCTCGGAAGGCGCCGATGTCGTCCTCGGCCGCGGCCCGGCGCAGTTGGGTCACGTCCTCGGTGAGCAGCCGCGTGTGCTCGGCGTCCAGTCGGCCGGCCACCCGGCGGGCCGCGTACTCCTCGAACATCACCCGGATGTCCCGGACGTCCTGCGCCTGCCGCTCGGAGACCCGCACGACATAAGTACCGCGATGCGGTTGGGAGACGACCAGCCCCTCGTACGCGAGGCGTTTGATCGCCTCGCGGGGCGGGGCCTGACTGGTGCCGAAACCGCGCGCGATCTCCGACTCGACCAGGCGTTGCCCGGGCGCCAGCCGGCCGTTGACGATCCAGTCCCGCAGCAGCGTGTACACGTGGTCGGAGAGCAACTGCCGCGGCATGCGGGGCGTGCCCGGCACGGGACCGCCCTCGGTCCGGCCCGCCTCCCCGTCCGCCTCCCGGCGTGGCCCGCTCGGACGGGCGTCCGGTGGAACGGGCAGCTTGGCCTGCTGTTCCCGCCAGATCCGGGCGATCGTGGACTGCGACAGACCCAGCGTGTCGGACAGTGAGCGGGTCGAGGGCACCGGGGCACCGGCGCGGGCCTGTTCGAGCAGCGCCGCGACCCGGGCCTCCGCCTCCTGGCGGTGGGTGCTGCGGGGCCGTCCCGGGCGAGGCGCGTCGCGCAGACCGGCGGCGCCCCGCAGCAGATAGCGCTCGCGCCACTTGGCCACCGTGGCGGGAGCGCATCTGAGCCGCTGGGCGACCTCCGCGTTGGTCAGTCCCTCCGCACAGGCCAGGACGATCCGGCCGCGCAGCCGCAGGCCGGCCTGCGGCTGCCGGACGAGGTCCGCAAGGGCCGCCCGGTCCTCCGCACTGAGCTGGGGACATGCCGGCGGGTCGGGATCGGTCATGGCACCGCGCTTCCTGGGGAGCGTGAACTTATGACTCACGGGCCGCGAGTCCGTCGCCTCTCAGGTCATCAACTTCAGGGTCAGGCACGTGTATTGACGACACCACGGCACGAACATATTAACTATCGTTGCTCGATCAGTGACCCACTAATCGTGTACGCGATGCCGTGCGCGTGCTCCTCCGGAACGAGCACCCCGAGGGGGGCGGGCCCCGCACCCTCCGGGCCCCCGGGTCCATCGGCGGCCGACGAGACGCCCCCGGACCGGCGCCGACGTCCCGCACCAGGAACACGAGCCCGCGCGGCACAGCGCCCGTGACGGCACGGAACACATCGGCCCGTCCACGCGGATCCGGCCAACGACATCAGGCACTCCACGCGGCAAGGAGAACTCGTGCCAACCACCCGGGTACGACCCGTACGACGAAGGACCAGAAGACTCCCCCTGCTGCTCGCGGCCGGCGCCCTGCTGGTCGGCGGCGCCACCCTGGACACGCCCGACGCGAGCGCCCGGGCCGCCGGCTGCAAGGCCACCGAGCTGTTCGTGTCCCCCGACGGGAACGACAAGGCCAAGGGCACCAGGAGCAATCCCTTCAAGACCATCGAGAAGGCGCGCGACCACATCCGCGACAAGGGCCTCAACCGGCCCGGCACGATGCGCTGCGACATCCACGTCAACCTGCGCGCCGGCGACTATCCGCTGAGCCGGACCGTCGAACTCGACGACCGCGACTCGGGCACGGGCGGCCACCGGGTCGTCTACCGCTCCTACGACGGCCCCGGCAGGGCCCGGGTGATGGGTGCCGAGCCGGTGACCGGCTGGGAGGAGTACAAGGACGGCATCTACCGTGCCGACGTCGGCACCAAGAACCCCTTCTACACCCTCTTCGAGGACGGCACGCGCGCCACCACCGCCCGCTACCCCAACCGCAAGTCCGACGACGTGTGGGCCCCGTACCTCACGTCCACCCTGCCGGAGCCGGAGAAGGAGGCCGTCCACCAGTGGCTGTACTCCCACCCCGGTGAATGGGACGCCAAGTGGGACCTCAGCAACGCCCAGGCGGTGGTCTGGTCCGGCGGCAGCTGGAGCTGGTTCACCGATACGGTCCCGATCCGGGACTGGAACCCCGCCAAGAACCAGATGACGCTCAAGTACTGGACCCGGTACGCGCTCAACAACTCCCGCGGCGGCTCGCGCTACTTCCTCCAGAACTCGCTCGACTTCCTGGACCAGGCGGGCGAGTACTACCTGGACTTCAAGAAGGGCCGGCTCTACTACAAGCCCCGCGGCGACATCAACGACGTCACCGTGCTGCGCCCCACGGTGAAGACCTTGTTCGAGCTGGCCGGCGCCGACCCCGGCCGGCGGGCGCAGGACATCACCCTGGACGGACTCGCCCTGCAGTACACCGACTTCGTCGACTGGTACCGCAACGGGTGGATCAGCGACGGCGACTCCGGCGAGGTGCACAAGTACCCGGAGTACGACCGGCAGATCGAGATGCCGCGCAACCGCTTCGGAGCCGTCTTGGTCACCAACAGCAAGGACATCACCCTGTCCCGGCTGAAGATCTCCGACACGGGATACCACGCCGTCTACGCACTCGCCGCCAACGACCGACTGACGGTCCGCGACAGTCTGCTGGAGAACATCGGCGCCGACGGAATCAAGGTGGAGGGCCCCTACCCGGGAGAGGGAAACACCTCGAACGGCCACCTGCTGACCAACAACTACATCACCCACTACGGTGAACTGAACCCCGGCGACGCCTCCGGCATCGAGCTGATGAACACCGGGCACAACACGGTCAGCCACAGCCACGTCAAGCACAGCGCCCGCTACGGCATCAGCCTTGAGGTCCGACCGGAAGTGGCCCTCAAGGACAACTACGCCCGCGGCAACACCTTCGAGTACCTGCGGATCGACGAAGCCGGCCTGGACAGCGGCGACATGGGCGCCTTCTACACCTACGGCGTCAACAACGTCGAGCCGTACCCGATGGACAACCACGTGCGCCAGATGGTCGTCGGCGACGTGATCCCGGACGAGTCGATGCCCGACAGCGGCACCCGGGGCATCCACATGGACGCCGGCGGCTGCGGCTTCACCTTCGAGGACATCGAGGTCGGCAGGACCACCGACCAGTCGTACCAGAGCTACCGGTGCAACGACGTGAAGAACGCCAACTGGGAGGACGGGTACGACGCCTCCAGGATGGAGTACGACAAGATCGGCGTCACCGCCGACTTCCCCTACCCGCTGCCCGGCGGGGACACCCAGTGAGCGCTCGCTGAGCGGTCGCGTCCGACGAGCGCCCCCGGGCGGCGTGCCGCACGTGCCGCTGCCCGGGGCGCGGTGGGCGCGGGCCCGAGCCCGAGCCCGCCCGCGCCGAGAGCACAGACACCCGCACCGCCCTCAACCCATACCTGGAGGCATCGCCATGCCCGAGTTGTCCCGAAGAAACGTCCTGGCCGCGGCCGGAGCCTCCGCGGCGGCGACCGCGCTGAGCGCCGCTCCCGCACAGGCCGCGCCACAGGCGGCGGACACCAGGGCGTCGGCGGCGCGGGGAGGGGACCACGCAGCCGACCCGATGCGGCTGTGGTACCGCGCCCCGGCGCAGGAGTGGCTGGAGGCCCTGCCGGTCGGCAACGGCCGGCTCGGCGCCATGGTCTTCGGCGGCACCGACACCGAACGGCTCCAACTCAACGAGGACAGCCTGTGGGCCGGCGGCCCCAACGACTACGCCCGTCCCGACGCCGTGCAGCACCTGGCGGAGATCCGCCGCCTCGTGGTCGAGGAGAAGTGGAACCAGGCACAGCGGCTGATCGACGCCGAGTTCCTGGGCAGCCCCTCGGAGCAGGCCGCGTACCAGGTGCTCGGCGACCTCGAACTCACCCTCGCGGGCCAGGGCGAGGTGAGCGACTACGAACGCGAGCTGAACCTGGAGACCGCCATCGCCCGCACCACCTACACACGCGGTGGCGTACGCCATGTCCGGGAGGTCTTCGCCAGCGCACCCGACCAGGTCCTCGTCGTCCGGATGACCACGGACACCCCGGGCACCGTCGGCTTCTCCGCCCGCTTCACCAGCCCGCAGCGTTCCGGTGACTCGGCCGTGGACGCGCACACCATCGCCCTCGACGGTGTCAGCGGCGACTGGTACGGCCTGCCCGGCTCGGTGCGCTTCAGGGCCCTGGCGCGCGCCGAGGCCGAGGGCGGCCGGGTGCGCACCGACGGCGGAACACTCACCGTCGAGGGCGCCGACGGCGTCACCCTCGTGATCTCCATGGCGACCAGCTACCGCACCTACCTCGACGTCGGCGCCGACCCCGCCTCCCGCGCCCGCAACCATTTGGCACCGGCCGCGAGGAAGCCGTACGCACACCTGCGCGCCCGGCACGTGACCGACCACCGGCGCCTGTTCGACAGGGTCGCCATCGACCTCGGTCCCTCGGAGCGCACCGGCCTGCCCACCGACGAACGCATCCCCCTGTTCGCCGACGGCAAGGATCCCCAACTGGCCGCGCTCTACTTCCAGTACGGCCGCTACCTGCTCGCCTCCTGCTCCCGCTCGCCCGGCCAGCCCGCCAACCTCCAGGGCCTGTGGAACGACGGCCTGAACCCGGCCTGGGAGTCCAAGTACACCGTCAACATCAACTTCGAGATGAACTACTGGCCCGCAGGACCCGGCAACCTCGCCGAGTGCTGGGACCCGGCCGTGCGGATGGTGCACGAACTGGCCGAGTCCGGCAGCCGCACCGCCAAGGCCCTCTACGACGCCCCCGGCTGGGTGCTGCACCACAACACCGACGGCTGGCGCGGCACGGCACCGGTGGACGCCGCCCAGTACGGCATGTGGCCGACCGGTGGCGCCTGGCTGTGCGTGATGCTGTGGGACCACTACCTGTTCACCGGTGACACGGGCGCGCTGAGCCGCAACTACCCGGTGATGAAGGGCGCGGTGGAGTTCTTCCTCGACACCTTGCAGGTGGACGCGGAGACCGGTTGGCTGGTCACCAACCCCTCGCAGTCGCCGGAGGTCACCCACCACCAGGACGAGGGCGAGAGCGTCAGCATCTGCGTCGGCCCCACCATGGACATGCAACTGCTGCGGGACCTCTTCGACGCCTACCGGCAGGCCGCCAAGGCGCTGGACCGCGACCCCCGGCTCGTCGAACGAGTCACCGAGGTCCGTGACCGGCTCGCTCCCACCCGCGTCGGCTACCTGGGCCAGATCCAGGAGTGGCTGGTGGACTGGGAGGAGGCGGCCCTGGTCAGAAGCCGCCATGTGTCCCACCTGTACGGGGTGTTCCCGAGCGCGCAGATCACCCCGCGGGGCACGCCGGAACTCGCCGCGGCCGCCAAGAAGAGCCTGGAGCTGCGCGGTGCCGCGGGACAGGGCTGGTCCCTCGCCTGGAAGATCAACCTGTGGGCCCGGCTGCTGGAGCCGGCGCGCGCCTACCAGCACCTGGCGGACCTGCTCACCCCGGCGCGCACCGCGCCCAACCTCTTCGACCTGCACCCGCCCTTCCAGATCGACGGCAACTTCGGCGGCGTCTCCGGCATCACCGAGATGCTGGTGCAGAGCCACGCCGGCGAGATCGAGCTGCTGCCCGCCCTGCCCGGGGCCTGGCCCACCGGATCCTTCCGGGGGCTGCGGGCGCGCGGCGGCTTCGAGATCGACCTGGAGTGGACGGCGGAGGGGATCACACGCGCGGAGGTGCGCTCGCTGCTCGGCAATCCCGTACGGATCCGCACCCCGCACCCGGTGCGCGTCGAGGGCGCCGACGTGGACCGCCCCGAGGGGGATGTGGTGTCCTTCGGCACGCGCCGCGGCGGCCGGTACCGGCTCGGCCCGCTCACCCCGTGACGGCGAGGTGGTCGGCACCGGCCGGGCACCCTGCGGTGAGATCGCGGAACCGCACGGCACGGTCGTCGCCGAAGTCCGCGACGAGCCCCCCGTCGGCCCATCGCTGAGCCCGCCGGTGAATTTTCCGTGTATGCGGTGTCGATCCTGTCCTTGAGGGCTTCGTCGGTGACGGGGGTGAACGTCGCGAGGCCCTGGTAGTCGGCGGCGCGGACGATGCCGGCGCGTTGACGCATGGCGGCGGCGAACCAGCGGGAGTCTTTTTTCGGCGAGGAGGGCTCGGGTCAGGAAGCGCGGCGGCGCAGCGCCGGACGGGCGATCGAAGGCGCGGGTGTCGCGTTCTTCTCGTGTGCCGCCAGATCCGTTCCGGGGGCCACGATGGCATCGATGGCGTCGAGGATCTGCGTGGGCAGGACGGTGTCCGCGGCGGCCAGTTGGGAGTGCAGGTGGTCGATGGTCCGGGGGCCGATCAGAGCGCTGGTGACCGCCGGGTGCGCGGTCACGAAGCCGAGCGCCATCTGGATCATGGTGAGGCCGGCTTCGTCGGCGAGAGACGCCAGTTTCTCCACGGCGTCGAGTTTGGCCCGGTTCGCCGGGACGGTGACGTCGAAGCGCTGGGGCATGAACGCGGATCTGCTGGTGGTGATCGCTCGGCCCTCGCGGACGGTGCCCGTGAGCCAGCCGGAGGCCAGCGGGCTCCATACGAGCACCCCGAGGCCGTACTCCTGCGCGAGGGGCAGCACCTCGCTCTCGGCGCCACGTTGCAGGATCGAGTAGTTCGGCTGCTCGGTGACGTAGCGGCCCAGACGATGCTCGCGAGCGGCCCACTGGGCCTGCACGAGGCGGTATGCGGGAAACGTCGAGGTGCCGAAGTAGCGGATCTTCCCGGCGCGTTGGAGATCGGTGAGCGCGGCAAGCGTCTCCTCGTCGCTGGTGCGCGGGTCCCAGCGATGGATCTGATAGAGGTCGATGTGGTCGACCCCGAGGCGTCGCAGGCTGTCGTCAAGGGCCTTGGTGAGCCAGCGCCGAGAGGCCCCCTGGTGGTTGCGCTCCTCGCCCATGGGCAGGGCGGCCTTGGTCGCGAGTACGACGTCGGCACGGCGTGCGGCGATCGCCTTGCCGACCATTTCCTCCGACTGCCCGCCGCTGTACATGTCGGCGGTGTCGATGAGGTTGATCCCGGCGTCCAGGGCGGTGCCGACGATCTGGTCGACGTCGTCCTGGCTGGTGCGGCCGAGCGCGCCGAAGTTCATCGCGCCCAGCGCGAGCGAGCTGACCTGGACGCCTGTGCGTCCCAGCGTGCGGTACTGCATGGCTGTGTCCTCCGATCAGGACACCCCCGCGCGGTCACCCGTGAGCGAAGCGGCGGGGGTACGGAACGTTGAAACGGAACCGCGATCCGATTCGATCGTACGGAACCTTGTTCCGTTTATGCAAGCGAGCGAGAGGTGGGAGCCGTGGCACGGTCCGGTGGGCGGGCAGGCAGGGGGCCGGCGCCGTCTGCCGGTACTTCCCCGTACGGGCCGACGGCCCGGCTCCCTCGTGTGACCTGCGGCCACCGGCTGGGTTTCCCGCACCGTTGATCACCGGTGGCCGTACGCATGCCCGGGTCTCGGCCGCCGGGGCCGGGATCTCCGGCGGGAGTGTCAGGGTCGGGGTTCCACGCCGTTGACGGCCATGCGCAGCAGGCGGGTGGCCAACTCCGGGTCGTCCTCGGCCCGGATGGCGATGCCGCTGGCGAGGGCGAGCAGGTCGTCGACCGTGACCTCGGGGCGCAGCCGGCCGGCCTTGACCGCGGTCGCCGCGAGGTCGGCGGCGACGTCCGCCAGCACGCCGTGGCAACCGCTGTCGGCCGCGGTGGGCCGCAGGGAGACGGCAAGCCCGCGGGTGGTGGCGGTGTAGCGGGTCAGTTCCTCCAGCCAGACGCCCAGCCCGTCGCCGCCCGCGGTCTCGTTGAGCTCCCGGGCGCGTGCCGCCAGTCGTTCGACGCCCTCATGGAAGACCTCGGTCAGCAGGGCCTCGCGGGAGCGGAAGTGCCGGTGGAGGGTCGCCGAGCCGAGCCCGGCCCGTCGGGCGATCTCCTCAAGCGAGGCGGAGGCGCCGTCCCGCGCCACCACCTCGGCGGCGGCGGCGAGCAGGCGTTCGCGATTGCGCCGCCGGTCGGCGCGCTGCGGGGTCTGCTGGCTCGTCATCGCGCCGATTCTAACCTCGCCTCGACAAACGGGGGGCCACCCCATATAGTCCGGTCCAGAAACGGGGTGGGACCCCGTTTAGTGCGAGAGAGGGGTACCCATGACAACCGAACCCGTATTGGTGACGGGAGCGACCGGCAACCAGGGCGGCGCGGTCGCCCGCGCGCTGCTCGCCGCGGGACGGCCGGTCCGTGCTCTGGTCCGGGACCCGTCGTCCGCGGCGGCCCGCCGGCTTGCCGCGGCCGGAGCGACACTGGCGCGCGGCGATCTCGACGATCCCGCCTCGCTCAAGGGGCCGGCGGCCGGGGCGGGCGCGGTGTTCTCGATGGAGACGGCGGACTATGCGAACTTGATGGCCGACTTCGAGGTTCAACGTGCCCGCAACCTGGTGGCGGTGAGCCGGGAGGCCGGGATCGAGCAGATCGTGCACTCATCGGTGTCCGGCGCGGGCAACGAGGACCCCGGTGCGTTCGATGAGGAACGCTGGGGAGCCTTCCCGGCCCACTACTGGCGCAGCAAGATCGAGGCCGAGCGGGTGGTGCGCGAGGCGGGCTTTTGCACCTGGACCATCCTGCGACCCGCCGGGTTCATGGAAAACCTGAAACAACCCTCGTTGTGGTTCGCGCAGTTCACATCGGACCGGCTGGCCGTCGTCAACGACCTCGACGTCGCACGGCCGTGGATCGCGGTCCAGGACATCGGGAAGGCCACGCTCGCGGTGCTCGCGGATCCGCCGCGCTTCCACGAGGTCGTCCTGGAACTCGCGGGAGACGCATTGTCCCTGCGCCGCGCGGTCGAGATCCTCAACTCCCTGCGGTCGACGCCGATCGAGCTGCCGAGCGACCCGGAGCAGGCCGTCGCCTGGGGGATCCCGCCGGAACTGGCGAAGTCGCAGCGGCGGATGGACACCTACCCGGCACCGGCCCACCCCGCCATGGCCCACGCCCTGGGCATCGAGACGACGACCTTCCAGCAGTGGGCCCACGAGACGGCACGCTCGCGGTGAGCGGTCCCGTCATACGGTGTCGACGAGGAGGCCCACCAGGGCCGGCCGGCGCACCCGTGCCCGGGGCATTGCGCCAGGCACGGGTACGCCGGACAGCAGCGATTCCCGCCCTCCGGGGCAGGCCGCGTCACGTGTCAGAGGTGATTCACGAGCCGGGGGAGACGTCCTCGACCGGATCGACCACGAGGGTGGTGTGCTGGTTCTCCAGACCTTCCACCATCACCAGCGTGCAGGCCGTCACCTTGGCCCGGTAGACGCGGCTGACCACGAGGTCGGAACGCGGCTCGGGCGAGTAGTTGTTCGGCACGAAGTCGTTGCCGCCGTTGTCCCCGCGGCTGACATGCCGGTGGTTCATGTAGCGGATCCCCGTGTCCAGGTCGCGGATGACGGGGATCTGGAACGGCTCGCCACGGGCGTAGCTCCGGCGTTTCTTCTCGGGCCGGGTGTCGAGGAATTCGGTCACCTCGATCACATGGCCGACGGGTATCGCTGCGGGATAGTTGAGGCGGATCGGCACAGACATGATCTGAGCGTATCCGTGCGCACGGCCCTTCACTCCCTGGCCGCCGTGCCCACGCGCGCCGTTGCGGCCTCCGCTTCAGGCGTCCTCGAAGAAGCGGCGTACGGGCGCGGCATTCTCGCCCGGCACCCGTACGGCATCACGCCGGCGCCGGCTCGGTGCGCGACCCCTCTGCGCTGTCCGCCAGATGACACGGCCGTGGCACGGCGTGCTCACCGACTGCCGTATGGTGTGCGATCTCGGCGCGGTCCTGTCGCGGCGAGACCACGCATCGAGTGAGGGAAGCGGTACGTTGCGGGAAGCGCCCATCACCTCTGAGGATGTCTCCGCGGAACAGCGAGCGATCCGGTACGAGTGGACAACGGTCACCTGCGCGCTGGTCGACGGGCCGCGCGTCGCCGAAGCCGTGGGTGCCTGGGCGCAGGACGCGGACGACGGCGGCCGCTGGCTCGGCGGGTGGACATCGGAGAACGGCGAACTCGGACGCATGTGGGTGCTGCGGTCGTTCCCGGACGAAGCATCCCTTTTCACCGCTCGGCACGCCATGCGGCTGAGCGGGCACCCGCTTTCGCGGACCGGCGAGATCACCGGCGTCGATGTGGCGAGTTTCGCCGGGCTGCCGATGATGCCGGCGGTCGAGGTGGGTGCGCTCGGGCCGGTGTACGAGATCCGCGATTACACACTCGTCCCCGGCGGTCTGCCGGGCACGATCGAAGGGTGGCGCAGGGCACTGCCCGACCGTGACCTGATCGACCCGGTCACGGTCGTGATGTACGCGCTCGACGGACCCGAACGCATCGTGCACGTATGGCCCTTCCACGGCCTCGACGAACGCGTGCGCATCCGGCGGGAACTCTACGCCGCAGGCAGCTGGCCGCCGCCCGGCGCCCCTGAACTCATCGATCGCGCGACGTCGACGATCGCCTGGCCCATCCCGGGCTCGCCCCTGTCCTGAGGCGCCGGCCCGGCCAGTTCATGCCCGCGGCCTCCGGCCTGATGAACCGCTCCGCGGCGGCGCACCGGGTCGCAGGGGCACGGCGGGCACGCCTGCCGCATCACCTTCGGACACAACTCTCATGACATCGTTCACTCGTGATATAGGCCAAGACGGTCGAACACGAAGTAGAGTGCGATGACGGCGACTTGACCCCGGGCCTGCCCAATCAGGCATGTTTCGGACACTTTTCGCCATTCATGGGTTTTCGGAGAAAGGTGCGTACTATGGGCGCCTACCTGTGCCCTCCCGCCGTGCTCCACGGCGAACACATCGTGCAGACCGGCCAGATCCTCTCGGAGGTGCGAAGCCGGCATCCGCAGGCGGCATGGCTGCCGCGGATCGACGGCATCGCCGCGAGTACGGGCATCGCCTCCCGTGGTTGGATGCTGCCGCTGGAGACATCCGTCGCGCCCGGCGGCGGAGGCGGCCTGCGAACTCCGGGCGCCGGCCCGGCCCGTGAGGCACTGGCCGCGGGCGGGTTCACCGACCAGGAGGTGAACCGCGTGATAGCCGCGCTGGAGTCGGTACCGGCGCCGCAGACCATCGAGGAGCGCACCGCGCCGGCCTGGGCGGCCGTGCAGACATACGGGGAGCGCGCGGCCCGTCAGGCCCTTCGGACCGCCGGACTTGAGGCGGCCGACGTCGACTGTCTGATCACCAGTCACTCCACCACCCCCGCCCTGCCGGGCCTGGACCTGTCCCTGCTCAACCGGCTTCCGCTGCGCCGCGACGTGCTGCTGCTGCCGGCCACCCAGTGGGCCTGCATCGCCGGCACCCGATCCCTGGCGCTGGCGGCCGAGCTGGTCGCCGCGGACCCCGACCGGGTCGTACTGGTCGTGATATCGGAGGCGCTGAGCACCACCTACCAGCCCGCCGACGACACGCTCGAATCGCTGATCGTCCGGCTGCTGTTCGCGGACACCGCGGTCGCCGTGGTGGTCACGGGCCGCCCCAGGACGGAGTCGGTCCTGCGCCTCGACGCGGCCTGGCATCACACGCTGCCCGGCACCGCGGATCTGCACCGGCTGGACACCCGGTCCGACGGCACGCATTTCGTGATGGACCGCCGTGGGCCGCGCGCCGTGCAGGAGACGGTGGCCGCGATGTGGCAGTGGTTGCGTGTGCGCCACCAGGACGAGTGGCCCGCGTGGCATCCCGATCTGCTGCTCGCGCATCCCGGTGGCACACGGGTGCTGGAGTACATGGAGCAGACGATGCCCGACGGGTGGCCGGCGGGGCTGCTGGCCCACAGCCGGGACAGCTACACCACGGGTAACCGCGGCGGTGCCGCCGTGCTCGACATACTGCGCCGCGCGCACGACGCGGGCCAGAAGACAGGCAGTCGTACGGTGCTGTACGCGGCCGCGCCCGGGCTGACCGCCACGGCAGTAGAGGGGGAGTGGCTGTAGCCGGAGCCCGCCGCTCTCATTCCGGCACGGGCGCTACGCCTCCAGTTCCGCCCAGACGGCCTTGCCGGTGCTGGTCCACCGCACCCCCCAGCGCGTGCTGAGCTTGTGGACGACGTGCAGCCCCCGGCCACTGTCGTCGAGCGGCGCACCGCGGCGCAGGCGCGGCCGGCCGTCGCCGTTGTCGCCGACCTCGCACGACAGACGGCTCCCGGCCTTCACCAGCCGTACCGTGACGGGTCCGGTGCCGAACCGGACGGCGTTGGTGACCAGTTCGCTGATCACCAGCAGCGCACTGTCCCGTGCCTGGTCGCCGGCGTGCCATCGCCGCAGGAAGGGGCAGGCCAGGGCGCGGGTGCGGGCGGGGGTGTCCTCGCGGGCGGGCAGGTGCCAGATGGCGGTGTCCCGGCTGCGGCGGCCCGCCATACGGGCCAGCAGCAGCGTGATGTCGTCGCGCAGGCGCCCCTGCGGGGCCAGGCCGGCGACCACGCGGCGCGCGGCCTGCTGGAGATCGTCCCAGGGATGCACCTCGCGCACCCTGTCCGTCAGCCGGCCGATGCCGTCGTCGATCGAGGCCGCCGGATCCTCCACCAGGCCGTCGGTGTAGAGGACGAGAAGGGAGCCGGGAGGCGCGGTGAACTCGTGCTCGTCGAACGGCTCCCGGACGGCGAACACGGCACCCAGGCCGGGGTGTGGCTGCGCCGTCATGGTCTCGGCGGATCCGTCGGGATGGATGAGGATGGGCGGCAGGTGGCCGGCGTTGGACATCACCAGCCGGTGGTCGACCGGGTCGTAGACCGCGATGCAGCATGTCGAGCCCAGGGCGCTGTATCCGGCCGCGAGGCCCGTGTCGGTGTCGTCCAGGAGGGTGACCGTCTCGTCCAGACGCTCCAGGACCTCCCCGGGGCCCATCCCCGCCGACAGCAGTGCGCGGGCCTCCATGCTGAGCTGGCCCATGGCCGCCGCGGCTCCGAGGCCGTGTCCTACGACGTCGCCGACCACGAGTGCGGTGCGGTCGCCGGGGAGGGGGAAGCTGTTGACCCAGTCGCCGCCGACGCCCGCGCTGTCGGGGGTGGTGGGTTCGTAGACGGTGGCGACCTCGATGGTGTCGCTGCCGGCGCGGGGCAGCAGCCGGCGCTGCAGGGCCAGGACCTGGGCGTGTTCGCGCTGGTGCTGGCGGGCGAGGTCGACGTGGCGGGCGGTTCTGGCGACGAGTTCTTGCAGGTCGAGCAGTTCGCCGTCGCGGAAGGGGCGCTCCGGCCGGCGCCAGACCTCGGTCATGCCGAGCACGATGGGTCCGGGTGTGTCTTCCGGTCCGTCCACGACCAGCGGTATGCAGGCGACACTGACCGGCCGGTCGCCGGGCACCAGTGCGCGCACCAGCTGCGGATCGTTGAGCAGGGTGCGTTCGATCGCCGCGCGGTCGGGGATGACGATGGCCTGGGGCATGTCGTCGCGCATTTCCGCGCCGGCCAGCAGGCGGCTCGCTTCGCGGGGGAGGTTGTCCCCGGGTGTCAGGTAGCCGTCGGGCCAGGCCCGGTCCGGTACCAGGGCCGCCCGTCTCAGGCGGATGCGTTCCTGTGCCTGCTCGGTGACCGCCTCGCCCGTCCATACGGCGTAGTCGAGGTCGACGGCGGCGACGTCTCCCCAGGCCAGCAGGGACTGGGCCAGGGAGAGCGCGGTCTCCCCGATGTCCAGTGAGGTTCCGATGGCGGTCGCGGAGGCGTACAGGTGCAGCCGTTTGGCCATGGCGATCAGGGAGACGGTCAGACCGTCCCGCGGTGGTGCGGCGGGCAGGATGCTCATCGAGACGACCAGTTCTGTCCCGTCGGCCCGCCGCAGCCGCTGGACCCGGGCGACGTGCGCTTCCCGCGTCTCAAGGACCCTCTGCAGCCGTTGTGTCACCGTGGGTACGTCGGCGGGGGGCAGCAGATCGGCGAAGGCGGCCCCCGGCGCGGCACTCACTCCCGCGAAGGGCGCGGCTTCCAGGTTGCAGCCGGTGATCCTCAGGTCCCGGTCCAGGGTGACCGCCCCGAGGATCTGCTCCCGGCCTCCGTTCTCCCGGGCGGCGCTCGGAGGCCGGCGCGGGTGATGTTCGGCCGGTGGGGCGCCGGCGTCCTCGGCCTCGGCTGTTCCGGCCCTGGGAATGTAGTCCGCCAGGGCGTCGCTGACCATGTCGAACGGCGAAGCGGAGGAAGAAGCCGAGGAAGAGGAGGGTGTGGGGTCCATGCAGTTCCCCCAGCTCGCTGACTCCGGCGCGTGCCGGACGATAGTCCCGAGTCCGTACGGTCAAGCTCGCAGGTCCCTCACCGCACACCTCATGAGTAACACAGATTCCCGCCTCACCGAAGGGGTAAAGGCGGGTAAAGGAACGTAAGCGGTTGGTAACGGCGGCCCACACGCGCGGTGCCGCAGACGGGGCCACCACCTGTGTGAACACCGTCGCGGGCACCGGTTCCGTCACCGGGTGGGGTCTCGGTCGCCGTCCTGGTCCCGCTGCCGACGAGGGGCCGCGGCGACGGCGGCCCCTCCCCTTGACCATCCCGACGAAACCCTGGCCGGCGTCCGAGACGTTGTCGCCCGCGTGGCTTCCACGCCCTGACACCACGTCTCGCTGGCGGGGCGGACGCCGAGGAGCGCCCTGTCCTGGGGCGGCTACGGCCGGTCGACGAGGAGCACGTCCGAAGGCCGGGTCACCACGGCACGACCCCGTTGTCGTCGAACAACTGGCCGGTCGGGCCGTCGTCCGGCAGGGTCGCCAGCCGGATGGCGACCGCGGCACCCTGTGCGGGGGTCCGGGTCCCGCTGAATCCGTTGAGGTCGGTGGCCACGTAACCGGGGCAGGCGTTGTTGATCAGGATCTTGGTGCCGCTCAGCTCCTTGGCGTACTGGACGGTGACGGCGTTGAGATACGTCTTCGTCGGCGCGTAGGCCGCGCTGATCCCCCCGAGGTCGACGCCGGGAGCGGTCTGCAGGGTCAGGGAGCCGACATGGCTGGACTGGTTCACGATCCGCGGGTGCGCCGAACGGCGCAGCAGCGGCAGCATCGCATTGGTGACCCTGATGACGCCGATGACATTGGTTTCCACCAGTTGCCGCACGGTCTCGACGTCGACGGTCGTGGGTTCTTCCGGCCCGCCGCCGGCCATGCCCGCGTTGTTGACCAGGACGTCGAGCCGTCCTGCACGCTGCTCAAGCAGGTGGACGGCGGCGGTCACGCTGGCGCCGTCGGTCACGTCCAAAGGCACGCCGAACGCATCGGCGCCGGCCGCACGCAACTTCGCCACGGCATCCTCCCGGCGCTGCTCGTCCCGGGCACCGACACCGACACTCCAGCCCCGCGCACCCAGCCCGGCCGCGATCTCGAACCCGATTCCCTTGTTCGCGCCGGTCACCAGCGCCGTCGTCTTCTCGCTCATGGCAACGAGCATGCGCTCGCGCCGGCCGGGCACCAACACCGCTTCGGCAGTGCGGCAATACCCTGAAGGTATCGATCGGCCATCTGCCGCCGCTAGCCTGGGCTCATGGAGATACGCGAGCTGCGATACTTCGTTGCCGCTGCCGAGGAACTGCACTTCGGCAAGGCCGCCCAGCGCCTCGGGATAGCCCAGCCGCCCTTGTCCCGCACGATCGCCCAGCTGGAACGGAGGCTTGGAATCACGCTGCTGGAACGCAGCAGCCGCAAGGTCACGCTCACCGAGGCCGGAGCCGTGCTGCTGGCCGAAGGGCGGGCGATCCTCAGCGCGGTGACCGCGGCCGAGCGGCACACCCAGCGAGCCGCGACGACACCTCCCAGCCTCGTCCTCGCTGTCAAGTCCGGCACCGCCGGCGAGCTGCTGACGAGACTGCTCGATGCCTACGCCGCGGAACCTGGCGCGGCCACCGTCGACCTGCTGCTGTGCGAGACGCACCAGCACCTGCGACTGCTGCGGGAAGGGCATGCCGACGTGGCTCTGCTCCATCTGCCCTTCGACGCGGCAGCCGGGCTTGACACCGAGACCCTGCATACCGAGGGGCAGGTTGCGATCCTGCCGGCATCACACCCGCTCGCCGGCCGCTCCCAGGTGCGGATGGCCGAGGTCACCGCGTTGCCGACGCTGCCGATGGCCCGCTGGCCCGGCCCCGACGGCAGCTATCCGGAAGGACCCGGCGCACAGGTACGGAATCTGACACAGCTCTTCCAGCTGATCGCGCTCGGCCGCACCACCGTGGTCGTTCCGGAGTCGGCCGGCGCCGACCTGCGCCGGGACCTTGTCGCCGTGCCGGTCCTGGACGCTGCGCCCGTGACAACGGTGATCGCCTGGCCGCCCCACAGCCGCCTTCGTCCGCTTGCTGACCTGGTTCGCGTTGCGACACGTCTGGGAACGGCCGCTCAACAACAGGCCGGGCAAGCGCCCTGCGGCTCGCCCCCGGACGGCAGCGACCGGGGGCGATGAGTCGGAGTCGGTGGCGTCAGCCGGCCCGTCCGGCCCTGGCTGATGCCGGGGAGTCAGCCGGTGTGTCCGTACACCTCGAAGGAGTACAGCGAGTACCCGTACGACGTGTTGCGCTGCGTACCGTACATGCGCACGTATCGTCCGCCGGCGGAGACGGGGATCGTCTCCACTCCGCCCGGGCCGCTGGTCGTGGAGTGGATGTCGGTCCAGTTGCTGTCGTCGTCCGAAACCTGCAGCGTGTAGCTCTTGGCGCTGGCTGTCTCCCAGTGGAGCTTCACGGCGCCGATCGCTGTGGTGGTACCCAGGTCGACCTTGAGCCATTGCGGGTCGGAGTAGTCCGATCCCCAACGGGTGGTGGCCCGCCCGTCTGTGGCGTTGGCCGGGGCCAGTGCGGCGGCACGGGTCGAGGACGCTGTGGTGTTCTTGCCGCGTGCCAGGTCGGGAGCGGCGTGTACGTCGATGCCCCGCAGCGAGTAACCCTGTTTGCCGTGCCGCTGGGTGAGGTCGAGGCGGACAAAGCGTACGGGCTGGACTGTCAGGGGCAGGATTTGGGTGCCGCCCCTGCCCGCGGTGGTCGAGTAGACGGTCCGCCAGGTCTCGCCGTCGGAGGAGACTTCGACGCGGTACGCCTGTGCGTGGACCGTGTCCCAGTGCAGCGTCACCGCGTTGACGAGTTGCGTCGTCAGCAGGTCGACCATGGCCCATTGGGCGCCGGAACCTGCGGAACACCAGCGGGTGTTGGGGTTGCCGTCGGTGAGGAAGTGGGCGCCGACGGAGGTGTCTCGGTCGGAGGAGGTGAGCACCGGTCGGCGCAGGGCGACATTGTTCGCCGGTGCGCCGAGGACGACGCTGGAGCCTTGGCGGTCGCCGTCGGGGAGAGAGACGGCCTGTCGGGTCACCGTTCCGAACCGGGTGAGGGTGATGGTGACGTCGGGTGCCTGAGGGGAGGAGACGGTGATGACGGGGGTGCCCGGCTCCGACTCGTCGAGGATGACCATGCAGGGCTGGTCGGCGGTGAGGGTCACCCCTGTGCGGACGGTGACCGTGCCGGGGGAGTAGAAGAGGAGCTGGGCGATACGCAGGCTGTCGTGGCGTACGCCTTGGAGGGATGTGGTGTTGGCGAGCACGCGGACGGGCGGGTGCTGGGCGTATGCCTTTGCCTGGCCCTGGGTGACACCGGGCCGGACGATGTAGGCGTAGGTGGCGTTGGTCGGCTTGGCGCCGTGGTCGAGCCAGATGCCGAACACGTCTTGTGTGACGGGGGTGGGATCCTGGCCGGTGGCGATGTCGGCCCAGGAACCGGTGACGGTCTCGTTCTTGACCGTCATGGAAACGGGCTCGAAGAAGGCGTATCCGGTGCCGTCGTGATAGGCCCATGCGCCGGTGCGCGTGAGGGTGGTCCCCGGGTTGACGAGGGTACCCGCGGCGATGACCTTGCCCTGCCGGCGTGACTGGTTGAGGGTGGTCACCACGGGGTTCGGGTCGGTAGAGGTGATGCCCGCCCCGAGCGCGACGAATTCGTCGTCGAAGCAGAAGTAGCCCTTGCGGGCGGTGGTGCCGTACTTGTCCATGTCCAGGGCCGCGGCGCCGTAGAGCCCGTTGTCCACACCGCCGACGAACGTGGTCGACTGCTTGTAGGGGTTGGCTGCGTTCAGGGAGACCACAACCGCCGGGTTGGTGCACCCGGGCAGCCGGGACCAGTCCCAGACGGGGAACAGGTTTCGGTACTCGTCTCCTCTGCGGGCGATGAACGTGGTGCCGAAGGGGACCCAGTACAGGTAGTTCAGATTCCGGGGGTTGGACGAGCGCCACTCGGAGCCGATGGTCCGCGCCGAGACCATCTTGACGGTGACACCCCAGTCGGGCCGCTTGTGGGCGGAGAAGTCTGATCGCCAGAAGTGCTTGTGGCCGCTCAGGCCGGTGTCGCTGCTCTTGAGGACGATGTTGCGCCGCAGTTGGTCGAAATGGTCGGCCTGGTCGGGCACGGTGTCGGCCAGCCGCCGCAGGCTTTCGAGGATGCGCTCGGCGTTGCTGCGGTAGCGCGGGGCGGGGTTGAGGAAGACATTGAACTCGGCGTGATCGCCGTTGATCATCCAGCGGGTTCCGTCCAGAACCCAGCTGGTGTAGTCGTGCACCGAGGTGGGCGTGAAGGCGAAGGGTGTGCGCCGCAGGACATACAGCCATTGTGCGACGTCGGTGAGCATGGAGCGGCCGTACCCGGCCGAGTAGAGCTGGTCTCCGTGCTGGTGGTAGCTGAGATCGCTCTGGATGCCGTCGCCTGTGCTGAGGAGGATCGCGTTGGCCATGGCGTCGCGTCCGGAGGCGACGAGCGCAGGGTCAGGGGTCAGCAGGCCGCGGAAGATGACGTTCTGTGCGTACCAGACGGTGTTCTGGCCGGTGCCGGAGGCGCTGTTCTGGAGGACGCCGACGATGTCGGCAGTGCGGGTGGCGCCGAGCTGTCCGTGGAGGAACAGGCCGATGCGTTCCAGGCGGAGCTGGATGCCGATCCCGGTTTCCCACCAGTTGACACTGGTCGGTTTGACCTGGAACCAGTGATCGACGGCCTTCTGCACGCCGGCCAGCAGTCGGGGATCGCGGTAATGAGGTCCGGACGGATTGGCGTAGGCGGCGGCCATGGCTTGCATGCGGTCCAGTGCCCGGTACGGCGACCATGCCGCTCCGTTGGCGGCACTGTTGGTGGCGGAATAGTCCACGTCGCCCCAGGAACCGTCGGCCCGAAGGGCGGACAGGTAGCTCATGGCCTGGCTCTGGTAGGTCCACTCCACCCGGGCGGTGGTTCCGTCGTCGAGCCAGTCGTGCTCAAGGTAGAGATCGAGCAGGGCCGACCGGATGTCCGCGAGGTCGTCGGCCGGGTCGGCGAACGCCGACGGCAGGCGGCCCAGCGGGCCGCTCGTGGTGATCAGCGCGGCGAGTGCCGCGCTGGATGTTCCCAGAAAGACTCGGCGTGAGACGGGCACGAGGGGGAGTCCTCTCTGCGAGGTGGGACGGGACGGGCGGTTACGGGGCAGTGCGTTCGAGAGCCGCGACGCCGATCGAGCTGTCGGCCATTCCGTAGAAGACGTACGGGGTGCCGGCGATCTCCTCGACGGCGGTGGGGAAGACGACATTGCCGAGGGTCCCCACGGTCTCTTCCTCGGTCTGGGGGGACAGCCACGGCTGTGGGCTGCGTGCCAGCACCCGGGACGGGTCGAGGGCGTCGAGAAGGATGCCGCCCGCCCGGTAGACGGAGCCGTGGCTCAGCTCGAAGCCCTTGGCGACCGGTCCGGTGACCCCGTGGTGGATGAGCAGCCAGCCCTCGGGAACACGCAGCGGCGGGGGGCCGGCTCCGATCTTGGCTTCCTCGAAGGGCATCTGGGGCTGTGCGACCGGTGCGGCATGGGTGAGCGAGGTCAGCGCCGTCAGATCGTGGCGGGCGGCGTCCGCGTCCACATAGGCGATCCAGATCGACGGCCGGGCATCGGTGACTCCGGCCGGGGCCGGGGCACCTTCGCCGGGCCGTAGCCAGTCCAGTTCCCACATCGGCCGGTGCAGCAGGACGAAGCAGGGCCGTCCGTTCGGTCCGGGCAGCACGTCGGGGAAGAACACCAAGTCCTTGTTGGGGAAGAAGTTCAGGTCGGTGGACAGCTCTGGCTGGTAGGCAAAGCGCAGCGGACCCAGGCGTTGCCAGTGGACGGTGTCGTAGGAGATGGCCAGGGCCGGACGGGGGCCGAGCGGGCCGTAGGCGACGTAGGTCATGACGTGCACGCCGAGGTCCCTGAGGAAGGTGATGCGCGGGTCTTCCACGCCGGCGTTGTTCGCGCCGCGCTCGAAACCCTCGTCGGGGGCGAGAACCACACCCTGGCGTTCGACACCGACCGGAACCCCGCCTTCGATCACCACGCGGGCCCGGGCGATGCGGGAGACGTTGCCGGACGCGACGATCCGCGGGAACAGGTACAGGTGGCCGTCGGGCCCCCAGGCGGTGGCGGGATTGAGGACGCCCTCGGCCTCCAGCGGGTCGTCCGGATCGGCGGTCATGAGCACACCGACGCGGTTCAGGGCGTAGGGGAGCGCGGTGTCGGCGTTGAGCTGGGTCATACCTACCCTTTGATCGCGGAGCCGAGGTTGGCGGAGGTGAAGTGACGCTGGAAGAGCAGGAACAACACGATGGCGGGCGCTGCGAGGACGCATGCGCCGGCCAGCACAGCGCCCATGGGGTTGGCTTGGAAGGTGGAGTTGGCCTGGGAGAAGTTCGCCAAGCTGACCGCCAGGGGCTGCATGTCCGGGTCCTTGGTGACCAGGAACGGCCAGAGGAATTCGTTCCACGGGCCGATGAAGGTCACCAGCATGGCGGTGAGGATCGCCGGCCGTACCAGGGGCACCGCGACTGAGCGCAGGATGCGCAGTTCGCCGGCACCGTCCACGCGGGCCGCGTCGAAGATCTCCCTGGGTATCTGCAGGAAGTACTGGCGGAAGATGAGCACGGCGACGGAGTTGATGGCGAAGGGCAGGATCATTCCGGCGTAGCTGTCGGCCAGATGGAAGTAGCGCACCACCATCACATAGAGCGGGATCATCAGGAGTTGGAACGGGATGGCCTGGACCAGCAGCACCAGCGCGAAGACCAGGCCGCGACCGCGGAAGCGCAGGATGGCCAGTGCGTACCCGGCGAGCAGCCCGAAGACCAGGGTGCAAGCCACCACTCCGACCGTCATGACGAGCGAGTTGAGCAGGGCAGTGATGAGGCTGAAGGAGTCGTCGATGCCGGCGAGGTTGGCCAGGGTCAGACGGGACGGGTTGGGCAGCAGTCCGCCCAGGCTGGTGTCGCGTTTCTTCTGCAGCGCGCCCAGGAGCATGTAGGAGAACGGCAGCAGCGCGGCGACAGCGCCCAGGAGGAGCGCGCCATAGCGCAGTATGCGCAGCGTTCGGGCCATGTCAGTCCCTCTCCATGAGGCGCCGGGAGATCGTGGCGAGGACGAGTACCGCAGTGACGAGGATCAGCCCGATGGCGGCGGCCGCGTCCGGCGCACCTTGTTCGAGGCCGCGCTGGTACATCAGCAAGGCAGGGGTCATCGAGGCGCCGTGCGGGCCGCCGCCGGTGAGCAGGAACGGTTCGGTGAAGATCTGCCCGGAGGTGATCAGCGACAGCAGGACGACGAGGGAGGTGACCGGTCGCACGGCCGGCAGGGTGACCGCACGGAAGGCCTGCCAGCGGCCCGCCCCGTCGGTGAGCGCGGCCTCGTGCAGCTCGCGGGGCACGTTCTGCAGCGCGGCCAGATACAAGAGGATGTAGAAGCCCAGCTGCTTCCACGTCACGTACAGCGCGATCAGCGGCATCACCAGATGCTGGTTCGCCAGCCACGACGGATCCGGCGCCCAGGCCCCCAGCACATGGTTGACCGCACCCGAACCGTTGAACAAGAACAGCCACACGGCGAGGGTGGCCACCGACGCGGTGACGTACGGCACGTAGTACGCGACGCGGAAGAAGACCCGCCATCGTGTGGCCGCGTTCAGCGCGGCCGCCAGCGACAGGGCCAGCACGACGGTCAGCGGTATGTTGATCGCCATGAAGACGCCCAGGTTGCGGAAGGCGCGTTGGGCATCCTCATCACCCAGGACCGCGGTGAAGTTGTCGACCCCGACGAACGGGTGCGGGACCGACACCCCAGGGGCGGTGAAGAAGTAGTCGTGGAAGGCCATCCAGATGCCGAAGCCGAACGGGATCGCGAAGACGACCAGTACGTAGGCGGTGTACGGGGCGGCGAGCGCGAGGCCGAGCGGATGGCGGCCCAGCCACCGCTCTAGGCGTTGTCCACGGCGGAGGCGGCGCGGCCGGTCCGAGGGCGTTCCCGCCGGGGCAACGGAGCCGGCGGACGCGGGGGCTCCTGCGGGCTGCGGCCCGGCGGAGCCGCCGGCGGCCCGCATCCCCGCCGGGCGGACGTGTGGTGCGGTCATGTGTGTGCCTCGTCAGCCGTTGGCCTGGTCGTCGATGGTCTGGGCAGCCTGGGTGAAGGAGCCCTTCACGTCTCCCTCGCCCGACAGGACGGTGTCGTCCCATGCCTTGCGGAAAGTCGTCCACACCTCGCCCGAGCGGGCGATGTTCGGCACATCCACGGCGCGCGGGACGGCGTCGGCGAAGGGCTGGTAGAACGGGTTCTTCTCCAGGAAGTCGGCGGCGACAGTCGACACGTCGGTGCGGGTGGGGAACTGCCCGGTCTTCTCCAGCAGGCTCACATCGTGGTCCTTGCGCATGGAGAACTTGGTGAAGTCCCAGGCGGTCTGCTGGTGCCGGCAGGAGGTGAACAGCCCGACGTTCTTCGAATCGGCGAATGTCGACGCCTCGTCCGCGCCCGCGGCGGTCGGCAGGGGCGTCACGCCGTACGTCACCTTGCCGTCGAACTGAGCCTTGCCCCACGGCCCGGCGATCCCCATCGCGGCCACCCCGTCGGCGAACGGACCCGCCCACATGTCGCCGCTGTACGCCTCCGGTGAGGAGTAGCCCCGGGCGTACATCCGCTGCCAGAAGCCGAGGGTCTGCAGGCCGGCCTCGGACGTGAAGGTCGCCTTGTGGTCCTTGACCAGCTGGGTGCCGTCGGAGTTCGCAAGATACAGCGGGTAGAAGTCGAACAGCGAATTGGTGTAGTCGCTGGTCGCCGGTGGATACAGGGCGAACTTGGCGGCCTTGCTGCTCTTGATCGCCTTCGCTGCCGCGAGTACATCAGCGTAGGTTCGAAGCCTGGGATGCTCCGCATCCAGGCCGGCCTTGGCGAACGCGTCCTTGTTGTAGTAGAGCATGAACGGGTTGGTCTTCCACGGCACTTGATACAGCGAACCGTCCGGGGAGCGGAAGCCGTCCGCCGCGGCGCCTGAGCGCTGCTTGACGAAGGTCTCGGCGTCCTTGAACGTCTTCGAGAGGTTCACCAGCCCGCCCTGCTTCTGGAACGCCGAGACGGCGGCCGGCGCAGTGTTGTAGACCAGGCAGGGAGTGTTGCCCGCAGTGATCGCCGCACCGATCACGTCCTCGGTGGACTTGCCCGCCGGCACCGCCCGGGCGGTGACCTTCTCCTCCGGGTGCTCGGCGTTCCAGGCGGTCACGACTGCCTTGGCCCACGCCTGCTCCTGCTCGTTGGTCGAGTACCAGATGTCGATCGGTCCTGTCGTCGGCGCGCCGCCGCCGGAGTCGCCTGCCCCGCAGGCGGACAGCGGCAGGACCACCGCCACGGCGGCCACCAGCACCGTTGTGCGCGCATGACGCTTCATATGGCCTGACTCCTTCATGGGTGTGAGTGCAGAGTGGGCTGCCAGATGGTGGCGGCGGGCGGCCCTGTCCACCGCCGTCGACCGGCCCCGGCAGGTGATCGCGTCGGGGTGACGGGCGCCATTCAAACCGGTTTAAAATCCAAGCGTCAAGGGATCGTACGAAACGTTTCGGTAATCGGTTGGGCAGCGCACCTCACGGCCCCACCGGTACCGGGCGGCGGCAAGGAGGCGAAGAACATGGTCCACCGGCACCACGACCCGGGCACGGAACCGGCCGGCACCGAGCCCGCGGCAGCGCCGTCTCCACGCCGGCGCAGCCGCCCCACCATCGGTGATGTCGCGGCGCTTGCCGGGGTGTCCAAAGCCACCGTGTCTTTCGTCGTCAACGGCCGCGCCGGCGTCAGCCCTCAAGCACGCCGGCGGGTCCTGGAGGCAGCCACTCAGCTGGGCTGGCAGCCCAGCGCCGGCGCCCGGGCCCTGTCCACCCGGCGCGCCCAGGCCCTCGGCCTGGTGATCCGTCGGCCTCCCGAACTGCTCAGCACCGACCCGTTCTTCCCGCAGTTCGTCGCAGGCGTCGAAAGCGGGCTCTCACCGCTGCACTACGCACTGGTCCTCCAGGTCGTCGCGGACGAGGAGGCCGAGCGCGACGCGTATGAGCGCTTGAGCCATGACGGCCGGGTCGACGGTGTGTTCCTCACCGATCTGCACATCAACGACCCGCGCACGGCACTGGTCGACCGATTGGGCCTGGCGGCATTGATCGTCGGACCGGACCGTGCGGACAGCTCGGTGCCGGCGATCGGCGTCGATGACGCTGACGGGGTGCGCCACGCCGTCGAGCACCTGCACACGCTCGGCCATCGGCGCATCGGGCACGTCAGCGGTGCCGACGGCTATGTGCACGCCGAGGCCCGGCAGCGCGCCTGGATGACCACCCTGGCCGACGCGGGGCTGCCCGCAGGACCGCTCGCGGCCGCGGACTTCACCGGGGCCGCCGGCGCCCGTGCCACGCACGACCTGCTCGACCGGCAGGACCCGCCGACCGCCATCGTCTACGCCAACGACCTGATGGCCATCGCCGGAATCGCCGCCGCAAACAGTCGCGGACTGCGAGTCCCGGAGGACCTGTCGGTAGTGGGCTTCGACGACATCCCTCTGGCCGAGTACATCGCCCCGCCCTTGACCACCGTCCGCCAGGACGTGATCGCATGGGGCCGTGCCGCGGCGCAGCAACTGGTCTCCCTCGCCCAGGGGCATCCCTTCCAGCCACCCGCCCTGCCGCCCGTGGAGTTCGTCACGCGCGCCAGCACCGCGCCGCCGGCGCGCTGAACCCGACACCCACGCCGGGGGCCGGCCACGGCGGCACCGGTTCAGCCGCCCGGTGCCGGTCCCGTGGAGCCGCGGATCGCCAGGGTCGCCGCGGGAGCGGTGACGTCGACAACGTCGCAGCCATCGATGACATCCAGCAACAACCGGGCGGCCTCCTCGCCGAGCAGGGCGGGCGCGGTCTGCACAGTGGTCAACGCGGGCCGCACATAGGAACCGAAGCGAATACCATCGTAGCCCGCCACGGACACGTCCTCCGGCACTCGCACCCCGAGCTCCTGCACCCGGGTCATCACACCGATGGCGGTCAGGTCGTTGGCGCACAGTACCGCGGTGGGCGGCACATCCAACGCCAGCAGCTCGTCCGCGGCACGCCGGCCGGCCTCGTAGGTGAAATCACCGGCACACCATGGGCCGGGCTCAAGCCCGGCCCGCTCCAGCGCCGTACGCCAGGTCTGCTCCCGCTCGCGGGCGTGCAAGAACTCGCGTGGACCGCCCACGTAGGCGATCCGCCGGTGGCCCAGATCGATCAGGTGCGCCGCCAGGTCTGCCAGCCCTGAGGTGCCGTCCTGGCGCACTGCGGGAAAGGGGAAGGCATGCCGGGACGCGTTGATGCCCACCGTCGGCAAGTCCAGCCGCCGCAGCAGCCGGATGCGGGGGTCGTTCGCGCGGATCTCGTTGAGGAACACCCCGTCGACCCGGCGGTCGGAGGCCAGCCGCTCGTAGCGGTGCTGTGTGTCGCTCGCGCTGCCGCTGATCTGCAACACCAGTGCGTAGTCCCGCGGAGCCAACTCCCGTTCGATACCGCTGATGAAGGCGCCGAAAAACGGATCCGCCTCCAATACACCGGCGTCCCGCTCCACTACAAGCCCCACCGCGAAAGCGCGCTTGGCCTGCAAACTCTTCCCACGCAGGTTGGGTTTGTAGCCCAGTTCGTCGGCAGCCGCCCGCACCCGGTGGCGCGTGGACTCCGAGACGCCCGGATTGCCGTTGAGCGCCACCGAGGCGGAGCTGACCGCCACCCCCGCCCGCTCTGCCACATCGACGATCGTCACACGCTTGTTCATAGCCCCTTCGAGCCCTCAACCGATCCCAGTGCCGAAAGTATGCCTTGCGGACCGTGGCAGAAGTCAGCGTCGACAACACCGACGACCGTGAGGCAACAACCGGGGCCACCACCCGTGCCACCCGTGCCAGCGTGCGCCTGCTGGATCGCTCCTCCCGACGCGTCGGCCTCACCGACACCGGGACCGACTTCCTCGTCCACGCCGAGCGCACGCTGGCCACCTTCGAGGAGGCTGTCGCCGCCGCACGCGGTGAATCCACCCTGCGTCTGGGCTTCTCCTGGCTGCTGCCCGAACCATGGGCGCAGCGTGCCATCGCCCGCTTCGAGCGCGACGCCGGTACCCGCGTCGCCCTGGTGCGCAGCGACGATCTACTCGGCTCCCTGGACCGCCGAACGGTCGACATCGCCGTCGTACGCGGCAGCAGACCGATGGAACCACCGCTGCGCGCGGTGCATCTCTACGACGAGCAGCGCGTCGCCGCTTGCGGCCGTGACAGTGAAGCAGCCGGCGCGGATCAACTGCGGTGGCGGGACGCTACGGACTGGACCCTGGTCATCAACCCGGTCAGCGGCACCACCGGTCCCTGGTCCTGGCCCGACGGGGACGGCCCGAAACGTTATGTCGAGACCACGAATTTCGACGAGTGGCTTGAGTCGGTCGCCGCCGGACGCGGGATCGGGGTCGTCCCGGAGGAGGCCGAACGCCGCATCCACCACCCCGCGGTCCGCTTCGTGCCGTTGACCGGCGCTCCACCGGTCCCCGTCCGCCTTGTCCACCTCCCCGACGCCGGCCCTCGGCCCGCCCTGTTGCGTCGCTTCCTCGACGTGGCCCGTGCCGTCGCGACGCCGGACGACGATGCGGCACAGGCATAGCCGCGACCACCCGCCGCCGTACCGGAGGTCATCGAGGCGAATCTGGCTCATAGGCAGCAGCCGGCACGTGTCGAATGGTGGGCGGCGCGGTGGCCGGACCGAAGAAGCTCAGGGAGCGGGGCGGGGCAGTACAGCAAGGGCTGTCGAGGCTATGTCGGTCAGCGTTTCCTCGCTCGCTCCGGCCTTGCCCAGCGCTTCGATGCCGCGCAGTACGGCGAGCACCAGCGCAGCCAGCTTTCCCGGATCCGCGTCCGCGGCGATATCGCCATTGCGCCGGCAGGCTGCGATGTCGCTCTCCAGCAGCGCCCGCAGTGCCTCGATGGTCGCGCGCGCCCGCTTGGCCACCGTCTCGTCGTGTTCGGCCAGCTCGGCGGCGCCCTTGGCCAGCAGGCATCCGCGGTGGGCGGTGTCTGCGGCAGTCGCCGCGGCCACCGCGTACACGTGGGCGGACAGCCGCGCGTAGGCGTCCGCGTCGTTGCCGCGCAGCTGCCGGCTCACAGCGTCGACGACGGAACCGCAGTAATCGTCGAACACGCGGTGGAACAGTTCCTGCTTTCCGCCGAAGGCGCCGTACAGGCTGCCTTTGCCGAGCCCCGTTGCCTCGGCGATGTCTTCCATTCGCGTGGCGGCGTACCCGCCCGACCAGAACCGCTCCCGGGCAGTGTCCAGTACCTGCTGCTCGTCGAACTTCCTCGGTCGCGCCATGGTGGCAGCCTACCCATTCTTGACTGGTTCGTCCATAAAGGTTTAGCGTTATGGACGAACCAGTCAAGAATCGAGGGGTGGACACGTAATGACAGAAGTACTCGCAGGCAAGGTGGCGGTGGTCACCGGAGCCGGCAGCGGCATCGGCCTTGCCATCGCCAGGCGGTTCGCCGCGGAAGGTGCACGGGTGTTCCTGGCCGGTCGCCGCCAGAAGCCGCTCGACGCGGCCGTCGCTGAGATCGGGCCGGCGGCCACCGGTGTGAGAACCGACGTCTCGGTACAGACGGACCTCGATGACCTCTACTCGGTCGTGCGCGAGAAGGCGGGCCGCATCGACGTGCTGGTCGCCAACGCCGGCAGCGCTGTCCCTCAGCGTCTCGGTGAGATCACAGAGGAAGCCATCGACGCCACCTTCGCTACGAACGTGAAGGGCACGATCTTCACCGTACAGAAGGCGCTGCCCCTGCTGTCGGACGGCGCCTCGATCGTGGTGACAGGATCGACCAACGCCCTCCGCCCCGGACCAAGCCTGGAAATCTACGGTGCGTCGAAGGCAGCGGTGCGCAACCTGGTGCGCAGCTGGGCGCTCAGCGCGCGGGAACGGAAGTTCCGGGTGAACGTGCTGAGCCCCGGCCCGACCGAGACCCCGGGCCTGATCGGCGCCGTAGGCCCGGACCACCAGCTCGCCTCGGAAGTGCCGCTCGGCAGGATCGGCCACCCGGACGAGATCGCCGCCGTGGCGACGTTCCTGGCCTCGGATGCCTCCAGCTTCGTCAACGGCGTCGACTGGTTCGTCGACGGAGGCCAGGCACAGGTCTGACCCCCTCATAGGGCGGGCATACCGGGCACCCTGGTGCACCGGACAGCCTTGCCCTGAGCTTCCCCCGAGATGCGGAAGGCGTTGACAGAGGGTCAGATGGGTTTCTTGAGAGGAGCCCAGACGATGCCTGCCCCGAGGAAGTACTTCAGCGGCCCGGGACGGCGAGGTCGCCCTCGACGTACTGGGCGCGACCGTCCGCGAACGACCAGTCCTCGGGGCCGTTCTCGAAGTAGCTGACGAACAGGTCCTTGCCGTCGACCCCGACGCGCCCGAGCTGTTCGGCGAGCGCCTTGTACAGGCGCTGCTTCTCGTCGGTACTGCGTCCGCGCTGGGTGAAGATGTGGACGATGACGGTGCCGTCGGTGCGCTGGAAACCGAGCCCCGCATCGAGGGCGATGATCTCGTCGGCCTCGTGCTGGGTGATGATCTGGAATCGGTCGCGCTCGGGAATCTTCAACACGTCGACGAGGGACTGCTGGACGGCGTCGGCGATGGCCCGGACGTCCCCAGGACGGCGGCCACGGATCAGATCGATGCGTGCCATAGGCATGCGCGGTTCTCCTTTGGCGAGTGCTCGTGCTGTGGTGGCAGAGGCGTGCATCAGGGCTCACCGCCACCGTCCGGGCGCGGTACTCGGTGCGTGGTCCACGGCAATCCTGACCGCGTCTTTCGTCCAGTTTGTCGCGCCCCTGTCTTTCACGCTAATGATCCGGAGAGGGAAGGGGAAATGCCTGGCGCGAGCGATCGATGTGTGACAGGCATGGACGCGGATCCACGAGCGTGGGGACGGTGCGGTCACGGCGTGGGGACGGTGCGACGCGCCAGGGCGGGCATGGACGCCGGCATCGGTCAGGGAGTGTCCAGGAGGTCTGCGAGCAGCCGGAGGCGTGCCGCGTCGGGGCTGTCTTCGGCAGCGGTGCAGACCATGAGAGCGGGGCCGGGGCTGCCCGGTATCGGGTAGATGTCCCAGTCCAGGTTCAGTTCGCCGACCTGGTGGTGGGTGATGCGCAGGTGGCCGCGGGTCGGTTCCGTCACGTCATGGAGGGCCCACAGTGCCGCGAACTCATCGCTGCGCAGCGCGAGTTCACCCACCAGCTGGGCCGCGCGCGGGTGGCCGGGATCGGCGGCGATCTGTGTCCGCAGCATCCCGATCAGCTCTGCGATGGTGGCCGCCCGGTTCGGGCACGCCCGGTCGGCCTCGGGGCGCAGGAACAACGCCAGCAGGTTCCGCTCGCTGTGCGGCTGCCCGGTGAACTGCCCCAGCAGTGCGCCGCCGAGCGGGTTCCAGGCCAGCACGTCCAGGAAACGGCCCACGACCAGGGCGGGCGAGGCCATGGCGCGCATCACTCGCAGTGTGGTGTCCGGTACCGCTTCCGGTTCGTAGGAACGCGACGAGCGGGCCGGGGTACGCGCGGCGGCGGCGAGGCTGTGCAGGTGGCGGGTCTCCTCGGCGGAGAAGTTCAGGGCACGCGCGAGGGCGTCCAGCACCTGCTCGGAGGGGCGGACGTCGCGCCCTTGCTCCATGCGCTGGTAGTAGTCCGGACTGACCCCGGCCAGCAGAGCCAGTTCCTCCCGCCGCAGCCCGGCGACGCGTCGTCGCGGGCCGGGCTCCAGCCCGACGTCCTGGGGCCGCAGCCGGGTCCGACGGGTGCGCAGGAAGTCGGCGAGTTCGCGCCGGGGATCGTCGCTGATGGTGTGAGGGGAGTGGGTCACGGCGCCAGTATGCCGTCGGCCCGGCCGGCGAGGGTGGGTCTGCCGGGCCCAGGAAGAAGTGAACGACCGTGCTGCCGTGTGCGGGGTCCAGCATCGGAGCAGCCCCAGCCGTTCACGGAAGGACAGCGAGATGAAGGCCGTTCAGATCACGAGCTTCGGCACGGCAGACGTACTGCGGATCAATGACGTGGAGTGTCCCGTACCCGGCGCCGGCGAGGTTCTGGTGTCGGTGGAGGCGACCAGCGTGAACGGACACGATGTGATCGTCCGTACCGGGGAATTGAAGATGATGTCGGGACGCCGGTTCCCGATCGGCACGGGACTGGACTTCGCGGGCACCGTTGTCGCGACCGGCACCGACGCCGCCGGCTTCAGGGCCGGGGACCGGGTGTGGGGCATGGTGCATCCGCGCCGGCGGCACACCGTCGCCGGGGCGGCCGAGTACGTCGTCGTCAGCGCGGACCGAATCGCGCACGCCCCGGCGGGCCTCGCGTCCGTCGACGCGGCGGCCCTGGTGGTGGCGGGTTCCACGGCACTGATCGCACTGCGCGACAGCGTGCACCTGATGAGCGGAGAACGGGTCCTGGTCCGGGGCGCGGCCGGCGGAGTCGGCACAGCCGCCGTACAGTTGGCGCACGCCATGGGCGGCCATGTGACCGCTCTGGCCCGCGACCGCCACGCCGAGGTCCTGGCCGACCTCGGTGCCGACGAGGTCCTGGACTACGGCTCCACCACCTCGGACCGGACAGGTCCGTTCGACGTCATCGTCGACACCGTCGGCTCGGAACTGCACTGCTACCGAAGCCGGTTGGCCAGGGGCGGACGTATGGTCACCGTCGGCCTGTCACCCTCAGCCCTGGCCGAGATCGCCGCATCCAGCCTGCACGGCTCCCGCCGCATCCGGACCTTCAGCGCCAACCCCCGAACCGCCGTCCTGCGCGACCTGGCCGCCCAGGTCGCCTCCGGCGCGCTGCGCCCGGTGATCGACAGTGTCTATCCGCTCGCGGACATCGCCGCGGCGCACAGGGCTTTCGAGCGCGGCGGCGTCGTAGGCAAGCATGTGGTGACGGTGCCGCGCGGCTCCGTCTGACGGAGTCCGGCCGTGAGGGCTACCCGCCCGCCGCTGTCGTCTTCAGCCCCGGCATCCGGCTCGGGGCGGCCGGGCTGAAGAACCGCATGGACCAGGTCATGGGCCTCACGCGCGTGATCTGGTCCGGCAGTTACCAGGGCATGGGCCCCTACGGTCGTCCGCGCGAGGACGGCTACGACGGCTACGCCGACGCGATCCCGGTCCCGTTCACCACCCTGGAACGCGTGAAGGCCGGCGGGCGCGCGGCGGTGCGGGGGCGGTGCAGGCACGGTCGGCGGGAAGACCTGCCCGCCGCGCCGGCCGACCCCGACGCCTGGCACACACGCGCAAAAGACCGCCGCCGCGCCCGCGAAGAACAGCTCCGCAGGGCGCGTGAGGAAACGTGTCGGACGGCCGTGCGGGGGCAGCGGGCGCCGGTTGCCGCCGGGACCGGAAAGCCGGCCGTCCCTCCGCGGCGCCGACGCCGTGCGAGCGCTGCGGACAGCCCGTCACCGGACAACCCGGCGCGTTGGCGCATGCGGGAGGGGCGAATTAGGCAGTCCGCGAGATTCGACAGCACTCTGCCTGGTGCACACATGGCTTGGGGACGGTCTGGCCAGTTCTGCTGACTCATGCGTTTGTGGGTGTGTCGTGGTTGTCGGGGGGCTGCCAGCCGTTGGTGAGGATGTCGAAGACCTCCTCGACGGCTGCTCTGCGGTCCTTCTGGCGTTGAGCCAGGGCGGGAACCTCCAGGACGAAGCGCGCCAGGGCGGTGCAGGCGAGGTTGTCGTGATCCACGCCGTACTCGTCGGCGATGGCCGCGCTGAGGGTGTCGGTGTGCCGGGTCCACATGCGTTCGGCGTAGGCGCGTAGCGCCGGGGTGGTGTTGACCAGGCGGGTGAACTCCGCTGTCTGGGGGTGCGCGGCGATCGGCAGCCAGGTGGCGAGTACGTGCTCGCGCAGGGCGTCGAGGACGCTCTGATCGGCGGGCCGTTGCCGCACGGCCGCGGCCAGGTGCGCGTCTGTGTTCTCTTCCTGGTCGAACACGAGGGCTTCTTTGCCGGTGAAGTGCTTGAAGACGGTGGCGGTCGACACGTCCGCGGTCTCGGCGATGTCCTTGATGCTCACCTGGTCGTAGCCGTGCTCCAGGAAGAGGCGGAGTGCGGCGTCGGCGATCGCCTGCCGGGTGGCGGCCTTCTTGCGCTCGCGGCGGCTGACAACGGGCTCGGTCATGCCGTGAGCCTATCCGAAAGTGCCACCAGAACAAGAGTTGTCACATTCTACTTTTCTCCATACTCTACTTTCAGGGGCTGGGGAGCAGACGCAGTCCCGCCCGGCCCTTGGGCTGCCCGGACACGGCACCGCGGTCCGGCCGTGGCAACCGGTCCGACGACCACCGCCTGCCGCGGCACACCGCGTCCCCGGATTCCGGGCGCCGGCACCACCACCTCCGGCCGCGACGTCCCATTCATCCCTCAGCGAAGGACACCCTCATGGTTTCTCCGAACCCCACGCACGCCCGGATCAGCATCATCGGAGCCGGACCCGGCGGGCTGACCTGCGCCCGCATCCTTCAGCGGCACGGCATCGCAGTCGCCGTCCACGACCGCGACGCCGGGCCCGACGCACGCAACCAGGGCGGCACCCTGGACCTGCACGCCGACAACGGCCAGATCGCCCTGCGGGAAGCCGGCCTGCTCGACGAGTTCTTCAAGCTGGCCCGCCCCGAAGGGCAGGAGATGCGCCAGATGGACCCGACGGGCACGATCACCTCCCACCAGGTCCCCGGGCCCGACGAACTGTTCAAACCGGAGATCGACCGCGGCCGGCTGCGCGACCTGCTGCTCGGCTCCCTCCAACCCGGCACCGTGCGCTGGGGCCACGGCCTCGACCACGTCAGCGGACCCGCCCAAGGGCCGCGCCTGCTGCACTTCACCGACGGCACCACCACCGAGACCGACCTCGTCATCGGCGCCGACGGCGCCTTCTCCCGCGTACGCCCGGCCGTCTCGCCGGCCGTTCCCGAGTACAGCGGGGTCAGTTTTCTGGAGGCGTGGTTCTCCGACGTCGACGCCCGTCACCCCGAGATCGCCGAACTGGTCGGCCAGGGCAGCGCACACGCCGCCGACGGGCAGCGCGCCGTCTTCGCCCAGCGCAACGGCAACGACCACATCCGCGTCTACCTGATCCAGCGCGTCCCGGCCGACTGGATCGCCGCGAGCGGCCTGACGCCCGAGGACACCGACGCCCTCCGCGCCCTGCTCCTGGAGCGCTACGCCCACTGGTCGCCCCGCATGAGGCAGATGATCACCGACAACGACGGTCCCTACGTGGACCGCCCGATCCACGCCCTGCCCGTGCCCCACACCTGGGAGCCCAACCCGACGGTCACCCTGCTCGGCGACGCCGCCCACCTCATGCCCCCGCTGGGCGTCGGCGTCAACCTCGCCATGCTCGACGCGAGCGACCTCGCTCTGGCCCTGGCGAACGCGGCAACCGTCGACGAGGCCGTCCACGCCTACGAGAAGACCATGCTCCCCCGCTCGACCGAGACCGCCCAAGCCCTCGAAGGCGCCGCGGAACACCTCCTGCTCACCGAGTTCCCCGACTTCGCCGACGACCCCCACCACTACTGAGTTTCTCGTTAGTTCTGTGGTGGTTGGGGATGGATTGTCAGGCCGGTGTGGGTGAGGAAGGACCACGGGCGTTGTTCGTTGGAGCAGACTCGGTGGATGCCGTGTTCGGCTGCGTCGGCAACGTCGGCGAGGTGGTCGCCGGCGAGGTTGGCCGGCTCGCGGGTCTTGATGGCCGACCACAGCAGTTCGACCGGGTTGAGTTCGGGTGCGTAGGCCGGCAGCCGTTCCAGCGTCAGCCTGTCCTGCTCGGCTGCCCAGGCCCGCATGCCCCGACTCCAGTGGGCGGACAGTCCGTCCCATACCAGTACCACCGACTCACCGGTGTAGAAGGTCTTGATCTGTTCCGGTACCTCGATCAGGGAAGTGGTGTCGTAGCTGCCCGGCTTGAGGTGGAAGCACAGCCGCGGGCCGCGTTCCGGGTCGGCGGCGTGGTAGCCCAGCGCGGCGGCCGTCCCGGCTCGTTTCCAGTTCAGCCGGTGCCGGTGCCGGTGCCGGAGCGTGGGAGTGCGGCCGCGAGGTGCGTAGGTGCGGCGTACCCGGGGCAGCAGTGACACGCCCGAGTCGTCGGAGAACACGATCCAGGCACGTTTCTTCACCGCCCCTTTTTGATGCGTGGCCACTCCTGGGCGACCCACTGGGCGATCTCGGACTCGTCCCGCTCGACGGCCTGGCGCCCGGGCCGCTGCAGACTCCAGCCCAGCCGCCCGGTCAGCAGGCGCCACGCGGATGCCCGGGCCAGGTTCACCCCGGTCACCCGCTCCACCACCACACCGACCCGTTCCAACGTCCACAGATCCGCCTCGAACCCGTGTGCCTGGGCGCCTTGCCCCAACGCGGCCCGAACCAGCCCGACTTGGGCGTCATCCAGCTTGGGCGGCCGGCCGATGGACGGACGCCGCCGCAGCGCCTGAGCCCCGCCCTGCTCCCACAAGCGTCTCCACCGACGCACACTCTCGGGGTGCATCCCCACCATCCGTGCAACCTCGGATGAAGGACGTCGCTGCTCGAACAGTTCGCCTGCGCGCACGCGCCGGGCCTCGGCCAACTGCGGCCGCGTCAGCGGCAGAACAGAGACGTCGGAATCAACAGCCCGCAACTCGGAAGACACACCACCATGCCCACACCGCCAAAGCCCCTGCACCCACAGAACCAACGAAAAACACAGTAAGCCATCGGCCACAAGCTAGGCGCGGCGGTGCGACGCCGGCGAGCCGGCCGGTGGTGATGTCAACGAGCCTGGGTGACGGTATGCCTGGCAGGGTGTCGGACGGGGGTGGCCGGCGTCCCCCGGCCGTCCCGTCACACCTGTTGCGGGTGAGTGGTGGCGGCAGCCGCGATCGCTTCGGCCAGTGCGGCGGGTTGGGACAGGAACGGCGAGTGCGACGTGTCGAGTTCGGTGATGGTGGTCGGGAAGATCGACACTGCGTCGATCTCCTTGATGAAGCGGCGTTGCATCGCCGGAGGAATGGCGTTGTCCCTGGTGCAGAGCACGTAGCCGTGCGGGGGGTGCTGCCATAGCGCTGCTCGGTGATGGTCAGCGCATCAGCGACCATCCTCATCGGGGCGTCTGGGCTGAGCAGGGCGATCGCGGCATCCGCCGTGTAGTCGTCGACGTCGTTGTAGAAGGTTTCCTTGGTCTCGGCGCGTCGGTTCGGATCGCGGGGGTCGATGCGCATCGCGCCGACCTGGGCAGGGTCGGCCGCAATGAGCGACGACACACGCGAACCAAGCATCTCCGGAAGTGTGGTGTAGGAGGCTACCGGCACTCCGCTCACCGGGGCATACGCGGCGATGTAGAGCAGCCCGCCGACGAGTTCCGGAGCGAGTTCCGCGACCGCGGTGGCGACCGTACCACCCATGCTGTGCGCCACCAGGAGACAGGGCCGGCCGGCGCCGATCATCCGTATCCGGTCGGCGAGGTCGGCCGCCTCAGACAATGTGGTGACATCCGCCACCGGTGACGGCTCGGCGGCGAACGCCGCCGCGTCGAACGGCCGTCCCCCGCAGGCGCGTGGTGCGGGGTTGCGCAGTCCGTGTCCGTCGAGGTCGACCGCGACCGACTGGATTCCCCTGGCGGCCAGTTGCTTGGTCACCGGGCTCCAGCACCAACTGCCGTGCCAGAAACCGTGCACCAGGATGAGAGGCATGGGGTTGCTCAAGGTGTTCTCACGCTTTTCTGAATTTCGCGTACCTCGCTGAAACGGGCGAAGTCCGCGGGAAGGGCGGTGCCGCCGACGTCGTCGGCGATAGCGCGGGTTCTGGTCACCGCACGGCCCATGACTATGACAGACACACCCAACGCGCCCATCGGCCGTGCCGCGGCCGCGCCAGCACCGGAACTGGCGCCGGTGACCACGGCCGTCAGGCCGTCAAGTGTCTGTGCGGCCATGGACGCGACGCCAGGTCCCGGGTCGTACCTGAGGAAGTGAGCCGTGACCCTGGTGCTGCCACCACCAGGGTCCGGAGCCCGTTCCAGCTCGCCCTTGCCCTCATGGACGACCGCACTGTGAATCCGCTGGGCAATTGTCTGCGGGCTCGGCGCGAGCTGGTCCGTCCTGCGGATGTCGGGCTTCCTGAGACCGCACACCGGCGAGTGCCCGGACTGCACCGCGAGGAAGTTGCGGCACTCTCCGGTATCAGCGTCGACTACTACCTCGGGCTGGAACAGGGACGTGACCGGCGGCCTTCCGCGGAGATCCTCCGGGCGCTCGCTCAGGCTCTACGGCTCCCCGAGTCCGCAACCGCCCACTTGTTCGCGCTCGCCAATCCGGTTCCGCGACCACCCGGGCTGCGTGCTCACCGCAACCAGGTCTCTCCCACCTTGACCCGGCTGATCAACTCCTGGTCGGCGACACCCGCGTTCATGCAGACCCATACGTTCCTGGTGTTGGCGGCGAATCCGCTGGCCCAGGCACTCTCGCCCGTGCACACACCGGGGACCAACCTCGTCCTGACGGTGTTTTTGGAAGGGCTGAAGAATCCTTCATGACTGCTGCCTCAAAGGCGGCGGCGTCCAACGCGCCCTGCCCGGAACCGTCCGCCCGCACAACCTCGCCCTCGTCGGACGACGGAGGAAACACGCAGGTTGTCCAGCACGCCGCAGATCATGGCCGAGGTTCAGGCCGAGGCCCGGCACTTGATGTCCTTCTCCGGCATCGCTCCGTCGGCCAGCCAGGCAGTGCCGACGTTCAGCGCACATGCGTTGCCGCCGTAGACATAGACACCGTGACCGCTTCCGTCCGCGGTCACCAGACGTGAGCGATCGGTGAACTTCTTCCGGAACAGCTGCCCACCGAGCAGCGGCGTGACCGGGTCGTGTCGATTCTGCATGATCAGGATGTTCGCCGGCCCGTCGTCATTGATCTCGACCTGCGGCTCGGACGGCCCTCGCGTCCAGAACGCACACGGCAGAACGTTGGCCGCCGCCGCACCGAACAACGGATACTTCTTCCGGTCCGCGGCAACGCTGCGCTGGTACGCCCGGACATCGCTGGGCCACTCCACGTCGTTGCAGGTCACCGTGAGGAAGACCGACCAGGAGTTGGAGTACGACGCCACCTCACCGGCTGGCGTTCGTACGCCGGGGGTCTCTGCCATCAGCCTTTTGATCGCGGTGCCGTCGGCGTCCTTGACCGCTTCCCAGAGGTGCGCCGTCCGGCCGTACGTCCGCTCGGCGTAGAGTCCACCGAAGGTGGCGAACCGGAACTGGCGTCCGTCGATGCCGAATACCGGCTTCTCGTCGAGCCGTTCGGCCAGCGTGAAGTACATCTCGCGCACTTCCTCCGGCGTCCGTCCGAGCCCGTAGGCGGAGTGCCGTGCCGCTGTCCACTTCGCAAAGTCGGGAAACGTCTGCTCCATTCCCAGCGCGTACCGACGAATCCCGGCGTGGTCCAGGGCCGTGTCACCGAGATTGCTGTCGATGAGAACACGGTCGGTGGTGTCCGGGAACATCGAGGCGTACGCGGCCCCCAGCGCCGACCCGTACGAAAGGCCGAAGTAGCTTGCCTTCTCCTCGCCGAGCGCGGCCCGGATCCGGTCCAGATCCCGTGACATGTTGGCGGTTGTGATGTGGGCCATGCGGCCGTCGGTGTCGTTGGCCGCGCACTGCTCGGCGACGCCCTTGGCGATCTCGGCCTGCTTGACCACAGCTGCGTCGTCCACGGCGTACGGCGGGACATTGCCGATATAGCCCTGACTGACCGTGAACTTGCAGTCGACCGGCGCCGAGTGTCCGAATCCGCGGGTGTCCATACCGATCAGGTCGTAGGTGTCGAGGACCTTCGACGGGATGCCCAGGTCGATCAGACCGGCCGCCATCGTCAGCGCGGACCCGCCCGGACCGCCCGGGTTCAGCAACAGCACACCGCGCCGCTTCTGCGGGTTCTCACTCGCCAGCCGCGACACCATGAGGTCGATCTGTGTCCCGTCCGGGTCGTCGTAGTCCAGCGGCACTGTCACGGTGCCGCACTGTACGTTCAGAGTCGGCGCCTCGGCCGTGACGTCGTCGGGACAGGCCCCCCACTTCACTTGACCTACGTCGTCTCGATCGGCGGCCGCGGCCGGTGCCAACGACCCGGCGAGGCCGATCGCAACCGTCAGGGCCAGACCCCGGCTTATACGACGGCTTCGATGCATGTCCATTCCTCCGAATGTGTTCTCGATGCGCTTCCTTGCGTGATCCAGGGCAACCCCTGCCCCTGGGGCCAGGTCAAGCCCGACGACCGCAGAGATCACATTCGGGGTAGCTGTTCTGTCGGAGCATCAGGCTCGGCGCTGCTCGGCAGCGTCTTCGAGGCCGCGCTCGACATCACGAACTGGCCTGGCGCTCGGTGGCGTCAGTACCCGCCGTGGATCTGAACTCCTGGTTGAGCGCGTGGGCCCGGGCGAGCGCTTTGAGCTGGGCCTTGTTGTAGAGTTCGACGACGGCGGGGAGGATCACGGTCTCGGCGAACCGCTTGCCTCGTGGCGCGGCACTGGCCGGATCGCTCATCCACGGGAACCGGTCTTGATGGGCGCGCATCGCCACGGCCAGATGCCCGGCCAGTTCGTTGATCGTCGCGTCGTCCGCGTCCTCGGGGAGGGAATCGAACTCGTCCTCGTGCTCATCGCGTTCCGAGATGAGCTGGCACAGGTCATCGAGGGCGTTGTCGTTGAACACCTGCGAGTAGACGGTGACCAGGGCATGGTCTCGCTCGCACAGTTCATCGGCGACGGGACCGAACGGCAGGGGAACGTCGAGCGGCGCCCGGTGCTTGAGGATGACGGCCAGCTCAGCGCGTATCCGCTGCAGGCGTTCGATGGTGTCCGCCAGTTCGGCGTCCAGCATACGGACGGCCTCGTCGGGTTTCCCGTCAGCTCGTCCCATCGCGCCGATCTGCGCGAGGGAAACACCAAGGCTGCGCATCCGCTTGATCTGAAGCACACGGACGAGATGGCCCGGCTTGTACTGCTTGTAGCCGTTCGGGGCACGTTCGGGTTCGTCGAGCAGTCCGATCCGGTGATAGTGACGCACCGCTTTGACGGTGGTACTGGCGATGTCGGCGAGCTGCTGGGTGCTCCACGCCATGACGTTCAACCTTTCCGATCTCGGTGCTCCGCCCCGGCGAAAGTACAACCCATGCCCCAGGGGCAGGGTCAACGCGGCGCTTTGCGAGCCGTCCCGGTCTCGCGTCGGCCCAGTCGGCCACCGTTCGCGTGCTGAAGTTCCTGCGCGGTCTGTCTGACCGGCAAACAGGAGAAACGGTCTGCTGCCGCATCGATTTCACATAGGCCCTGGCCATGGAGCTGGACGATCCCGGCTTCCACCCCAGCGTGTCGGCCGACTTCCGCGAGCGCGTCGCCCAGGTCGCCCGCGCCGACCGTCTTCTCGGCTTCGCTCCGGCGCGCCTGAAGGAGGCCGGAGTCGTTGCGCTGCGTGAGCGCGCCACGCAGCGCAACGACTCCACGCGGTGCGCGACTTGACCGGCCGGAACCGATCACCGAGTCGGCCCGGGCCACGCTGGAGGAAGCGGCCCGCACGGCCGGGCATCTGCTGGTCGGCGAGGAATGACAGGGCAGGCCGCCTGCACCGGCGCACCGCCGAGGACGGTGGCCCGCCGCCCTTCTCCTCGGCGGTCGTCTCCCCCTACGACACCACGGCGTGCTACGTCCGGCACGGGCACATCATCCGCTGGAGTGGGTTCGCCGAGCATGTCATGGAGAGGTGTGCCTCCGACAGCATCGACGTGACCACGAACGTGGCCACCACCTCGGCCGCCGCCAACGACGCCCAGGCTCTGCCGGCTATCCGCACCCGTCCGGCGCGTGGCGGGCCGCTGCCCGCCGAGCACCTGGTCGACGGCGGCTACGCCCCCCAGGTCACCATGAAGTGGTGCAGTCGGGCGTGGTCCGGGAACAGGCCGGTGTCTGCGGCACGGCAGCACGCTGCTGCCGAACCACTCGGCGAGTGACCGGCGCAGGCCGTCCCGCTTGCGAGGGGCGTCGGCCTCCTGCTGCCGTGGAGCGAGCGCCGATGGGGAGAGAGAGCGGCCATCCCGATCCCCGTGGTCGATGCCAACGGATGTGAGCGACGGCCGCACGGGCCGGGTGACGGCCGGTGCCGTCGCGGGCCGGGCGGGTGAGGGTGTCTGCGCCTTCGTCCTGGCCGTCAGCACCCCTTGGCATCCCGTGTCCGCCGGGCAGACGGTCGGCATCAGGTCAGATCCTCAAGAACAAGCTCAGGCGCGGGGCCGTCCGTCGGCGATGAGCGTGACGAGGGTGTCGACAAGTTCGTCGGCGGAGGTGCGCCATCGCCCAGTGGAGAAGTGGCCGCTCAGTTCTGCGTTGATGATGCCGCTGACGCCGGTGAGGAGCAGGCCACCGTATCGGTGCAGGTCGTGTTCGTCGACGAGTTCGGAGACGATGGCCAGGAACTCGTCCTGAGCGCGGCATGAGGCCTGGATCATCGTGGCGGGGTCGGCTCCGCCCGGGGGGCCGAACATCTGCCGGTAGCGGTGAGGGTGGCGGCGGCCGGTGGAGACGAGCGCGGTGAGGGCGCCCCGCAGCCGGTCGGACGGGGTGCCGCGCAGGGCCGCGATCTCGTCACTGTAACGCTCCCAGTCTTCTGCGGCGACGGCGGCGAGCAGGCTCTCCTTGTCGGCGAAGTGTCCGTAGGGGGCGCCGCGGCTCACACCGGCCCGTGCGCCCACATCCCGCAGGGTCACCGCCTCGGGGCCGCCCTCGTCGAGCAGTTCGGCGGCCGCGTCGAGAAGGGCGCGGCGGGTGGCGGCGGCGGACTCTGCGCGACTGACCATGCCCCGCATACTACAGATGACACCGTCACATCACTGGGTTGACGTTGTCATGTGAAACCCCTACGGTCATTCATATGACAACGTCATACGAGTCCGACGGGGCGGGCAGCATCCCCGTGGTGACCGGAGCCTCCGGCCGCGACGGGGGCCGACCCCGCACGCGAGCCGGCCTATCGCGGCGTCCACGTCCTCGCCCGGGCGCGGCGCGAGAGTGACGGTGAAGCCCTCCGACTCAGCGCCGACGGCCGGCTGTCCCTGGATGCCTCCCGGGTCGGCGACACCCACGCGGCGGACGCCCGGTTCGGCGCACCGCTGCACGACACCTTCTGACCTCCGGCTCCCTTCCCCGCCGCATCACGTTCCTCGCACCACAGGAGTAATGCACCATGGATCTGCAACTCGCCGGCAAGCGCGTGCTCGTGACCGGCGCCAGCAAAGGCATCGGCCTCGCGATCGTGCGGGCCTTCCTCGCCGAAGGCGCATCGGTCACCGCCGTGTCCCGGCGCAGCACACCCGAGCTCGAAGAGACCGGGGCAACCTTCGTGTCCGCCGACCTGTCCGAGGCCGACGGGCCCCGCCGCATGGTCGAGACGGTCCTCGCGGCCGACCCGCGTCTGGACGTCCTGGTCAACAACGCCGGTGGCGGCAGCCTGCCGGAGGGATCGCTCGGCGACACCCTCGACGGCGGCGACGACATCTGGCAGGACGTCTTCGCCCTGAACCTCAGCTCCGCCGTACGCGTCACCCGGGCCGCACTGCCCGCGCTGACCGAGGCGGAGGCCCGGGGCGCGATCGTCAACATCAGCTCCGACACCGCCCGGCGCCCCGGCGCTCCCGGCGGCACCCCACTGCCCTACGGGGCGGCCAAGGCGGCGCTGAACACGTTCTCCCGAGGGCTCGCCGAACGGCTGGCCCCGCAGGGGGTACGGGTCAACACCGTCTCGCCGTCCGTGACAAGGACCAACGCGATCGCGGGCGAGGACGGCTACATGTCCCAGGTGGCGCAGGCGATCGGCGTCGAGCACGCCGTCCTGATGCAGAACCTGCCGACGGATCTCGGCATGCTCACCGGCAGCCTGATCGAGCCGGACGAGATCGCTCGCGCGGTGCTGCTGCTGGCATCCCCGACCATGCCGAGCGCCATCGGCGCCAACTGGGCCGTCGACGCCGGCTCCGTCAAGGCCGCGTAACACCCCTGACAACACGGCCGGAGCGGCCCGCAGCCGCTCCGGCCGACACCTCGGCGGGACGCTGCCGCCGCCAAGACACCCGGCGGCAGCCCCGCCGCTGCCCACGCCGTCGATGTGCTTCACCTCGGCGGCCCGGGGCCGGTCCGCCGTTCCGGACATGTATGAGGCGACCGTCGAGAGCGTGCACCGATTTGCTGCCGGCCTCCGAATGCGACGTCACCGCTGAAACAGGGGAGTTCGTCGGTACCGTGCACGCCGCCCTCGTCGGCATGGTCAACGCCGGGCGGCACACCCCTCACCTCAAGGGCACCGTGGAGGGCTCGAACCGGGCGGTGGAGAGCATGTTTCAACGGCGTGGGGCGGGGCTCGGTGTTCCACCACATCGTCCAGGCCAGCAACGCGACTATGTGGGTCCGTGGACGGGCCGACCAGGTCACCGAGGAACAGGTCAGCGCGGTACGGCGGGCACGGGCCGCCCGCGCGCGGGACCGGAGTCCTGGACGTCGACCAGGGCGGGCGGCGGTCGGACGTCACCTGGGTGGCACGCCGTGCCCGCCGTCCAGGGGCGCCGGCCGCCGACTGAGCTTGAGGACCTTCTCGATGGTCTGGGGGTCGTCGGCGCCGCGAAAAACAGGCACTGGACGCGCCTCGGGCCCGATGAGTACGCCGGTCTGCCCGTCGAGTCTCACTGCGGATGCGGGCCGTGCACTTTGCGCAGGTAGGCGACGAGTTCGCGCAGCGACCAACGGGTGAAGGGACGGCCGAGCTTGACCGGGCGGGTCGTGGCCGTCCGAACGACGAAGTCCTCGTCGTCTGAACTGAACAGGCCGGGACGGCCTCCCGTCCACCGAGGGTCCAGGCAGGCCGGGCCGATCTCGTTGAACCGGTGCATCACATCCCGAACGGTGTCCTCGTCGGCCTGCACCAGCTGAGCGATCACCGGCACGCGGTCCCCGCCGACCGAGGCCGGCAGCATCATCGCCCGCCGGTAGCGCACCGAGTCGGTGCTACCGCGGCACACGATCTGCGGCAGCCTCTGCCCCTCCCGGTCGGCCAGTCCGCGCACACGGACAGGCTCGGCCACCGCGCCTCCAGCGCTCGGATCGGACGTCACCGCACATCCAGCCGCCACGACCGCCAACCCGGCGAACCCATGCGGTCACAGCACTGGCCATTCACAGGACCGGCCCAACTGCTACGAACTGAAGACGGTCGGCGCCAGGTCAGGTGGCGCAGCTTTCTGCACGGGCGGCAGCACGTCACCGCCCCGGGTTGCCGACGAGACCGTTCTGGTAGGCGATGACGACGAGCTGGGTTCGATCGCGGGCGTCGAGTTTGGTCATGGCGCGCTGGATGTGGGTCCGTACGGTCAGAGGGCTGAGAACCAGGTGGTCGGCGATCTCAGCGTTGGTTCTGCCGTGCGCGGCGAGGGCCATGACCTGGCGCTCGCGCTGGGTGAGCGTCGCCAGGCGCTCGGGCGGTGCGAGCGGCCGGTGGTCGGGTGTCGCCAGGAACCGGTCGATCAGGGAGCGGGTGGCGGTCGGGGAGAGCAGGGCGTCGCCGGCCGCCACGGTGCGGATGCCCGCGAGCAGGACGTCCGGGGTGACGTCCTTGCCGAGGAAGCCGCTGGCGCCGGCGCGTAGGGCCTTGGCCACGTTCTCGTCGTTCTCGAAGGTGGTGAGGATCAGGACGCGGGTGGCGGACAGTTCGGGGCGGGCGCAGAGGTCCGCGGTGGCGGCCAAGCCGTCGGTGCCCGGCATACGGATGTCCATGAGGACGATGTCGGGCCGGTGTTCGAGGGTGCGGGCAATGGCCTCCTGGCCCTCGTGGGCCTCCGCGACGACGGTGAGATCGGGTTCCGAGTCGATCAGGATGCGGAAGGTGGCCCGGAGGAGGGCCTGGTCGTCGGCGAGCAGGACGCGGATGGTCATGTGGTGCTTTCGCTTTCGTTCTCGCGTGCGTCGAGGTCGTGCAGGGGGAGCGCACAGGCGACCTCGAATCCGCCGTCCTGTCGTGGGCCGGCGTGGAAGGTGCCTCCGGCGGCGAGGGTGCGTTCGCGCATGCCGAGCAGTCCGAACCCTCGCTGCTGGGACGGGCCGGCCGGTGGACGGGGGGCGGGGGTGTCGTTGGTGATGGTGAGGGTCAGGTAGTGGGGCGTATAGGCCAGCCGGACGTGCGCGGTGCGGGTGGCCGCGTGCTTGGTGACGTTGGTGAGTGCTTCCTGGATGATCCGGTAGGCGGTGAGGTCGAGTCCGGAGCCGAGTCGCCGGCGTTTCCCCTGGATGGTGACGTCGACGTCGAGTCCGGCGGCCGAGCAGCTCGCGAGGAGGTCGGCCAGGTGGTCGAGGCCCGGTGCGGGAGTGATCTCGTCGGGGTCCGAGTCCTGGCGCAGCAGCCCGACGGTGGCTTTGAGTTCGCGCAGGGCGGCGGCGGTCGTCCTGGGCAGCCGTGCGACGATCTCAAGCGCCTGGTGGGGGTTGGTCGGGGCGATGTGGGCCGCGGTGCCGGCCTGGGCGTTGGCCAGGGCGAGGTGGTGGGCGACGACGTCGTGGAGTTCGCGGGCGATCCGCATCCGTTCCTGGATGACGCGGCGGCGTGCTTCCTCCTCCCGTTCCTGGGCGGTGTGTTCGGCCCGAGCGGCGGCGTACTCCCGTCGTACCCGCACATAGCTTCCGAAGGCCGCGACCATCAGGACCCATGCCGCGGGATTGATGGTCGTCAAGATCAGCTGGTGTCCGAAGGGAGTGAAGAACATCCCTGTGACGGCCATGGCCAGGGCCGCGGCCAGTGCGCTGTTCCACGCCTTCCGGCGAGAGGCGCGCACGCTCGCGGAGTACTGCGCCAACAACAGGGGGCCCATGAGCAGGGGAGTCATCAGATAGCCGGTGATCCCCTCGGCGACGGCGCACACCGCGGTCACCGCCAGGGCGGGCAGTGGGTGGCTGCGCCGCCACAGCAGTGCCGCGCAGGCGAGGACGGACAGGGCGATGCCGGGCCACAGGGCCGGCGGCTCGTCCGTGACCCTGCGGGTGAACAGGGCCCCCGAGAGCGTGACGAGGAGCAGCAGTGCCAGAAGGCCGGCCTCCGCCGCGTGCGGGTGGCGCGCCGCGCGGCGCTGCCAGTTCGTGCTCATCGCGTTCTCCAGGGTAGGGCGACCAGGCACAGCCTGGCAGACGTGCGCCGCGGCGCCGCCGTACGCGGCACCGCGGTGCGCTGGGTGCGAGCAGGAGGTCAGATGCGCACCGGTTGCTGCGGGGCGTGAGCGCCGTCTTCCGGGCCTGTATCGGACGCGGTGAGTGCGGCGCCTTCCACGTCGACGTGCGGGAGCACCTTGTCGAGCCGGCGGGGCAGCCACCACGCCTTGTCGCCCAGCAGGGCGAGTACGGCCGGCACGAGTGCCATGCGGACCACGAAGGCGTCGAAGAGCACGGCGACCGCGAGGCCGAACCCGATGGTCTTGATCATGGATTCGCCTGATGCGACGAAGCCGGAGAAGACCGCGATCATGATCGCGGCGGCGGCCACGACCACCCGGGCGCTGTGCTGGAAGCCGGTCACGACCGCCTGGGCGGGCCGCTCCCCGTGGACGTACGCCTCGCGCATGCGGGCGACGAGGAAGACCTCGTAGTCCATGGCCAGGCCGAAGACGATACCGACGAGGAAGATCGGCATCAGGCTCATGATCGGGCCGGTCTGCTCGACGCCCAGCAGCTCCGCGCCCCACCCCCACTGGAAGACGGCCACCACCGCGCCGAGCGAGGCCAGCACCGACAGCAGGAATCCGAGGGCCGCCTTGAGGGGCACGAGCAGGGAGCGGAAGACCACCAGGAGCAGCACCAAGGACAGCAGGACGATGACGACGAGGTAGGGCACCAGTGCGTCCTGGAGCGCCCGAGCGATGTCGATGTTCATCGCGGTGCTGCCGGTGACCTCGAAGGTCGCTCCGGTCCGCGCCTCCAGGCCCGGGCGCTCGGCCCGGATCGTCCGCACGATGTCCTTGGTGGCCTCGTCGTTCGGACCGGTGGCCGGGACGGCCGAGAACAGGGCGGCGTCACCGGCTTCGTTGAACCGCGCGGGTGAGACGGACACGACGCCGTCCGTCCGGTCGATCTGCCCGGCGATGGTCTTCGCGGCCGCCGCGGGGTCGTCGGCGCCCTCGGTGTCCACCACGATCGTCAGGGGGCCGTTGAAGCCGGCGCCGAAGCCGTCGGCGAGCGCGTCGTAGGCCCGCCGCTCCGTCGTGGAGACGGGCTTGGCCTCGGCACCCGGCATGCCCATCTCCAGCTGGGCGGCGGGCAGCGCGAGAGCACCGAGGCCCACGAGGCCGACGAGCAGGACCGTCAGCGGGCGGCGCAGCACGAACCGGGCCCACCGGCTGCCGCCGTTCTCCCGGACGCGCCCTTGGTGCTGGGTGGCGGAGAGGCCGCGCTTGCGCGTCTTGCGGGGGAGTACGGCGTTGGGCCACATGCCGAGCAGGGCGGGCACCAGGGTCAGCGCGATGAGGACGGCGGCGACGACCGCTCCCGCGGCGCACAGACCCATCTTCGTCAGCATCGGCACGCCGATCACCGCGAGCCCCGCCAGCGCGATGACGACCGTGAGGCCGGCGAAGACCACGGCGGAACCGGCCGTGCCGACGGCCAGCCCCGCGGCCTCGCGTGGCTCCCGGCCGTTCGCCCGTTCCTCCCGGTAGCGGGAGACGACGAACAGGGCGTAGTCGATGCCGACCGCGAGTCCCAGCATGGAGGCGAGCGTGCCGGTGGTCATGTCCAGCCCGAAGGTGCTGCCGAGCGCGAGGATCGCGCACATGCTGATCCCGACGCCGATGACGGCGGTGAGCAGCGGCAGTCCGGCGGCCGCCAGCGATCCGAAGGTGATCAGCAGGACGACGGCGGCCAGGACGATGCCGATGGCCTCGGCGGAGCCGCCCGCCGCGGGCTGATCAGCCAGGGCGGTACCGCCCACCTCGACCGTGAGCCCCGCGTCGCGCGCCCGGCCGATGGCGTCTTCCAGCTCGTTCTTGGCCGCATCGGTCAGATCGGCGGCCTTGACCTTGAAGGTGACCGTGGCGTACGCCGTGGAGGCGTCCTCGCTCACCGCGTTCGCCGTGAAGGGGCTGACGGCGCTGTCCACCTGGGGGCCGTCGGCCGCTTCCGACACCAGGGTGTCGATGGCGGCGCGGTTGTCGGCCGCGGTGACCTTCTCCCCGTGCGGGGCCGTGAAGACGATGCGGGCGTCGGCGCCGTTGGCGTCCGAACCCGGGAAACGCTCGCCGATCAGGTCGAACGCCTTCTGCGCCTCGATTCCCGGCATGAACGACGTATTGCTGTCGTCGGCGGCCGGTGCCTTGACGGCGCCGAAGCCGACGGCGCCGAGGATCAGCGCCCACAGCAGGGCGACGAGCCGGCGCCGCCGGAAGGCGGTGCGGCCCAGTCGGTAAAGGAGGGTAGCCACAGGGAATGTCTCTCCAGGGTCACGGTCTCGGACAGTCACCAAGGCTGCCCGCGAGGACCCTGTCAGCGCGTCGTGCGCGTGCCGTCTCTCCTGCCTACTGAGATCGCACGAGAACGCAAGGCGTCGTACTGCCTGAAGAGGAGGCGCTACGCCGCAACGTCGGCCGCCGGAAGCACACGCTCGGCTTCTCCCCGCGCCCCACATCACTTCAGCGAGCGACGTAGAGGGCGCGGCCGGACGGCGCGATGGCCAGGCCGTCGGGCAGCGCGCCGGTAGGCAGGGCGGCGATGCGACTGGGACCGCCACCCACCACGGGCAGTTCCCGGACGCCGGCCCGGTCGGCGTCGGCAGACGCGGTGGTGCGCTTTTTCATCGGTGATCTTTCTGTGCTGTGACGGGGCACCTCAGCCGTGGCCGATGACGATGGCCTGTTCCTCAAGCACAAGCGAAGGGGTTTCCCGGTCCCCCGCTCATCAGGTGCGCACGGGCGGAGGCGGACCCCGCGCGAGACGCCCCGCCGAAGTCGCATGCGTGTCGGCGGGGCGGTGCCGGTGTCAGGAGTCGCCGCGTCGGCCCATGTGTTGTTCGGGCGGTGTCAGGTCCCATGCAGCGACCGTGTAGAAGGCGGAGCCACCGCCCGTGGTACCCATCTGCACGCGCCATGGACCGGCACCGACGGGGTAGAAGCGTACGGTGAGGGCGCGGCCGGACTCGGTGAAGATCTCCGCGACCGAGTGGTCCAGCAGGATCCGCAGGGCCGCGTGGGGCCCCTCCGGTGGGAGGCGCCAACTGCCGCCCTTGGCGCGCGGGTCGAGGGAGGCGTGCGCGCGGTCGACGACCAGTTCGCCGGTGACGAGGTGGTGGACGACGTCGAGGTACTCGGTCCCGTCCGGTGAGGTGAGCAGCCTCAGGCGGCCACCGCGCTCCAAGGTCACGGTCAGGTCGGTGGCGCGGGGCACCTCGCCGAGGTCCACCGGCTCCTCGGCGCTCACCTTGCCCGATGAGGCGATCCGGCGCCCACCGCGCAGGGCGAGCAGTTCGCGAGCCGGCCGCTGGATCAGTTCGCCGTCCGGGCCGGGCGTCAGCTCGCGGGGCAGGGAGAGCATGCCCGCCCAGCCCGCCTCGTCGGTCCAGGCGCTCGGAGCGCCGACGCGTTCCTCGTCCCTGGCCTCCCAGATCCAGGCCCACATCAGCCGGCGCCCGTCGGGCGCATGGAGCAGGGCGGGGGCGTAGAAGTCGGGTCCGTGGTCGAGGAGGCGGGGTGTCGCCGCGGCTTTGAACTCGCCGTCCTGTTCGCGGCCCGGCCAGTGGATCGCGCAGCTTGCCCCCGCCTGCGGGTCCCAGGCGCTGGCGAGGACCGTGCCGGTGCCGTCGGGGAAGGCGACGTACTGGGCGCACTCCCAGCCTTCCTCGGTGTTACGGCCATCGCGCAGGGGATGCGGCGAACGGGCCAGGAAGACGCCCTCGTACGACCAGTCGTCGAGGTCGGCGGAGGTGTACTGCAGGGCTGCTCCGCGCCCGTCGGCCAGGGCCGCGCCGACGAGCATGCGCCAGCGGTCGCCGTCCTGCCATACGTACGGGTCGCGGAACATCGTCGTGCCCTCGGCCGGCTTCGGGATCAGGAGGCTGCCGCGTTTGGTGAAGGTCGTACCGCCGTCGACCGACACCGCCGACGTCACCGGCTGGTACCAACGGTCGTCCCGTTTGGCGGAGTAGAAGGCGATGAGACGGCCGTGGTGGGAGACAGCGTTGCCCGACCACACCCCGCCCTCGTCCTCCCCGCCGGGGGTGGGGGCGAGGGCCACCGGCAGCAGCTCCCAGTGGATCAGGTCCGGGCTGCGGTAGTGGCCCCAGTGCATGTCGGCGTGGCGGGCGCTGTGCGGGTTGTACTGGAAGTAGACGTGGTAGTGGCCGTCGTGGAAGACCAGGCCGTTGGGGTCGTTGATCCAGTGTGCCGGCGGGCGGAGGTGGACCGCCGGGAAGTGTGTGTCGAGGGCCGCCGCCGCCCGGGTCCGGGTGTCAGTCATCGGCGCGCTCGTCGTCACGGCGGCGCACGGCCGCGGCCTGCTCGATGTTCGCCTCCGACTCCCGCAAAGAGCGCTCGCCCCGCTGCCGGGTGCGCTCGGCGAGGTTGTTCATGTGCCGCTCGAATCGGGCCCGGTACCTCTCACGCATGACGGCGATCTCCTCGGCGACCGTGCCCGCACGGGAGGCCGGGACCGGCATCGGCCGGTCGGCCGGGCGCACGGGAATCCGCTGCTCCAGCGGGAGGATCGTCGCCTTCGGGGAGGGCAGGGTCTGGTACCAGTACGCCGTCGACGCCCAGTCGTCGGAGAGATGGTTGCCGTGACCGTGCTCGATCGAGACCTTGATGCGCTCCTCGAAGCGGACCGGGTCGGCCACGTGGAAGCGGTAGTTGACCGAGTAGCCGGGGACGTCGGCCTCGTGGAGGATCGCGCCGTGGTAGAGGTAGGCGTTCTTCTGCATCCCCCAGGCGTGGTTGAAGTAGTCCTCGGTGCCGGTGCCGTGCAGGGAGGGCGGCCAGCTGGTGGAGCCGTCGGGCAGGAAGTCGTCGTCGATCCAGATCATGTCGTTGCCCTCGCCCCACCAGCTGCCCTGCCGGTGGTGGACGGAGAGGTTGCAGCCGACATAGTGACCGCGGCCCTCGGTGTCGAGGATGACGTAGTTGTCCTCGCCGGTCACATCCACGATGTTGACCTCGGGGCTGTTGGTCTGGATGTCGGGGGCCCAGCCGTTGCAGGGGTTGCTGCGATTCCAGCGGGCGTGGAAGTAGAGGGTGTCCGCGGGGAGCCGGTCCGGAAGCAGCTCGTAGTCGATGTAGAAGTACTGCTGGATCGGCAGGTCGTTCTCGTTGACCAGCTCGATGCGGGCGCGTTTGTCGAACGGCATCGGCGCCCAGCAGTTCAAGGCGGCGCTGCCGCCGAAGATCAGGGACTCCTCCGGCTTGGCGGAGACGGTGAACAGGGCCGACTGGTAGCTGTTGGGCATGCAGTGGCCGATGCCGAAGAAGTCGCCGAGCGGGACGAGGACGGCGGGCTCCTCCTCGTCGTCCCAGGTGATGCGGATGAGGACCTTGCGGTAGTAGTCGGGGTCCGGCTCCTCCCAGTTGACGCCGAGCGCGTTGTGGATCTCCATCACGGGAGCCACGGTGTCGGCTTCGAGGGGGTCGATGAGGCCGGGGCCGAGGGTACGGCGGCAGAACTGGGTCATCCAGATGTGGGTGATACGGCCGGGGCCTTCGAGGTCCGCCAGCACCCGACTGGAGTGCGCGGGGGTCGTCCAGTAATCCTGGTTGCGGCCCCGCGCTTGGGCGGGCTACTCGGTCTTCGCGGAGAACGCTGAGGGCATCCTCATCTCGGGCAACACAATCCTGTGGGCCTGCAACATCACCCTCGTCAACTCCAACCGCTGCAACATCTCCGCGAACAAACTGCTGAGCAATTTCCCCAGCATGATCGCCCTGACGAACGGCAGCTCGGAGAACCTGATCTCCGGCAACCACTTCCGCCGGGTGTACGGCGACGGCACGAGCACCCGCTTCGACGACCTCTACGGCCTGGTCCACATCAACGGCGACCACAACGCGGTCACCGCCAACCAGTTCTCGTTCTCCGTACCGGCCTCAAACATCAGCCCCTCCGGAGCCAACCCGACGATCATCCTCGTCGCCGGCGGAGAGAGTAACTACCTGGCGTCCAACGACATCAGCGCCAACCTCGACGTCCAGGTCACCCTCGACTCCTCGTCCACCAAGACGAAGATCCTCTACAGCGCCGAAGAATCCCAGCTACAGGCGTACACCGACAACTACGCCCTCGTAGCCACGCCCTGAACGGACCGGCGGCGCGGGCACTGGCCGCCGAGGTGAGCGGGCCGCCGCCCGCGCGCGTCCGGGCGGGACTGCGCGCACTGGTCGAGGCGGGATCGTCGACGAGCCGCCCGCAGGGTCGGCCCCGGCGTCCCGCCCATCCGCGGGGCGACACCGAGCCGGACGGCCACGGCCAGGGTCCGTACCAACGGGTCCTGAATCGGTCCAGCCGACGCCCGTACTGCTCGCGAAGAGCCAGCCACTGCGGTGGACGGCGACCGGTGGACCACGGTCCGCCGCGGTGGCCACCATCCGGTTTGCCACTCACTTGCTGCGACCGTACCCGTCGGCCGGCCGGACCGATGTCAGCAGGCGCATCGCGTGCGCCGCACGCCGCCCCACACCTTGGACCGGGGGCAAGGCCCGTGTGGCTGTGCCGGCCTGTCAGATGTCGGGGTGGTGGTCGCGGACGGGGCTGACCGATTCCAGCAGCGAGGCGAGGTGAAGGATGGTGGACTCGGCGTGCCAGTTGGCTGCGAGCTGGACTCCGATGGGCATGCCGTCGCTGCTGGTTCCGAAGCGCATGGACAGGGCCGGCAGGCCGGTCAGGTTGAAGGGGATGGTGGCGGTCTGGATGTGGGCGGCGTCCACGGTCTGGCCATTGATGGTGAACTGGGTGAGTCCGTGTTCGTGGGCGGGGATGGGCACGACCGGGAGCAGGAGGGCGTCGTACTGCTGGAAGTACTCGGTGAATGCGTCCCGGAGACGTTCGACGGCCTGTTCGGCCAGGACGTAGTCGCGGATGGACGTGTCGGGGCCGGCGAGCATGGACTTGGAAATCTTGAGCATCTGGTCTTCGTGGCCGGTGGTCGCCTCCTTGAAGCCGGGCTTGACCTCCATGACGTGCTGTCGGTAGAAGAGTTCGAGGGCGTTGTCCCGTTCGAGTGCCGGGATGCTGACCCTTTCGACCTTGGCGCCGGTGCTCTGCAAGGCTTCGGCGGCCTTCTGCACGGTCGCGGCGACTTCCGAGTCGATCGGGCCGAGTCCGGAGTCGACCAGCCAGCCGATGCGGACAGGACGATCGGGTGACGTGCCCAGGCCTGTGTCGAACTCGCGGGGAATCATGGCGAAACCGTCGGCGCCGTCGGGGCCGGCCATCAGCGAATAGGCCAGCGCGATGTCACGGATGGTTCGGGCCATCGGTCCGATGTGCCAGTCACGGCGTGGAACTCGGGGCCAGACTCCGGTCATCGGGATGCGCCCGTGCGTCGCCTTGAGGGCGGCGATGCCGGTGTGGGCGGCCGGTCCGCGTACGGAGATCGCAAGGTCGCTGCCGAGCCCGAAGGGCGACATGCCGGCTGCGACCGCTGCCGACTCCCCACCGCTGGAGCCACCGGGTGTCCGGTCGAGGTTCCAGGGGTTGTTCGTCCTGCCGGTGAGGAGGTTGTCGCTCTCGGTCGAGTAGGAGAACTCCGGCAGATTGGTCTTGGCCAGCAGGATCCCACCAGCCTTCTTGATGCGCGCCACGCTGGTGGCGTCCGTGTCCGGAACGCGGCCCTTGAAGATCGGCGAGCCGCGCTGTGTCAGCACCCCGGCGGTGTCGAACGAGTCCTTGACCGTGAACGGGACACCATGCAGAGGCCCGATCTCGCCGCCCGCCGAGAGCGCTTCGTCCGCCGCTTTCGCGGCGTCGAGGACGCCGTCGACCAGCGTGACGATGGCGTTGAGCTTCGGGTCGACGTCCTGGATGCGGTCAAGGTGTGCCTGCACCACCTCGACGGATGACACCTTCCCGGTACGGATCAGTTCAGCGAGCTGTGTCGCATCGGAGTAGATAAGGTCGGCAGTCATGATCTTCCTTTGATTAGACTGGTCTACTAATACGCGTCGGAGCGCTGCCCGATTTCCGATTCGTCGCGGGCAGCGTGGGCTTGTCAGACGTGGAGGAGTTGGCGGGTGACCGTCATGGCGCCGTCGAGATAGTCCGGGCTGCGGTGGATCTTCGCCATCACACTTGCCCCCAGCCATGTGTCATAGAGAGCCTCGGCCGTCGCACGGGGGTCCGCGTCTACGGACACGGACCCGTCCGCGATGCCAGCAGTGATCATTTTCTCCACTCGGTCGACGATGGCCGTGGTGCCCGCTTTCATCACCATCCTCATCGCCTCCGAGAGGTCGGAAACCTCCGCACCGAGCTTGACGACCAGGCATCCGCCCTGGCAGTCGTCGACGGCTTGCGTGTCGTAGAAGTTCTGCCAGTACCGCATGAGGTGTTCCGCAGAGCTCTTGTCCCTGTCGGCGACGATCCGATCCATGACAGCGAGGTAGTCGTCGAAGTAGCTCTTCATCATCGCCTCACCGAAGGCGTCCTTGGAGCTGAAGTAGTGGTAGAAGGATCCCTTCGGCACACCGGCTCCGCCCAGGACTTCGTTGATGCCGACCGCGGCGTAGCCCTTGACGGCAACGATCCGCCGCGCGGTGTCCAGGAGGCTCTGACGTGTGTCCATCTTGGTGGCTGGCATGCATTGAACGTAGCATCGAATTAGACCAGTCGTCTAGTGCTCCCGCGGGACTCGCTGTCTGACCTGCGGGTTTCACCGGGCGGCTGGAGTGCAGCGCGCCGACCAGATGTATTGCCCTGTGAGGTTGGTGCTACGGCCTCGATCACTGGCTCTCCGACGGACTTCGGGAGCCGGACCGCTCAGCGATGAGCCGCCGGTAGTTCGGGCACTGGGTGACGTCCTCGTGCTCGCAGTTCAGACCGCCCTCAACGAGCTCCAATGAGGCCTGGGCCGCTGCGATTCTCGCCCGGAGCTCTTCGGCCGCGGGACGCAGGATCTCGTGCCGGGTGGCGCGGTCGACGGTTGCAGACAGGCTCCTGATGGTGTTCAGGCCAAGGCCGGCCTCCTTCAAGAGGAGGATCGTCGCCACGCGGGTGAGGTCGTCCACACCGTAGCGGCGGCGCCCTCCGGCGTCCCGTCCGGGGTGCAGCAGGCCCATCGCCTCCCAATGTCGCAGCACATGCGTGGCCAGACCGAACCGTGCCGCGAGGGCGCCGATGCTCAACGTGCCGGCGCCGCCGTCTTCGCTTGACTTCATGCCGACATTAAGTCGCAGCATGACGTCCATGTCCAAGAATCAGGAAGCGGTCGAAGAGCACCGCGACACCGAAGCCCTACTGGCTGTCCTCGACGCCGCGGACGAGATGCCGAGTGCCACCCGGCTGCGGGCCCGATCCTACGAACTGCTGTCTCTCATCCCGGGCTCGACCGTCGTGGACGTCGGCTGCGGCGCCGGTCGAGCCGTCGCCGAGCTGGCCGAACGTGGGGTCCACGCGGTGGGCGTGGACCCCAGCCCGTGGATGCTGGCCGCTGCCCGGCAGCGGTGGCCGCAGAACGAGTTCCGGGAGGCGGGGGCGGAGGATCTGCCGTTCGCCGACGCAAGCGTGCGCGGCTACCGTGCCGACAAGGTCTTCCACGTACGTCAGGAGCCAGGGCGCGCGGTGGCGGAGGCACGACGGGTCCTCCGCCCAGGCGGCAGGATCGTCCTGGTCGGTCAGGACTGGGACGCCATCATGATCGACTCGGATGATGCGGCGCTCACCCGCACGATCGTGCACGCCCGCGCCGACCTCCTGGGCACGCCCCGCGCCGGCCGCCAGTACCGCAGCCTGCTCCTGGCCGGCGGCTTCGACGATGTCACGGTCGAGGTGCACACCAGCGTGTTCACCGACCCCGCGATGCTGTCGCTGCTCGCCAGGCTCGCCGAGCAGGCCTGCGCCAGCGGCGCCGTCGGCCGTGATGATGCGGACGAGTGGCTCGCCGAACAGCGCCGACGGGCCGAGGCCGGCCGCTTCCTCGTCGCCATCCCCTTTTTCGTGGCCTCCGCCTCCGCCTAAGTGCTGTCCGGCCTCCTGCATCCGAAGCCGTTCGAGAACTTCGTGGAACCAACGTCCTGAGACATCACAGCTGGGCCGCCGCCCCACGCCTGCGCGAGCGGGATGGACGCCTGGTAGCCAGTCCTTCAGCCTGGCCGCGCCGCCGGTGGCCGAAGTGAACGTCCGTCAGCCGCGGTCGGTGTGCGCCGTCGGCCTGCTGAGCTGGGGTGTACGCCGCTCGGCGCGGTCACCGGCCGCTGGGTCGTCGCTGTCATGTTCCGCGGATGGTCTCGGCCAGTTCTTCCGCGAGTTGCGGGGTGGCCGCGACGATGCCTGACCAGCGGCGAGTGAGGTCGGGGTCGATTTCCAGGGGGCGGCCGTGCGTGTCGATGACGGTGCCGCCGGCCGCGGGGACGGTCACCATGGCGGCGGCCAGGTCGACGATGCGGTGGGTGTCGGAGCCGGCGTCGGCGAACGCGTCCGTCGATCCTTCGGCCACCAGCATCGCTTCGAGACAACTCGTGGACAGGATGCGGATCGTGGCGGCCCGTGTCGCCACCCGCCACCATGCGTCGGCGATGTGCGGTTGCGGCCGCAGCAGACTCACCGCCGCACCGTCCAGTTCCGTGCGGCCGCTGGTGCGGTACGGCGTCGGCTGCCCTGCCACCGTGTGCCAGCAGCGGCCGGTGTCCAGCCAGCAGGTCAGTGCTTCTGTCGGCGTGCCGTCCACCGCGATGACACCGGCGAAGGCGGACAGCGGGACGCCGGAGGCGGCGTTCGCCGTGCCGTCCACCGGGTCGGTGACGAGCGTGACGGCGGAGCCGTTGTCGATGCTGCCCAGTTCCTCGCTGAGCAGATTGATCCGGTGGGCGTCCACGACGTCGGCGATCGCGGTGTCCACCAGGATGTCCAGCCGCATAGTCGGGGTGCCGTCCGCGCCCACCTGGACTTTCTCAGCCAGTTGGGCCCGGTCGTAGGTTTCGCGCGCACGACGGAAGGCGTCCACCGCGGCCCGTGTCGCGGCGGCCAGTACGGGGTGGACGCCGGAGGGCAGGCGTGGCTCGGGCACCGGCCAGGGGATCCGGTCCTTCATGCCGCGCCACCCCCCGGGGTCGCGCGCAGGACGGCCACGGACCAGGGGCGGCCGTAGGCCGGCGTCAGGCTGGCTCGCAGGACCGCCTTCAAGGGGACATGGTCCCGGGAACCGGCGACAGACGCGATCGGTCCTGCCGCGGTGCGGAGCCGTCCGGAACGGCAGTCCCGCGGGTTCGGGAACGGCACGCACCGTGGCGATGGCGTGCCCCTGTCCACCTGACTTCCTGGGGTGTCTGGTGGGGGAGTGGGGCGTTGTTGTTCGATTCGGTCAGTCATCGATACTCCCTTTCATGTCTGTGCGCCAGGTGAGCGGGGCAAGAGCGCCCGTTGGACGATGTGTTGTTCCGTCAGAGCCGCGTCGAGCTACAGTTCCCCTCCGCCGAGGAGCGTGCCAGCGCTCGTTTGGGAATCAGTTGTGCGATGTTGGCCGAGTTGTCAACGCCTCGGATCGTGTCGTGGGAGAGGCCGCCGGCGAGCCGAACGCATACAGGGGCTTGCCGTTGCGCCACATGGTGTGAACGACCGGGTACCTGTCATGTCTGGCGACTGCGATGAGATCGGCACGTCGACCAGGTGTGATGGCTCCTCGGTCAGTCAGGTGTGCGAGGTCAGCCGGTGCCGTGGTGGCCAGCTTGACCGCATCGTTCCACGAGCAGACGCCGGCGTCTTCGAGCGCATAGATCGCAGCGAGCAGAGACGGGGGGTGATAGTCGGAGACAAGAGCGGTCAGTGCCCCCGAAGCCGCGACGGCGCGGGCGGACAGCCGTCCTACGCGTGATGCGCCACGAACGGCATTGGGCGCGCCCATGACGATGGCGTGGTCTCCGGCGCTTGCCGCGTCGGCCGCCTCCGCGGTCGTCGGGAACTCGATGATGTCGACTCCGAGGTGGGCGGCCGTGGTGACGGCCGCGCTGGTGGGATCGTCGTGCGAGGCAAGGACCAGGCCGCTGTCCTGGGCGAGAGCGCAGACGTAGCGGCGGACCTCGTCCACGATGCCCGCGGGCGGGGGTTCCGCCGTGTCGTGGTCCGGGTGCGTCTGACCCCAGATCGAGTGTCGAATGTCGTCGAGGACTACCGGACGGTTGGTAGCCGCATGGTTGTCCATGTACGACACGAGTTTTGTTCTGGGGTTGCCCAACGCTGTTCGGACGAGGTCGAGGTCGGCCTGCCACAGTTCGACCCTGCCGTGGATGTAGTGGTCGACGCGCAAGCGCGCGTGCCAGTGCCCCAGGGCGTTGACAAGGTCGAGGGCGTTGTTACTGGTGCGGCCTTTGGACGCGTCCTCCTCGAAGGAAGCGCAGACGAAATTGGTCGTGATGCCGTTGGCGGCGGCCTCGGCGTCCACGGCGAGGAGGGCGGCGGGAAGACCGACTTCTGCGCCTGGTCGAGGGTACCGATGACGCTCAAGACAGTCCGAGTGCAGGTCTATCAGTCCGGGGAGCAGGTCGACGTCGCCGAGGTCGACCTGCTCGGCGCCGGGCATCGGCGCGGGGGTCACGCCGATGATGCCCCCATCCTCGATGCTCACCCAGTGGTCATGCAGTTCTTGTTCGGGAGTTGCGATACGACGGGCTCGGAGGCTGATCATGTGGTGAGGACCTTTCCGTCTCGAAGTTCGACGACACGGTCAACCAGCGGGCCGAGGGCGTCGCTGTCATGGACGACGGCGAGCATGGTGACTCCCGCATCCTTGTAGTGGCGTAGCACGGCCCGTATGGCGGAGCGCCGTGTGCGGTCGAGGGATGCTGTGATCTCGTCCAGGAGGAGGAGGTGCCCCGGGGCGGCCAGGCCCATGGCGATATTGACCAATTGCTTTTGTCCACCTGAGAAGGTTGCCGGTGGCTGATCGACAAGCTCCGCCGGCAGACCGACACGCCGGAGCAGATCGCGTGCGCCCTCGTGTGTGATGCCGCGGCTTGCGACCAGGTCGACGGCGGGGACGCGTGGAATGACGTCGAGGAATTGAGTCACGCTGCTCATGACGCTGCGTCGGGCCGAGAGGACGGCCTGGTCGTCGGCGCCGGCAAGGTCGAGTTCATGGCCCGGGGTGCGGAGCGTGATCGTTCCGTCGGTGGGGTGGTAGGTGCGCCATACACATCGCAGCAACGATGTCTTGCCTGATCCGCTGGCTCCGGTGAGTGCCGTGCAGGTGCCCTGTTCGAGGTCGAGGTCGACACCGCGCAGGACCGGGATGGTGGTGGCGTCTTGGCGTAGATGGCTGTGAAAGCTCTTGCTCAGCCCGCGAATGCTCAGGGTGTTCATATTTGGGAACTCACCAGCAGTTGGGTGTAGGGGTGTTGAGGGTCTTGGAGTATTTGGTCGGTCATCCCGGCTTCGACGACTCGCCCGGCCGACATCACCAAGGTGCGCTGAGCCAGGATGCGGACGGTGGCGAGGTCGTGCGAGACGATGACCATCGTCGTTCCCTTGTCGCTGGCCAGGCGCCGGATGAGGTCGAGAACGCGCGCTTGGACGGACACGTCGAGTCCGTTGGTGGGCTCGTCGAGCAAGATCAACTGTGGTGAGCCGGCGAAGGCCCGGGCGAGCTGGACGCGCTGCCGCATCCCGCCGCTGTAGGTGCGGACGGGTTCGGACATGCGATCGCTGGGGATCTCGGTCTCCTCCAGCCGTGCCGTGGCTTCGGCGCGGATCTGTTCGAAGTGCCGCCATCCTCGTGCCAGCAGGGGTTCGGCCACGTTGCCGAGAGCGGAGACTCCAGGATGCAGGATGTCGCTCGAAGCCTGTTCGACGACGCCGATGTCGGTGATCCGCGTTCGGCGGCGAGCGCGGCCCGTGAGGTCACTGACTCGGTGTCCGCGCAGGTCGACCGTTCCGGTGGTCGGCCTGGTCGCCAGCGCCAGTGCCCGCAGCAGCGTCGATTTGCCGGACCCGGATTCGCCGACGATGCCGACGACCTCGCCGTGGTCCGCGGTGAAGGTGATGTCGCGGCATCCGGTGAGGCTCCCGCAGTACGAGCACAAGGGCTCGCTCGGTTCGGAACGCACGTCGCGGCAGTTCTCGCAACCCGCCCCGTAACGGACGGTGAGATGGCTGACGTGAAGGTGCGGGGACGTCATGCGTGCACCTGCCGGCGGTCGCAGGCGTCGACGTCGGAGCAGACCAGCACGTCGGCGGCGTCGATGTGCTGTGTGACCCGGTACGAGGAAGTGCTGCCACACCGGGCGCAGGGCTGAGCGAAGCTCTCGATGACGAACGGGCGGTCCTCGAAACTCAACGGGACAGCCTTGGTATAGGGCGGGATGGCGAAGATATAGCCTTCCCGGCCCATGCCGAACAAGGAGATGAACTCGGCGTTGTTGAGCCGAGGGAGGTCCCAGCGGGGGCTGGCGACGGTGACCGTGTAACCGCCGTTGACCTCGACCGGATGACTGAGGCTGGAGCGGGCCTGGCCTTCTTGCAGCGTCTGCTCGAAGAGTCCCAGCCAGACCTGGTCGTAGTCGCCCTCCGCGTGCATGCGTCGGCGTTCGCCCGGGCTGGTGACGATCGAGTTCGACGTCATGGAGCGCAGGGGGTCACCGTACGGCAGCTGGAACACGAGAACGTGCCCCTCTTCGAGACTCGTCTCCGGTATCCGGTGGCGGCTTTGAATGAGTGTTGCCTTGCCGGCGTCCGTCGTGGTGTCCACACCGCAGGTGCGGGCTATGAGGTCGCGCAGCCCGATCGCGTTCACGGTGTCGTCGTCGCCCTCGTCGATGACCTTCACCGTGTCGCTTCGCGTGATGGCGGCCAATGTCACCTGAAGTCCGCCGCTGCCCCACCCCCGGGCAACCGGCATGTGTCGCGATGCGAACGGCACCAAGTGTCCTGGTATGCAGATGGACTTGAGGATCGCCTGACGGATGACGTGCTTGGAAGGCTCGTCGAGGTAGCCGAACCGGTAGCCGGCCTCCGCCGGAGGCTGTTGGTCGAGCAGTCGCATCGTGTTCACGCTTCTTGATCCTCCGCGGACTCGTAGGCGGACGCGTCCGGGTCGAGTTTGGACTGGAACTGCACATGATGTGGCAGTTTGAAGTGCTCGATGTGGCCACACGCTGCCGCACCGTCGAGCAGGGGGGCGAGCAGTTCCGGGTCTCCCAGCATGCCCAGACCGACGTCGTCCGCGGCACCGTCCCGGCTGCATGTCGCATCGAGCAGAGCGGCGCTTATCGCACGACGCTCCAGATGCCCGATGGTCGTTCCGGCGCCGAGATAGAACCGGGCGGCGGGAGAGTCCTTCTGGCCCGGGGGACAACGGTGCTCGACGACGAACTCGGCTGTACAGACAGGGACTTCACCCAGCGTGATCTGAACACCGAGGTCCGGATGGACGACCTGGACCGGTGTGTACCCTGCGCGCAGCTCTCCGACGATCGGTTCGCGCTGGCTGCCGAAGGTTCGCGCGGCCGCATAGGCAATCGTCGTCAGCGCGCCGGTGTCCCCTTGGGCGAGCGTGGCAAGCAGGGCGCTGTGCGGCGCCGAGTGTGCCCCTGAGCCATGCTTGAGGATGCCGCTGGCCTCAAGGTCCGCCACCGCGCGGGGAAACCGAAGCAGTTTCTGTGCGCACGGGCCATCCGTCGCTTCGGAGCCCGGTTCATCGCTCACTGCTTGCTCCGGCTCGGGCACGCCGGCGGTCTGCTCGGGCGTGTCGTCGGTCTGAAGCAGTCGCGGCGCGTGATCCGGCGACGCACCGAGGTACTGTCCGTGCTCCGGATTACGAAATGCCGGTGTCAGTCGCCGTACGACCCGTACGTCCTCCTCGCTGAGCGTCGGGGTGACCAGACGGGGCAGGACGGCGGCCCAGCCTCGCAGCAGGCCCACCGCCCGGCCGACATCGCCTTGCGCCTGGCTCAGCGCGCGCTCGACCAGGGCCGGCGCGAAGAGTCCTGCTTCGCCCTGTATCTGGTCGAACAACAGGGGCAGTTGCGCGGCCAGTTCGCCCGGCACTCCAGGCGCTCGGCGTTTCGCCGCCAGTCTTTGTACGGCGCTGATCGCGGCGGCGTCCTCTTTGTAGGTCGAGTAACTCATCGATCCACCTGCTGGACGGACGTGGTGCGCGGCAGCCCGGTGACCCATCCGTCACCGGCCAGGAGGAGGTCGATGCCCGTGGGTTTCTCCCGGCAGGCCGTGTTACGGGCCATGACGTCGTCGAGGGCGAGAGGAAGGCGGACTTCCAGGTCTCCGTCCACGCCGGGACCGGTCAGGTGGAGGTGCGCCGCATCGGGCAGCCCCGCCACGAGATAGATGACTGTCGCCCCCTGTTCCGGGTATTCCTCGGTGCCTCGCGGGATCCGGCTCAGCACCCCGTGAGAAGTGCTGCCGTTCACGACGAGGACACGTGCTTCCTCGGGTGCGGCGCCCGTCGTCGTTCCGTCTGCGGCGACCGTGGTGACGGGTGTCTCGTCGTCGTACAGCGCGCGCAGGATCTGTCGGCCGGTGCGACTGAGGTGGGTGCGGGACGCGTGGGTGCGGGACGCGTCCTCGACGGGAATTCGGCGTCCTGGATAGGACAGGGCGACCATCGTGGCCCGGAAGTGGTCGTGTCCCTCCATGACCTCTTGTGTCGCGTACGTCATTCCGACTCCGTTCGGGTCAGCAGGACAAGGTCGGCCTCTTGCTGCCGGGCCAGTTGCTCGGCAGCAAGAGCTTCAGCGGCCAGCGTGTCGGCCATCTCGCCGCCCACGCCGTCGAGTACCGCTGCGGCGAGAGAGGCGAGCCGGTCCCATCCGAGTACGAGGCCCCATCCGGTGCGGCCGTCGATCGTGACCGTGCAACGTGTCACGACGGCGGCACCGAGGTCGGAGTCACCGACCGCGGTATGCAGCGTCAGGGGAGCGGCGTAGGGCTCGGGGTACTCCACGATCACGACATCCGTGGCCGCGAGTGTTCTGTCGGCCAGGTCGATGAGGGCTGAGCGTGCGGTCCGCGCGGCGGCGGCCAACCCCGCCAGGCGCTCGGCCCTGTCCAGGGGGGTCTTCGTTATGGCGGCTTTGCTCACGGCTCGACCGTAGTACACGGTTAGCCGTCTAGACGTCTCGTTCACTAGCTGTTCTGGAAAGAGTCATCGGAGGGTCGCCCCCTGCGTCCGCTGGGTGCGGCAAGGTCCTGGTGAGTCCACCGCACCCCATGGACCGCTCGTTTCAGACGAAGGAGGAAACGCCGTGACGGACGCGAGGCACCCGGCACCTGGTGGCGCACACCCGGCGGCCACAGCCGGCGGCGACCACTGCGACGCCGAGGGGACGGCACGGCCGGCTGCCGTAGGGACGGGTCAGTGACCGCCGCCCCGGCATCGGATCAGCGCACGATGACCAAGCGTTCTCCGGCCACAGGCGCCGGACCTGAGGACTCGGTTCGACGCGGGTCGCTGCGGCGAAGGGTCGTCAGCGCTTGCGCACCCTACGTTCTGCTCTCCCCTGCGATGCTCCTGCTCACGCTGTTCGTGTTGCTGCCCGTAGGCGTCGTGAGCGTGTTGTCCTTGTTCCACTACGACCTGTTGGCGCAGTCGCATGGTTACGTGGGCCTGGGCAATGTGCGAACGGCCCTTCGCGGAGGACAGTTGCTGCCCGCCCTCTGGCACACAGTCCTGTACTGGCTCATCACGGCACCGATCATTGTGTGCGTCGGTCTCCTGGTCGCCGTCGCCGTGAACTCACTCGGAACGGGGGCTGGGCTCTGGCGAACGGCGTACTTCATGCCCGCCGCGTCGACCCTCGCCGCGATGTCTGTGATCTGGACGTGGATGTTCTATCCGAACAGCGGCGTCATCGACTCCATGCTCGGGCGCGCCATCGGTGTGACCGGTTGGCTGGGTTCGACGACCTGGGCGCTGCCGGCGGTGGCCGTCGTCGGTGCATGGCACGGCATCGGATCATCGATGATCATGTTCCTGGCGGGCCTGAACAACGTCAATCCCGATCTGGTGGAGGCCGCGCGGCTGGACAGAGCCGGTGCGTGGCAGCGTTTCTGGCACGTCAGTTTCCCCGCGCTCGGTCCCTCTCTGGTGTTCGCGGCTGCGGTGGCGACCCGCAACGCCCTGAGTGTCTTCGACCAGATCCAGGTCATGACGGCGGGTGGTCCCGTACGCGCCAGCACCACACTGTCGGTCCTGATGTGGCAACAAGCAATCACCTTCGGAAACCTGGGCGTCGGGTCGGTGATCAGTGTGCTTCTGCTGGTGTTGGTACTGGCTGCCACGTTTGCACAGCTGCGTGGCTTCGGCCGGCGGTGGGAAAGGGCAGGCACGCGATGACCGCTCCCCGCCGCACGACCGGCGCCGCACGCCTGGCCGCCACTCATGGAGTACTGGCAGCAGGAGCTGTTGTCACGCTCTTCCCGTTCTACGTCATGGTCCGCTCCGCCTTCACACCCGAGCCCTACATCGTCGACGGCAGTCTCGGCCTGTCCCACCTCACCCTGGACAACTTCGTCGCCGCCTGGCGGGCCGCACCGTGGGGCCGGTATTACCTCGACAGCATTCTCGTCACCGGCCTGATATTCCTCTGCCAGTTGATCACTGCTGTGCCCGCCGGATACGCACTGGCGCGGATGCGATTCCGCGGCAGATCCGTGCTGTTCTGGGGCGTACTCGTCTGCTTCATCGTCCCGCCCCAAGTCGTCGCGATCCCGAACTATGTGATGCTGGCGCGCGTCGGGCTGAACGACTCGATCGCCGGCCTGGTTCTTCCCTATGCCTGCACCGGCTTCGGCATCTATCTGATGCGCCAGTTCATCCTCTCGATCCCGCAGAGCCTGTTCGACGCGGCACGGCTGGACCACGTCGGTCCGATCGCGATGGTGTGGCGGGTGGTTCTCCCCAACGTCAAGCCGGCCATCCTCGCCCTGGCCGTCTTCAGTGTGATCTACAACTGGAATGACCTGTTCTGGCCCTCGGTGATCCTGCGTACGAACGCCCACGGCACCGTGCCATACGGCATCTCACTCTTCGCGTCCCAGGAGTCCGGCTCCAACTACGGCGCTCAGACGGCGGCCGCCACCCTCGCGGTCATTCCGCTGCTCCTTGGCTTCCTGGCCTGTCAAAGGCACTTCGTTCGTGGGCTGGCCCTCGCCCGCGGACTCGACTGACCCGGCTTGTCCCACCCATTCCGGTACCCCTGAAAGTGAGCATCGACCTATGTCTGCCGACAGTTCTCTCTCCCGCCGCACACTGCTCGCCGGCGCCGGTGCCCTCGGCCTCGGCGGACTTCTCGCCGCGTGCAGCGGCAACTCCGACGGCACATCCTCCGCATCCGGTTCAGGACGCGACACACTGGACCTCGTCATGATCGACAGTGCCGTCTACTCCTTCATGCCCGCCCTGCTGTCGAGCTTCTACGGCCCCGGCTCGGCCACCACCGTCAAGGTTGTCCAGACGCCAGGCACCTTCGACTCCGTCGATCAGCGGGTACAGTCCGACCTGGCTGCCGGCGTGCACGACTCGATCGCCATGATCGGCGGCTACAACCTCAACAAGTATGTTTCGGCTCAGCGGGCCGTCGCCCTCGATGGCCTGGTCGCGTCCAGCGGCTTCGACCAGACGGAGATGGTGCCCGCCCTCATGGACCTGTGCAAGGTCGACGGCAGGCTCTACGCGATGCCCTACTCCATCTCGACGCTCATTCTGTTCTACAACGCCGACGCGTTCACCAAGGCCGGTCTCGATCCGGACAAGCCCCCGACCACCTTCTCCGAGGTCCGCCAGTACGCCGAACAACTGGTCGCATCGAAGGCGACCACATACGGAGCCACCTTCAGCAACGACCAGAGCGGCAACTTCTGCTTCCAGAACTTCCTGTACTCCAACGGTGGCGCGATGGCCTCTGCCGACGGGCGGACACCTGCCTTCAACGATGACGCGGGTGTCGAGGTACTGCAGTTCTGGGCGAAACTCTTCAAGGACGGCCTCGGTCAGACCATGACCTACCAGCAGGAAGCGGACGCCTTCGGCCGAGGCGACCTCGGCATGATGTACACGAGCTCGGCGAAGATCGCTGGAATAGCCAAGGCGTCGACATTCGACGTCCGCACCGCGGTCATGCCCATCCCCGACGGCGGTACTCGTCGATGTGTCGCGGGACTCGCCAGCCTGGTCCTGCTCGACCAGGACGCACGGCGACAGAAGTCAGCGTTCGACGTCATCTCGAAGCTGGTGAGCCCGGCCGCGATCACTACACTCGTCAAGGCCAGCGGACTGTCCTCGGTCAATCGGGTGGCCACCGACAGAAAAAAGTACCTGAAGGGGTTCTTCACCAACCCGCTCTACCGGCCGGGGAACCAGCAACTCGCGAACGTCGTCAATCAATTCGCTTTTCCCGGGTCCCAGTCCAGCCAGATCACCGACGAGCTGCAACAGGAGATCATCCTGGCGCTGCGCGGCTCCAAGAGTCCCGCCCAGGCACTGGGTGACGCCGCCAGGCAGGCATCTCTCCTGCTGGAGGAGTCCAAGTGACCGAAGTACACACGCCGCCGTCGTCAGGGTCCGAAACATCACCCCCGCGTTCCAGCGGCCCACACCTCGGCCATGCGGTCCGATGCGTCGAACTGGCCAAGTCCTTCGACAAAGGGAGCAGCTACGCACTGGACCGGGTCGACGTCTCCATTCCAGCGGGGCAGATCACCGTGCTGCTCGGCCCGTCCGGGTGCGGCAAGACCACCTTGCTCCGCTGCATCACCGGTCTGGAGACCCCCACCGCCGGAAAGATCGAATTGGATGGCCACGACGTCACCGCGCTCGCAGCTGAAGAACGCGGAATCGCGATGGTCTTCCAGAACTACGCCCTGTACCCGAACAAGACCGCGCGCGCCAACATCGAGTTTCCCCTCCGCATGACGCGCGTGCCCAAACGGGACCGCCTGACGGCGATCAGCGAGACAGCCGGGCTCCTCAAACTCGACGGGCTGCTCGATCGCCGTCCGGCTCAATTGTCCGGCGGGCAACGTCAACGTGTCGGCATCGCTCGTGCTCTGGTCCGCGACCCTGCCGTACTCGTCATGGACGAACCCTTCTCCAACCTCGATGCCGAATTGCGTGCAGGAATGCGCACCGACCTGATGGCGTTGCAGCGTCGGCTCGGCATGACGGTCGTCTTCGTCACTCACGACCAGATAGAGGCTCTGTCCCTCGCCGACCACCTCGTCGTCATGAACGCCGGACGCGTCGAGCAGGCAGACTCACCGGACGTCGTCTACGGTGAGCCGGCGACCACCTTCACGGCCACTTTCCTCGGGGGCATGAACCTCTTTCCAGTCGGCCTGCTCCCTCGACATGACTACCGTGGCGCTCACAGCGTCGGTGTCCGGCCGGAGGACCTTCGACTCGGGCCGGGTACCGCGGACGATTTCACGCTGGCCGGCTCGGTGACCGCCAGCGAACTGCACGGACGGGATCGTCTCCTGCACGTCGCGACCGACGCCGGCGCAACCCGGGTACGTGTACCAGCCACAGCCCGGCCGTCCGGACCCCTTATGGTCCACACTCAACCGGCACACCTGCACTACTTCGATGCCGGCGGACAGCGCATGACCACCACCTCGGTCCGGCACCGCGATCACGCCTAGGAGCCACACCCATGACGCCGAACAGCAACCCCATGCCGAACCCAGCCGATGTGCTCCGTCCCGAACCGGACTCCGGCTGCCTGATGTGCTCCGAGATCGAGGCCGGACACAGCGACGTCACAACCGGACGCCACATCGCTGACCTGACCGCCTCTCGACTGCTGCTTGCCGCCAACCAGTACGTCAGCGGGATGTGCATGCTCATCAGCAACGCACACGCCACCGAACTGCACCACCTGCCGCCCACCGCGGCCGGCGGCTACTTCAACGACCTCCTGCTGAGTTCCGCGGCCGTCGAAGAGGCATTCCGGCCGCACAAGCTCAACTGGGAAGTGCTCGGGAACTGGACACCGCACATCCACGGCTTCATCAAGCCCCGTTACCGCGACGATCCCATTCCTGACAACCGCATACCCCACGACGTACCATGGGTTACTGTCGACGAGCAAGAGATGGACCACCGCGTCGAGTTGGTCCGCACCGCACTCTTCGCCGCGCTCGACCGCGACCCGAGGCGCCTGCGACTCGACGTCGTCCTGGACCCACGCGAAGACGACCGACACAGGGGCTGACCGCCCCAGCCATTCACCACCGGCCGCCGCGCACCGAGAAGAAGAGCCCACCAACGCCATGCGAAGCACCCACCTCAACCGGCACAACGGAACAGCGCTCTACCGTCAGCTGAGCGAAATCATCGAAGCGCGTCTGCAGGCCGGCGAGTATCCCCCAGGAAGACGCTTGCCGAGCTTGCTCGAATTCGCCGACGAATTCGGAGTCAACCGCCTCACGGTCCGGCAGGCGCTCGACGAACTCGCACGGCGAGGCGTCATCGAGGTGAAGCAGGGCAACGGCACCTTCCCCGCTGCAACAAAGGTCCGCTTCGACCTGGGTACCGTGCCCAGCTTCACCCACAACATCTCGGCTCACGGCGCGACCACGGAAACCCGCCTGCTCGACGTCCGCACCGTTACGGACAAGCGCATCCAAACCGAACTGAGTGCGGCCGAGCGCCTTGTCTGCTACGAACTCGTACGCTACGTCGACGGAGTCCCCTGGAGTCTCACCACCATCTGGATGGACCGCAGCCGACTGCCGCGCCTGAAAAGCCATTGGCCTTCGGCAGAAGGCACCGGATCGCTGTACGACGCACTGCGTGATCACTACGACATCGAACTGCGCAGGGCCTACCGCACCTACTGGAGCGAACTCGCCGAACCTCGCGACGCCGACCATCTCGACGTCGCCGTCGGCTACCCCATACTGGCATCGGAGGGCCTGGACACCACCCAACACGGTGAGCCGATCCTGTTCACCGCGTCGAAGGGGCGCGGCGACCGCATCAAGGTGACCTTCCGGTACAACGACACGCATGCACACGAAGCAGCCGAAGGTCGGCCATCCGGAAGCGGCCAGGACCGGGATGGTTCGCAGCACACGACCGGGCCGTAGGCGACGTCGTGGTGTGCCCCCGAAGCACGGTGGCCTTGCGGGGCCGCATGCGAGGCCGCGGTGACAACGAGGGTCCGTGGCGGTCGATGATGCGGTCGGCTGCGGACTTCAAGTCCCTGAACAGCGGTGCCGGTCGCCGCTGGGTCAGGTTCGTCAGCCGGGACGCGGGGCCGGGTGAGTTGACGCTGCCCTAAGGTCATGATGCATGAACACTCCTGACGGTCAGAGGTTCGGTATCCAGATCGATGTCCGGGTGCGGCAGGCCGATCTGCGGCAAGCAGGTGGGCAGTGGCGACGCCACCGTCGTGCTGGCCGAGAGCTCGGGGCCGCTCCGGCTTCCGGACGAGCTGATCGCCGATCTCGGGGAGTTGCAGCTGCCGGAGACAGGAACGTCGGCAGCTGCCCGTCCACGCCCTGAGCGCCTGCGACGTGCCCACTACTCGTACTGGGCCACTCTGCGTTCCCGGATCGGTGACGTCGATTCCAACCAGCACGTCAACTTCATCGCATTGGCCACTTGGTACGACGAGGCTGTCGCCGCCTTCACCTCGCACTCGATCGGGACAAGTGGTGCGGGCTCGGTGCCGGATCTGCCCCCTTCGTCGTACCAGATCCAGTATCTCGGTGAGGTGACCTACCCGGGCGACTACGAGATCGGGCTCACGGTCCGCTCCGTCGACACCGACTCCGTGCACTACGAACTCGGTGTCTTCCACGACAGCACCTGCCTGAGCGTGGCCGACGCCATCGGCCCACGCGGCAAACTGACCGCCGAGGCCCTGGAAGCGGCCCCGGCGGCGGACTGACCACAGTCTCCGTGAGACCACGCCAACCTGGCGAGGAACCTACTAGGGCATAACTGGTGTATTGACGGCACCTGACGCGCGATCAGGCATGCGGCGCGCCACCGTGCGCCGCCAGGCGCGTCAGCCACTCACGCAGCAGGCGCTGCTCGGCCTCGCTCAGGACATCGGCGTCGTCGGGGAGGGCGGCGCGCAGCGCGCGGGCCGCAGCGGCGGGACCGGACTCCGCGGCGGGGACCGCCGGCTCGGCGCGAGTGACGGCCGCGACCATGGACTCGCGCAGGACGGTCAACAGCGCCGGATCGCGGCGGTCTGCGGGGGTGGAGTGCCAGGTGGTGACCGCGCCCTGGCCGGTTGCCTGGATGATCTGCGCGGCCAGCTCCTCGTCGACCCGCAGCCACCCCCCGGCCGCCAGCCGGCGCACCCGCCCATGGAGGATCTCCAGGCCCGCGCGGTGTGCTGCGTCCGATCCCCGGCCGATGGCCCGGTTCATCACCGCGAACAGCTCGGGGCGGGAGACCCCGAACTCGACCACCATGTCCCAGCCGCGGCGCAGTTCCTCCACCGGGTCCTGCGGGGCGGGGTCGAGCTGCGCGCGCTTTCTCTCCAGGAACTGCGTATAGCCGTGCTCGGCGACGGCTTCAAGGAGTCCCTCCTTGTCACCGAAGAGCCGGTAGATCGCCGGCGGCTGCATTCCGGCCGCGGCGGCGACCGCGCGGGTGCTCACCGCGTCAGGGCCGCCGTTCTCCAGCAGCTCGACGGCTGCCTCGACGATGCGGCGCCGAGGGCCGTCGGTTGAGTCGCGCGTAGCCATGAACCGATGGTACCGAGGATCTGTTTCCACTGAGATTTCCAGTGTTACCGTGGAAATGATTCCATTGGAAACAGTGTCGGGAGAACCCATGATCATCGTTACCGGGGCCACCGGGAAGCTCGGCCGCCGCACCGTCGAGCGCCTCCTGGAGCGCGTCCCCGCCGACCGCGTCGGCGTCAGCGTCCGCGACCCTCGCAAGGCCCAAGACCTCGCCGACCGCGGCGTCCGCGTCCGGCAGGGCAGCTTCGACGACCCCGCCTCGCTGGCGCACGCCTTCGAGGGCGCCGAGCAACTGCTCCTCGTCTCCCTCGACCGCACGGGCCAGGAGTGCGTCAGCGGCCATCGCACCGCCATCGACGCCGCCGTGAAGGCCGGCGTCCGCCGCATCCTCTACACCAGCCAGATGGGCGCCGCCCACGACTCCCGCTTCCAGGCATGCCGCGACCACGCCCAAACCGAGGACCTGCTGCGCGCCACCGGCCTGCCCTGGACCGCGCTGCGCAATGGCTTCTACGCCGCCAGCGCCCTGCAGTTCCTGGAGTCCGCCCGCCACACCGGCGACATCGCCCTCCCCGCCGACGGCCCCGTCGCCTGGACCGGCCATGACGACCTCGCCGAGGCCACCGCGGTGATCCTCGCCGAGGAGGCCCGCTTCGAGGGGCCCACCCCGCCGCTCACCGGCCCGGCGGCGCTCGACTTCGACACCGTCGCCGAGCTCGCGTCCCAGGTCACCGGACGGCCCTTCACCCGGACCGTCGTCCCCGACGACGCCTTTCGCGAGCAGGTCCTGGCGCACGGCGCCCCGACCCCGATCGCCGACCTGATGCTGAGCATCTTCGCGGCAGCACGGAATGGCGAGTTCACCAGCGTCGACTCGACGCTGGCAGAGCTGATCGGGCGAAGGCCCGCCGCCTTCCGCATCCAGCTGGAGCGTGCCTGGGCCGAATAGATCCAGTGGGGCGCGCCGACAGCCCCGGTCCGACTCGCCGCCCACAAAGCCCGCCCTCTGTCGCCCGAGGCCCCCGCCGAAGGCGAACCGGCCGAAGAGCAGGGACCCGCTGTCCGCAGGCCACCCATCACCCCTGCCACGGGCCCGTCTGGGCCGAGCACGCCGAACGCACCGAGATCTTCCTCGGGCTGTGTGGTCGGCGACGCCTCATTGAGCCTTTCGCCGGACGCCTGTACTGGTCGCTCAGCGCGAGTAGTCCGCGAGAGTGAGCAAGAGATGGGCCGACTCCGGACGCACGTGGTCGGAGTGGGCCCCTGCCGGGCTGAGACGGCGACCGCGGACATACACGTCGGAAGCGTCGACGTTCACGAAGTGGTGGTCGAGCGCGGAGAGCGGATACCGCTCGTCGAGCGGCAGCAGACGTGTGGTGAACATGGGCGCTGGTGCTGGGCCGATCCCGGAGTGCCCGATGCCATGCTGCCGTTCTGCCCGCAGGTGCCAGAACCCGGTCGCCCGGTCGTGGCGGGAGTACGTGGCGACGATGGGCCCCCTCAGCGGGGCGCCGTCGTGCCGGTCACTCGGCAGGATGGATGGGAAGAGCGAGAGGAAGGCGTCGCGCCGTGCGGCCATCTGAAACAGCAGCATGCTGTCCACTGTGAACGGGCGGTCCGGCGAACGGCCCGCCGCGCTCCAGTCGAGTGTGTCGGCGCGCTGGGGGTCCGCCGCCCACTGCACCGCTTCGCACAGGAACCGGCAGCCGAAGGAATGTCCGACCAGGTGGAGGTACTGCCCGTCGCGGTTGGCCAGTACAGGTGCCGCACCGGGGGCGGCGCGCTCGGCGTGCAGATAGCCGAGCAGCCGGCCCAGGATGTGCGTCGCGTGTCCTTCGCCGTCACGCGCTCCCATTGCGTGTGCCCGGTCCCGGATCCTGCGGTAGCCGGTAGGGGTGACCGGGCTGGACGACGGCCAGCGCACCACAACACACCATGGGCTGAAGCCCTCGGCCGTCAAGGCCGGATACCTGTCCGGGGCCGTCCTCAGGTTGTCGTGTGCCAGGTTCAGCAGCCGTTCGGCAGCACGGTGGGCGGAGTTGGGGGATGTCTGCCAGCCGTGCACGTAGACGAAGATGTCCGTGGCCCAGGCGGGCGGGGCGAGGCGCTCCGTGAAGGTGTGGCGCAGCCGGTGGTCCGGCACCGGCTCACCAGTGTGGGCGTCGAGCAGCCACCCGCTCTCGTCCAGGTCGACGGCCTCGACGACCGTGGCGGCACGGCTCACGCGTCACCTCCACTTGTCAGTTCCAGACGGGAATCCATGCCGCCATGCAGTCCGTAGGCGAAGCCCAACGGGTTGCGGTACCGGGCCGCGAAGAGCCGGGCCAGCTCGTGCGCGATCCTGCCGGCGGTCGACTCGCCGCGCAGATATCGCCTGATGAACTCAAGCGCGTACTCGGCGGCGAACGCCTGCGGCATCGCGATATGCGGTCCCAGCACGCCCTGCGCGCCGTGCTCGATGAGCATGCGCCCCAGGAAGGCACGGTCCGCGCTCGCCCCGGAGACTGCGGCATGACAGGCGTTGAGCAGGATGAGCGGTCGGAAACAGCTGTTCCGGTGGCGTGCCCGCAGCTCGCGTACGGTGTGGCCGTCGAAGGGGGTGCCATCCGTGAGCCTGATGACCAGGACGTGGGGTTCGGGCTCGTTGGCGATGAACTCGCCGTGGCACCAGAAGTACATCAACTGCTCGTCCAGATACGGGTTTCCGAAGTCGCGGACCAGTTCCTCGTGCGTCGTGCGCACGGTGCACGCCGTGCCCTCCGCCAGCGCTTTCGCGACTTCGTCCGCTCGGGTCGCGCTGCCCACGCGGACGTCGTGGTTCAGGCTGACGGCCGGCCGCTGCTGTGCCGTACGGGGCGGTCCGATCCACGCGTAGGCGTCGCCCGTGTGCTCGATCTGATGCCGGTGGCCGAGAAAGCGGGCGAAGAGGGCGGGGAGGGGCGTTGCGGATTCGGTGGGTTCCTGGCCGGTGCAGAGCATCGGCCAGGGAAGCTGCACATCGGAGTCGAATCGTACCCGTAGCCCCTCCCTGGACAAGGCCGAGCGGAGATAGGTGCGGAACGTCTGGATCCGCACATCGTCTCCGCGGAGCAGGGTGTCGAACAGCAGGGACTCACCGCCGCGGGCCAAATCGGCCACCACCGTGCGCAGCTCGTCCTCCGGTTCGCCGCTGAGATCCGCGGCCACCGCGTACGGGCGCCGCCGGTCCCGCAGGGCTCGGCCTCGGTCGTCGACCGGCTGGAAGTCGACGAACCGCTCCTTCCAACGAGCGCACAACCGGGCCGCCGCGCCGTGGACCTCATCCGGCCGGGCAATCAGATCGGCCTTGTGCTCGGTGCCCACGAGCGCGGGAACCAGCGTTCCCGTCATACGGGCCCGGATCCGGTCGCCGCCGAGGACGTCGAAACTGACGCGAAGATCGGGCGGCTCCGTCTCCAGATGCGGCAGGAAGCGGAAGCCGTCACTAGGGTCCTGGACGACGCGGGTGGTCAATGAGCGCGGCACGTGGTCAGGACCTCCCCCTGCGAGGCCGCAGCCGTTCCTTCCCCGCACCCGTGGGATCGGCAGTCGCGATGTCCAGCTTCGTCTCCACCTGCTGCAGGACGACACCGGTGTCGTGGTGCAGAAAAGTGAACCGGATCCGGTGCGTACCGGGCTTTGCGGCCACGACGCGGAACTGAGCGGATTCGGCGTCTCCCGGGCCGTACAGCACCGTGGCCGGCACAACCTCCGCACTGCTCAGCGGCACGGCCACAATGTCCAGCGGGGGCCGGGCACCCGGGCGGGCCCAGGGATGCCCGGACTCGGCCACCAGCCGCATGGTCAGGCGTACGGGGGTCCCTGCGCGGGGATTGTCATCCACGAGCGTCAGTTGAGCCCGGCAGCGTGGCGGCGCCCCGGTGTGTACCTGGAAGGCGGCGCGGCGTACGGCCTTCGCAAGGACGGGATCGGGGTGTGCCGCGGCGAGTGCGACCAGTACCTGCACGGTGCGGGGGTGGCCGACGGCGCGCACCTCGTCGAGGAGCGCGGGAATGGTCAGCTGCACCGCGGACTCCAGGTGCCGCACGAGCATCGGGGCCTCGCCGTAGTCGGCGACGGCGGCGGCGGTGTCGACCCACAGCCAGGTGGCCTCTGCCCGCGTGAGCACCTCGAACGCGTCCTCGGGGTCGGCGCCGTCATGCTCGGCGAGCCACAGCAAGGCGTACGGCCGCAGCGTTGGCTCGTCGAGCACGGTACGGACCTCGGGCTCGGCGGGGGCGCCGATCACGCGCAGCACCTCGAAGGCGAGGCCGCGCAGCAGAGCGTCCTCGCCCCGGGCGGCGCCGAGGAGTTCGGTGACGGCGCTGCCCACCGGCCGGGCGGCGAGCCAGGCGCGGTATTCGGCGCGGGCCGCGTGGGGGCGCAGCTGGGCGCAGCCGCGCAGCATGTCCTCGGCGCCCTGCTCGATGTTCCCGGCGGGGCTCTGCGCGGCGACGCAGATCTGCTCCAGCTTGACCCAAACCGCCCAGCTGCCGAGCGCGGTGAGCGTGGCCTGCCCGTCGTCGTAGGTGAGGGCACCGACGGAGGCGAGCGCCCGCAACGCCCAGTCGAGGAGCGGAGCGAGCGCGGTGTCCTCCGCGGGCTCCGCCGGATCGTTGTTGGCGGAGGCCGCGGAGGCCGCGGAGGGGGTGGGGCTATCGCGTCTGAGGCGGTCGGTGACACAGCGGTGCAGGACCACGAGGGTCTGCTGCTCCAGGTCGCCTTCCTGCAGCAGCCGGCCCCAGCCGCGCAGGATCTCCAGGAACGCCTGGTGGACCACCTGCTCGGCCACACGCCGACTGCCGAGGCGGGTCTCCGCGAACTGATGGAAGAACTCTTGGCGGCTCTGGTAGAAGGCCGCGAAGTCCAACGGCAGATCGGGGGGTTCCTGGACGGGCTGACCGTGGCTGACGTCCTGGGGCTGGGGCTGGGGCTGGGGCTGGGGCGTGGACTTGGGCCGGGGGCCGTGTGCGGCCTCGCACCGTTCGGTGCGCAGTTCGGTGACCCGCTGTTCGAGGAGGTCGAGGAGATGCTCCACCGGGACGGGGCCAGCGCAGAGCTGGAGGAAGGAGAGCACCTGGGGCATGGCCGAGACGACGTCGGCGACGGAGGTCGGCTCGTGGTCGGTGGGTTCCGGGTGGGCAAGCGACCAAGCGTCGAAGAGGACGACCCAGCCGCGCAGTACGGCGCTGTCGTCGCGGTCCCAGGCCCGAAGCAGTTGACCGGGGCGGGTGCTGTCACCGTGCATCTTGACCAGGCCGGCCAGACGTGCCGTGTCCCAGTCGTGCTGGACCTGAGCCACGGTCAGCCCCAGGTCGGCGGCGGCCCGTTCGACGGTCGTGGCGGAGAGGGTGCCCTTGCTGTCGGGTTTCGCGCCCTCGCGGCCAGGGCGGAGGGCGGCGTCGGCCCAGCGGGTGACGCGGGCCGCGTCCGCCAGGACGGCGCGGGCCATGCGGGCGAGTTCCGCCGGCGGAGGGGTGCCCTCCGGGGGGCGGGGGGCCGGTCGGCGACGCTGGGTCACTGCTGTTCGGGGCGCGGCGGCCAGGGTGCGCGGGCGGACGAGGAGAAGCAGGGAGCCACGCGGATCACGGGACGTCACGGGATCAGTTTCTCCGGTCACGACCCAGAACCCAAGTCGCCTGACAGAGCGAGAGGCAATCGGTGGCACTGAGCTGCCCGAAAGGTTCACGGTCAGGACTCAAGGGTCAAGATCCGGCGCTGCCGTGCCCGGCCGTCGGCGGGGGAGCGGCCGCGTGCTGGAGTCAGCGATGCGGGTGAAGCGTGAGTACCTGTGTCTGATCCCTGAGGCTTCCAGCGGCGTGTGGATGCGGGTCCTGGGCAGTTGCTCGGTGCTCCGCCGGCCAAGGTGGAGAACGTCCGGCGGAGCACGCATGACCTCCGCGTCGCCATCGGCGACGCGGAGGTGCGTCGGACTGCCGTGTCGGGTAGCGGGCGCCGGCACCGGCCCGGGCCGGGAAGCCGGCCGCGCCGGCGCCGTGTGAGCGCCGCGGACAGCCCGGCACCGGCCCGCCTGTCGAGTACGGTGCCGAGGCGGTCCCGCCTGAGGTCGGACGCCTGGCGGCGGCCGACCGGGACGGGATGGTTCGGTTGACCATGTCGAGCACATGCGCCGGGGAATCCGGTGACGCCTTGGCGGAGGTCCCGGCCACGGTGGCCAGGGCCCGTTGAGCCTCACCCCTGCCGCCACCGAGATCGAGTGCCCTCAGATGGTGTCGAGCTCCATGCCGAAGTAACCGTTGCCCACCGGGTACGTCTTCGACCGGCGCCACCCCGAGGCCGCGAAGAGGGCGTCGAACTCGTCCAGATCGCGCTCCATACCGTTGGTCGAGGTGAGCATGGCCATGTCCGACAGGGTGGCCAGGTCGGGCTTGCCGATCTCGCCGACGAGCATCTCGACGACCAGCGCGCGTCCCCCCTCGTTCACGGCAGACCTGCAGTTGCGCAGGATGGTCGTGCACTGGTCGTCGTCCCAGTCGTGCAGGATCGTCTTCACCAGGTAGAGGTCCGCCGGGGGAACCTCCACGAAGAAGTCGCCCCCCACCGCGGAGAAACGGCCGGACAGACCACGCTTGTCGGCCTCGCCGCGTGCGCTCTCGACGACGTGCGGCAGGTCGAGGACCTGTCCTCTCAGCTCGGGGTCGGCCGCCATCAGCGCGAGGACGAAGTCACCGTTCGAACCGCCGACATCGACGACGGTGGACACACCGGCCGTGGAGACGGCGGCCACGGCGCCTTGCGTCACCAGGCCGGACAGGTCCCCCATCGCCTGGGCGAAGAGAGCCGCTTCCTCGGAGTTCTCCGGCTTCGAGTAGTACTCGAAGATCTCCATCCCCAGCGCCTTCTTGGTCTGGGCCCCGCCCTCCCGCACAGCCTCGGAGAAGTGGGCCCAGGACTGCCAGAGCGCCTGGCCGGTCTGGGCCAGCACCAGGGAGCGCATGGAGCCGGGGACCCCGGAACGCAGCAGCCGGCCCCGGCCGGTGAGACCGAAACGGTGGTCTCCCTCGTAGCTCAGCAGACCGATCGACGAGGCCGCGCGCATCAGACGGTACGTGGCCCGCGGATGACTGCCCTCGCGCTTGGCCAACTCCTCGGCCGTCATGGGTCCTTCGGAGAGGTGGTCGGCGATGTGCAGCGCCGCCACGCCCCTGAGGACCTGGGCGCGGACCAGGCCGATCAGCAGGTCGAAGACGGCGGCGTCGGCGGCGGGATCGCTCAAGGGAACGTCGGTGCCGCGATTCGTGTCTGACATAACAGCTGGAGCCCTTCACGTACTCACCATGGGGCGGAAAGCATGGAAGCGAGCGCGCTGTCTGTCCGTTTCCGAACAGGTGCGGTCCGGTCGCCCCGGTCCCCGCGCGCCGTCCATCATGGTCCGTATCGCTCACCTTACGGAGATCGCCGCGACGTGCGCTTGTACCACAGCGTCACCCTGATGGGACGTCAGCGCCGGTGCCCGGTTCCGTGGTGGAATACGGCGGCGAGGGAGCATCGGTTGCCGGCAAGGCGAGACGTTGAGATGAGCGACACGGGACACACCGAACCGAGGACCGACGGAGCGGCACCGGGACCAGGGCCTGGGAGGAACTTCTTCGTCGACACGACAGCTCCGAGTGCCGGGACGAACGGCTTCGACGTCTTCCGGCGTGCGTGGGAGTCACAGATCAAAGAGGCGCTCCCCCTGCCACCCTGGGCGCCAGTCGGATCGGGTGATTTCCGGGTCCGGGTCCGCGCGTCCAAGGTGCACGACGCGGTGCTCTCGGACGTCTACGGTGAGTTGATGGCCGGCGGTACCCGGGGCGCCTCCCACCACCTCGAAGACCGGGTCCTGGTGCATGTGCTGGGGCGTGGCGCGTGGCGCTTCGTCCCTCCGGGCAACCGGGGTGAGACCGCCGTGGCGGCCGGGCAGTTCATCGTGCGGCACAACGGCCCTCCGGCGCGGTTCGAGGTGGAGCCGCACACGATGGCGAAGGTACTGATCCTGCCGGCCTCGCCGCTCAGGCCGCTGATCCGCGACCGGGCGATCGTCGGACCGGCCGATTCGCCCGAATTACGTCTGCTCACGGGCTACTCCAAACTTGTCGACGCGACGCTGAACGACCTCACGCCCGCCGGTGTGCAAGCCGCGCGCAACTCTCTGATCGAACTGGTCAAGGGGGTACTCATGCGGGCGTTCGACGACCGTGAGCCCCGGCTGGCCCCGGCAGTGGCCCAAGCCGCCAGGGACATCGTGGACGGCCGTCTCACCGATCCGGATCTCACCCCTGCGGCCCTGGCCCGCGAACTCAATGTCTCCGTACGGACACTGCACCGGGCGTTCGCCCAGTCCGAGGAGTCGGTGGCCGCGTACATCCGCCGCAGGCGGCTGGAAGAAGCCCGGCTCGAACTGGCAGTGCCGGTCGGCCGACCGAGTGTTTCGGAACTCGCCGCACAGTGGCGCTTCACCGACAGCAGTCACTTCATCCGTGCCTTCAAGAAGCAGTACGGCCAAACCCCCATGGAGTTCGTCCGGTCGCGCAGTGTATGAGTGCCCACGCCTCCGCCCGAGCCCTGGCCGACCGCGAACTCTACGTCCCCGGCACGAACGAAGGCGCTTGCCTGCGGACCCCATGAGCCGGTGGAACCGGCTGCCGGGACGGCGGTGTTCAGGAGATCTCGGCGATCAAAGCCCCCTCGCGGAGCACGTCACCCTCGATGACGGCCAGCTTGGTGACGGTGCCCGCGGTGTCCGCCTCGACGGGGATCTCCATCTTCATGGACTCCAGGATCGCGAGGGTGTCTCCGGCGGTGACCGTGGCGCCCTCCGTGACGAGGACCTGCCCTACGTGTGCGGTGATGTCGGCGAGTATCTGCTGAGGCATGGCGGGGTGCTGCTCCTAACGCATGCGGACGGCGGACCCGGCGGCGTACGCCGTTGCGGGCAAGTTCGTCGGGGGTGGGGGAGTCGAGGGGAGGGCGGCTGTCCTGTGCCGCGCCGGGCGGCCCCGGGGGTCCGGGGCCGCCGGAGGGGGGCCGCAGCGGACGGGGCCGTTCTGCCACCGGGAGATCCTCCCGGCGGCAGCGACCCGTCCGGGTCACCTGGGTGCGGTGGTCCGGTCGGCGGTACGTTCCTCGTGGGACGTCCGCCCCGCTGCGGGGTCTTGGGGTGCGCTGCTCGGGTGCCCTCCGCCGAGCGCCATACGGATCAGGTCCGCCGAGTCCATCGTGTCGATGGAGTCCGCTGCCTCCTCGACGTCCGGCGCCACGGTGTCTCCGGGCTTCGCCGCGGTGAGCCGCAGCAGGCCGTCGAGCAGGCCGGCGTCGCGCAGCGCGGCGACCGGGACCGACAGCAGTGCCGCACGGACGGCCTCGTCCGAGATCTCCTCCTGTGTGGTTTCCGGGCCGGCGTCGTCCGGTCCCAGCAGATCGTGCAGGTGCTGGGCCAGTGCCGCCGGGGTGGGGTGGTCGAAGACCAGCGTGGCCGGCAGCGAAAGACCGGTCGCGCCCGCCAGACGATTGCGCAGCTCGACGGTCATCAACGAGTCGAAGCCCAGCTCCTTCAACGGGCGGCGCTCTTCCACACCCTGCGCGGCGCAGTCGGCGACCGTGGCCACGTGCCCGGTGACCAGGGCGAGCAGCCGGCGCTTGAGCTCCGTCGAGCCGAGCCCGCGCAGGTCGTCGGCGGCGGCCCGGGTGGCCGCCGCGGCTCCCGTTGCGCCCGCGGCGGACCGGGCGCCGTCGCGCACCAGGGTCTTCAGCACCGCGGGTACCGCCGCCGGATCGGCCACCGCGGACGGGTCGAGCCAGGCCGGCAGCAGCGCGGGGACGCCGGAGGCGAGCGCGGCGTCGTACAGGGTCAGCGCCAGCCGGGTCGGCAGCGGCCGCATACCGCCGCGGGCCATGCGGCCGCGGTCGGTGTCGTCCAGATGCCCGGTGACACCGCTGGGCTGCTCCCACAGGCCCCAGGCCAGTGAGGTGGCGGGCAGCCCGAGCCGGGCCCGGTGGGCGGCGAGCCCGTCCAGGTACGCGTTGGCGGCCGAGTAATTCGCCTGCCCGGCGCTGCCGAGGACCCCGGCGGCGCCGGAGAACAGCACGAAGGCGGACAGGTCGAGACCCGCGGTGAGTTCGTGCAGGTGCCAGGCCGCGTCGGCCTTGGGCCGCAGCACGGCCCGCAGCCGCTCGGGCGTTTGATCGGCCAGCACCGCGTCGTCGATGATCCCGGCCGCGTGCACGACGCCGGTCAGCGGGTGTGCGGCCGGTACCGAGGCCAGCAACTCGGCCAGCGCGTCGCGGTCGGCGGTGTCACAGGCGGCGACCGTCACCTCGGTGCCCAGCGCGGCGAGTGCGTCGCGCAGTTCGTCGCCGATCACGCCCCGCCGCCCGGCCAGCAGCAGATGGCGCACGCCGTGCCGCTCGGCCAGATGCCGGGCGAGCAGGCCGCCGAGCGTGCCGGTGCCGCCGGTGACGAGCACCGTGCCGTCCGGGTCGAACGGGCGCACCGTGCGCTGCGCGGGAGCGTCGGGCAGCCGCGCGAGGCGGGGCAGATGGAACTGGCCGCCCCGCAGCGCCAGTTGGGGCTCTCCGGTGGCCAGCGCCGCGGCCAGCAGCGCGTCGGCGGGCTCCTCGTCGGCGTCGATCAGGGTGAACCGGCCGGGATCCTCGGCCTGGGCGGCCCGCACCAGGCCCCAGACCGCCGCGTGCGCCGGTGCGGGCGGCACCGGGTCCGACGGCAGCGTGACGCCGCCACGGGTGAGCACCACGAGCCGGGCCTGCGCCGGTTCCGGTGCAGCCTGCCAGCGCTGGATCAGCCCCAGTATTCGGGCGGTGTGCGCGTGCACGGACGCCGGGTCCGCGGACGCGGGGTGCGCGTCGCCGGAGTCGGGAACCCGCGCAATGACGACCTCCGGCGGGGTGGACACGGAGGCCGCGGCGAGGTCGTCCAGACCCTCGTACCCGGCGCCGAGCCGGACCGTCCGGGGCATGGCGTCATGCTCGGGCGGCGTGATCCGGTCCCACGTCAGATGGAACAGCGATTCGTGCCGCGGGGTCGTCAGCGAACCGCGCAGTTGGTCACGGGAGATCGGCATGGTGACGAACGAGCCGATCTCGGCCACGATCCGCCCGGACTCGTCGGCCAGCGTCAGCTCGGCGCCGCCGTCGGCGGCGGCGACCATGCGGACACGCACCACCCGGGCCCCCCGGCCGTGGATGCGCACCCGCCGCCAGGCGAACGGAATACGCGGCCGCTCGGTCGGCAGGCCGGCGTCCTCGATCGGCGGGAGCAGCCCGTCCGGGGTGCCGTCAAGGCCGAGGGCATGCAGCGAGGCGTCCAGCAGCGCCGGATGCAGGTCGTACCCGGCCGCGTCGGTGTGTTCGGGAAAGCGCAGCTCGGCGAGGACACTGTCGCCTGAGCGCCACGCCCCGCGCAGCGACTGGAACGCCGGGCCCCAGCGGAAGAACCCGTGTTCCTCGAACCGCCGGTAGAACGTCGCCGTGTCGAGCCGTTCGGCGTCCCGCGGCGGCCAGACGCACAGCGTGTCCGGCGCAGCCGCGTCGAGCGGGGCACCGTCGGCCACGACGGCCCGGGCCAGGCCGGTCCAGCCGGAGCGTGCGCCGTCCGCCCGGCAGCGCAGCGTGACCTGCCGCTGACCGTCCTCGTCGGGCGCGGCAAGGCGCAGTTGCAGTTCGGTGACCCGGTTGAGCGGGAGCACCAGCGGCGCCTCGTGGTTGAGTTCCACGATCTCGGGGCAGCCCTGCTCGCGTGCCGCCCAGGCGATCAGCTCGACCCAGGTCGCCCCGGCGATGACCGTGGTGCCGAACACGTCGTGGTCGTCGGTCCACGGATGGGCGCGCCGCGACACCCGTCCCGTGTAGAGCACACTGCCGTCGTCCAGCTCCACCAGCTCCCGCAGCAGCGGATGCCCGACCGCAGCGGGCGACTCACCGGCGGCGCCGGACGTCCGGCCGCTGGGCAGCCAGTACGTGCGGCGCTGGAACGGGTAGGTGGGCAGCCGGAGGGGCGCCGCAGGCGGCAGGGCCGCGTCCCAGTCGACGGGCGTGCCGTGGTCGTGCGCGGTCGCCAGCGCCGTCATGACCGTGGCGGGCTCGGGGCGCCCGGCGCGCAGCAGCGGTACGACGGCGTCGACGCCCGCCACCAGGGCCGAGAGCACGGCGTCGGGACCGGCCTCCAGGAAGACGGTCACGCCGAGTTCGCGCAGCCGGGCGACACCGTCGTGGAAACGCACCGTCTCGCGCAGCTGCCGCACCCAGTACCCGGGGTCGGCCAGCTCGGCGGCGGTGGCCTCGCGGCCGGTCAGGTCGGAGACGATCGGGATGGCCGACTCGTGGTAGGTGACCTCCTCGGCGACCCGGCGGAACTCGTCGAGCATCGGGTCCATGTGATGCGAGTGGAACGCGTGGCTGACCGCCAGCCTGCGGGTCTTGCGGCCCCGTTCGCGCCAGCGGTCGGCCAGCGACAGGACCGCCGGGGCGTCGCCGGAGACCACCACCGAGCCGGGGCCGTTGACCGCGGCGATGCCGACGCCCGGCGGCAGCTCCGGCCGGACCTCCTCCTCGGCCGCGGCCAGCGCGACCATCGCACCCGACTGCGGGAGCGCCTGCATGAGCCGCGCCCTGGCGGTGATCAACCGGGCGGCGTCGGGCAGGGTCAGCACACCCGCGACATGGGCCGCCGTCAGTTCCCCGAGGGAGTGGCCGATCAGCAGGCTCGGTTTGACGCCCCAGCTCTCCAGCAGCCGGTACAGCGCCGTCTCCACCGCGAACAGCGCGGGCTGGGTGAACTCGGTCCGATCGAGCTGCTCCCCGCCGTCTTCGACGATCTTCCGCAGCCGGGGGTCGAGATGGGCCAAGACCTCGTCGTAGGCGGCCGCGAAGGCAGGGTACGACGCGTACAGCTCGCGGCCCATCCCGGCCCGCTGCGCACCCTGGCCCGGGAACATCACGGCAGTGCGCCCGTCGCCGCGCCGTACGGCGGCGGGCGGTCCGTCGAGGCGGTGCGCCAGTTCGTCGCGGGTGGCGCCGACCACCGAGGCCCGGTGCTCGAAGTGCGTCCGGGTGGTGCCAAGGGCGCGGGCGACCTGGGCGGGGGTGGCCTCGGGACGCTCGTCGAGGAACGCGCGCAGCCGGCGGACCCGCTCTCGCAGCGCGGGCACGGTGCGCGCGCTGAGCAGCCACGGCACGGGAGCGGGCGGGACGGCGGGCCCGGCCGGGGGCTCGCCGGCGGGTTCTGCCGTGGACTCGTCGGCGACCGGCGGGGCCTGCTCGATGATCAGATGCGCGTTGGTGCCGCTGATGCCGAACGATGAGACGGCCGCGCGGCGGGGCTCGCCGGTGTCGGGCCAGGCGGTCGCCGAGGTGAGCAGCGCGACGTGGCCCGTGTCCCAGTCGACGCGTCGCGACGGGTCGGCGGCGTGCAGGGTGCGGGGGAGTTCGCCACGGCCCATCGCCATGATCATCTTGATGGTTCCGGCGACACCGGCCGCGGCCTGCGTGTGCCCGATGTTCGACTTGATCGTGCCCAGGTGGAGGGGCCGCTCGGCGGTGTGCTCCCGCCCGTAGGTGGCGAGCAGCGCGTGTGCCTCGATGGGGTCGCCGAGCCGGGTGCCGGTGCCGTGTGCCTCGACGGCGTCGATCTGGCCGGGGCGCAGCCCCGCGGTGGCGAGGGCCTGGCGGATGACGCGTTCCTGGGCCGGGCCGTTGGGGGCGGTCAGCCCGTTGGAGGCGCCGTCCTGGTTGACCGCGGTGGCCCGGACGATCGCCAGCGGCCGGTGACCGAGCCGGCGCGCGTCCGACAGCCGTTCCAGCACCAGCAGTCCGGCGCCCTCGCTCCAGCCGGTGCCGTCGGCGTCGTCCGAGAACGCCTTGCAGCGCCCGTCGGGGGCGAGCCCGCGCTGGCGGCTGAACTCCAGGAACACCGCCGGTCCGGACATCACGGTGACGCCGCCGGCCAGCGCCAGATCGCACTCGCCGGTGCGCAGCGCCTGCGCCGCCAGATGGGTGGCGACCAGCGACGACGAGCACGCGGTGTCGACCGTGACGGCGGGGCCGTGCAGGCCCAGCGTGAAGGCGATGCGGCCGGAGGCGACACTGGTCGCGCCGCCGGTCGCCAGATGCCCGCGCACGTCGTCCGGGCCGTGGCCGGCTCCGCCGCCGTACTCCTGTGCCGAAACGCCCGCGTACACACCGGTGTTGCTGCCGCGCAGCCGGGCGGGGTCGATGCCGGCGTACTCGAACGCCTCCCAGGCGGTCTCCAGCAGGAGCCGCTGCTGCGGGTCCATGGCCAGCGCCTCACGGGGGCTGATCCCGAAGAACTCCGCGTCGAACTCACCGGCGTCGTAGAGGAATCCGCCCCGGTCGCTGTAGGTGGTGCCCGGGTGGTCGGGGTCGGGGTGGTAGAGGGTGTCGACGTCCCAGCCCCGGTCGGTGGGGAAAGCACCGATGGCGTCGACGCCGTCGCTGACGAGCCGCCACAACTGCTCGGGCGAGCGTACGCCGCCGGGGAAGCGGCACGCCATGCCGACCACCACGACGGGGTCGTCGGCAGCCGTGGCGATGGTCGCCTCCGGTGTCGCGGAGCCCGGGACCGTGGCGTCCGGGGCCGGCGTGCCGGCGATCAGCGTGTCGAGCCGGGCGGCCAGGTCGGCCGGGCTCGGGTAGTCGAAGACCAGCGTGCTGGGCAGTTCAATGCCGAGCGACGCGGCGAGCCGGTTGCGCAGCTCGACGGTCATCAGCGAGTCGAACCCCAGCGCTCTGAACGGCCGGCGGGTGTCGGGATCGGCGGCGCGGCCGGTGATGGCCGCGGTGTGCCCGGCTACCAGCTCAAGCAGGCGGGCCGAGCGGACGACGGGCGCGAGCTCGGCGAGCCTGGCCGCCTCGTCGGCGGCGCCCTCGCCGGACCGCGCCGGGTTTCCCTTCTTGCGCGCGGCGGGCAGTTCGGCGAACAGCGGCCGGTTTCGGGCGGTGGCGAACAGGCGCAGGAAGCGGGGCCAGTCCACGTCGGCCACCGTGACCGTCGTGTCGTCCTGGTCGAGCGCCGTCTGCAGGGCGGCGATCGCGGCCCGTGGGGCCATCGCCCGCAGCCCGGTGCGCTCCACCCGGGCGAGCATGTCGGTCGCCATGCTCTGCCCGGCCCACAGCCCCCAGGCGATCGAGGTGGTGGTGGCACCCCGGGCGCGGCGCTGCTCGGCGAGCGCGTCCAGCGCGGCGTTGGCCGCGGCGTAACCGCCCTGGCCCGCGCTGCCCCAGGTGGCAGCGACGGACGAGAACAGCACGAACGCGTCCAGCGGGTCGTCGGCCAGTAGCCGGCTGAGGTGCCCGGCGGCGGTCGCCTTGCCGTTGATCTCGGCCAGTTCGGCGATCGTCGTCCCGGCGACGGGGGTGTCCTGGGGCAGGCCCGCGGCGTGCACCACGGCTCGGAGCGGCGGCCCGTCGGCGCGGATCCGGACGAGCAACTCGTCCAGCGCCACGGGGTCGGTGACGTCGCAGGCGGCGACGGTGACCGGGCAGTCCAGCTCGGCGGCGAGCGCGGCGGCTCCGGGGGCGGCGGCGCCCCGCCGGCTCACCAGCACCAGCCGCTCGGCACCGTTCGCGGCCAGCCAGCGGGCGACATGGGCGCCCAGGCCGCCGGTGCCGCCGGTGACCAGCACCGTGCCGCGGGGGCGCCAGGGGCTGTCTCGGCCGGGGCGTGCCGCCGCCGGCGCGGGTACCAGACGGCGGGTGAACAGGCCGGTGGGACGCACCGCCAGCTGGTCCTCGCCGCCGGGTCCGGACAGGGCCAGCCGCAGCCGGTCGCGCAGCTCCTCGCTGGGCGGGGCGGCGGGCAGGTCGACGAGGCCGCCCCACAGGCGCGGGTGTTCCAGCCCGGCCGACCGGGCCAGGCCCCAGCACTGGGCAGCCGCCGTGTCGGTGACCGGGTCGTCGGCGCCGACGCTCACCGCGCCCGAGGTGAGTGTCCACATCGGTGCGTGCAGACCGGTGTCGGCCAGCGCCTGGGTCAGTACGAGCGTGGCGGCCAGTGCCCAGGGCAGGTCCGGGTGGCCGGGATACCCAGCCCGCGACATCGGCAGCAGGGACAGCACCGCGCTCGGCGCGGCGACGCGCAGCCGCTCGGCGAGCTGTTCGCGGTCCAACTCGCCGGCCAGGGGCAGCAGTTCCACGGTGGCGTGCTCGGCCAGCAGCGCGGCCACCGCGTCCGGCCACGCCGCGTCCGGCTCGCCGTCGGCGACCACCACCACCCAGGTTCCGGACGGAGCCTCGGCCGATGCCGATGCCGATGCCGATGCCGATGCCGATGCCGATGCCGATGCCGGTGCCGGGTCCGGTGCCGGGTCCGCGGTCATCGGACGCCAGGTCACGCGGTGGCGCCAGCCGTCGGCCCGCGAGCCGCGCCGGCTACGCTCCCGCCAGGCGGACAGCCGGGGCAGCACGGTGGCCAGCGCGTGGGCCTCGTCCTCGTCGGCCCGCAGGGTGTCGGCCAGCGCCCGGACGTCGCCGTCGTCCACCGCGGTCCAGAACCCGGCGTCCTCCGCCGTGGCCCGCTCCGGGCGGCTGGTCAGCCAGTACCGCTCGCGCTGGAACGGATAGGCGGGCAGTGTGATCGGGGGCGCCGGGGGCAGCACGGTGTCCCAGTCGACGGGCACGCCGTGGGTGTGCGCGGCGGCGAGCGCGGCCGTGAGGCTCTCGGGCTCCGGCCGGTCGGTGCGCAGCAGCGGCACGGCCACGCCGGGGGCGAGCACGTGGGGGCTCAGTGCCGGCGTCGGACCCAGCTCAAGGAAGACCTCGGTGCCCAGCTCGGTCAGCGCGGCGAGGCCGTCCCGGAAACGGACCAGCCGGCGCAGCGCCTGTACCCAGTGCTCGGGGTCGCACAGTCGCTCCGCCGCGGCGGGGCGGCCGGTGAGGTCCGAGACGATGGGGATGTTCGGCTCGTGGTAGGTCAGGCGTCGGGCGACCGCCCGGAATTCGTCCAGGACCGGGTCCATGTGGTGCGAGTGGAAGGCGTGGCTGACGTCCAGGGCGCGGGTGCGGCGGCCGCGCTCGCGCCACCGGGCGGACAGCGCGGCGACCGCGTTCGGGTCGCCGGAGACCACCACCGTGCCGGGGGCGTTGAGCGCCGCCACGGTGACGCCGTCGGGCAGTGCCGCGGCGATCTCGTCCTCGGTGCCCTCCAGGGCGGCCATGGCTCCGGCGGGCAGCTCGTCCATGAGCCGGGCCCGTGCCGTGATCAGTGTCGCGGCGTCGGCCAGGTCGAGTACCCCGGCCACGTGCGCGGCGGTGATCCCGCCGATCGAGTGGCCGAGCAGATGGGCGGGGCGCACGCCCCAGTGCTCCAGCAGTCGGAACAGGGCCGTCTCCACGGCGAACAGCGCGGGCTGGGTCCACCGGGTGCGCGTCAGCGCGGCCCCGTCGCCCCACATGATCTCGCGCAGCCCCGGTTCGAGGTGCGCCAGTGCGGCGTCCAGCGCCTCGGCGAACACCGGGTACACGTCGGCCAGTTCGCGGCCCATGCCGGCCCGCTGGGCGCCCTGTCCGCTGAACAGGAACGCGACACCGCCGGTAGTGGCGGTGACGGCGTCCCGTGGATCGTCGAGACGGCGGCGCAGCTCCTCTGCCGTGGTGCCCACCACATACGCGCGGTGCTCCAACTGGGAGCGTCCGACAGCCAGTTCACGGGCCACCGCGACCGGGGAGAGCCCGGGGGTGCCGTCGACCAGCTCGCGCAGCTGCCGGATCCGGGCGCGCAGGGCCGGCTCGCCGCGCGCGCTGATCAGCCACGGCACCGGCATCACCCCCGAGGCGGGGGCGGGCCCGGGTTCGGCGCCGGCGGGCCCGGCGTGCTCCGGCGGCTGCTCCAGGATCACGTGCGCGTTGGTGCCGCTGATGCCGAAGGAGCTGACCGCGGCTCGCCGCGGCTCGCCGGTGTGCGGCCACGGCGCGGGCTCGTCGAGCAGCCGTACCCGCCCCTGGGGCCAGTCGACGTGCCGGGACGGGTTCGCGGCGTGCAGCGTGCGGGGCAGGGTGCCCGCGCCGATCGACAGGATCATCTTGATGACGCCGGCGACGCCCGCGGCGGCCTGAGTGTGCCCGATGTTGGACTTGACCGAGCCGAGGAGCAGCGGCCTGTGGCGGTCCCGCCCGTAGGTGGCGAGCAGCGCGTGTGCCTCGATGGGGTCGCCGAGCCGGGTGCCGGTGCCGTGTGCCTCGACGGCGTCGATCTGGCCGGGGCGCAGCCCGGCGGTGGCGAGGGCCTGGCGGATGACGCGTTCCTGGGCCGGGCCGTTGGGGGCGGTCAGCCCGTTGGAGGCGCCGTCCTGGTTGACCGCCGAACCGCGCAGCACCGCGAGCACCCGGTGTCCCGCGCGCCGTGCGTCGCTCAGTCGCTCCAGGACGACCAGGCCCGCGCCCTCGGAGAAGCCCGTACCGTCGGCGTCGTCCGAGAACGCCTTGCAGCGCCCGTCCGGAGACAGTCCGCGCTGCCGGGCGAACTCGGTCAGCGTGAACGGGGTGGCCATCACGGTGACGCCGCCGGCCAGCGCGAGATCGCACTCGCCCGCGCGCAGCGCCTGCGCGGCCATGTGCAGAGCCACCAGGGACGACGAGCACGCCGTGTCGACGGTGATGGCCGGGCCCTCGAAGCCCATCGCGTACGACACCCGCCCGGAGGCGAGACTCGATGTCTGACCGGTCAGCAGATAGCCCTCGGTCTCCTCGTCGCCGTCGTGGCGGTCGGTGCCGTACTCCTGGGCGACCACGCCCGTGTACACGCCGGTGTTGCTGCCGCGCAGCCGGGTCGGGTCGATACCCGCCTGCTCGAACGCCTCCCACGTCGTCTCCAGGAGGAGCCGCTGCTGCGGGTCCATGGCCAGCGCCTCGCGGGGGCTGATGCCGAAGAACTCGGGGTCGAACTCGGCGGCGTCGTACAGGAATCCGCCGGCCGCCGCGTACGTGGTGCCCGGCCGACCTGTGGGGTCGAGCAGCGCGGCCAGGTCCCAGCCACGGTCGGCGGGCAGCGGGCCGATGGCGTCCACCCCGTCGCTGACGAGCCGCCACAGGTCCTCCGGCGAGCGCACCCCGCCGGGGAAGCGGCACGCCATGCCGACCACCACGATCGGGTCGTCGCCGGTGTCACGCGCCACCGCGGGCCCGGACGCCGCGGACTGCTCGCCCGCCACCAGGGACAGCAGATGATCGGCGAGCGCCGTGACGGTCGGATGGTCGAACACGACGGCGGCCGACAGCGACAGACCGGTGCCGGCGGCGAGCCGGTTGCGCAGCTCGACCGAGGTGAGCGAGTCGAAGCCGAGGTCGCGGAAGGTCCGGTCCGCGCCGACGGACTCCGGCGTGTGCCCCAGGACCGCTGCGGCGTGCGTCCGGACCTGCCGCTGCGCGGCGGCGCGCCGCTCCGCGTCGTCGAGGCCGGCCAGCTCCCGGACCCAGCCGGAGGCACCCCGGGCGGAGTGCCGGTCGACCGTGGCGGGCAGCAGCCGTCGGAACAGCGGATCGGGGGTGTCCAGGGCGCGCAGCGCGGCACGGTCCAGCCGGGCGGCCACCAGCTGCGGCGCCGGGCAGCGCAGCGCGGCGTCCAGCAGGGACAGCCCGTCGGCGGCGCTCATCGGCCGCAGCCCGGTGCGCCGCAGCCGGTCCAGGTCGCCCCCGCTCAGAGCACCGGTCATACCGCTCGCCGTGGCCCACAGCCCCCAGTCCAGTGCGGTCGCGGGCAGTCCGAGGCCGTGCCGGTGCTGGGCCAGCGCGTCCAAGAAGGCGTTGGCAGCGGCGTAGTTGGCCTGCCCTGCGGTGCCGAGCACCCCGGCGGCCGAGGAGAACAGCACGAAGGCGGCCAGGTCCTGGTCGCGGGTCAGCTCGTGCAGATGCCAGGCGGCGTCCGCCTTCGGGCGCAGCACGGCGTGCAGCTGCTCGTCGGTCAGGCCGCCGATCGTGGCGTCCGCCAGCACGCCGGCGGCATGCACCACGGCGGTCAGCGGATGGCCGGGATCGACTCCGGACAGCAACTCGGCCAGGGCATCGCGATCGGCGGTGTCGCACGCCGCGATGGCGACGGTGGCGCCCAGCGCGGTCAGTTCGGCGCGCAGCTCGACCGCGCCGTCGGCGGCTGGCCCGCGCCGGCCGGCCAGCAGCAGATGGCGGGCACCGTGCGCGGTGACCAGATGCCGGGCCACCAGAGCCCCGAGCGTGCCGGTGCCGCCGGTGATCAGCACCGTGCCGTCGGGGTCGAGCGGCGGCGGCAGGGTCAGTACGATCTTGCCGACGTGCCGGGCCTGCTGGAGATGGCGGAACGCGTCCGGGGCCTCGCGCATGTCCCAGGTGGTCAACGGCGGCTCGGGGCAGGTGCCGTCGGCCAGCAGTCGCAGGACGGTGGTGAGCATCGCGTGCAGCCGCTCGGCCGGCGGCTCTGCCAGCAGGTCGTACGGCCGGTAGACGACATCCGGCAGGGTGGCCGGGTCACGCGGATCGGTCTTGCCCAGCTCCAGCAGATGACCGCCGGGCCGCAGCACGCCGATCGAGGCGTCGAGCAGCTCGCCGGTCAGCGAGTTGAGGACCACGTCGAAGCCGTCGCCGAACGCGTCCGCGAAACCCGTGTCGCGCGAGCTTGCGATGTGTGAGTCCGGGTAACCCAGCGCGCGCAGCGTGTCCCACTTGCCGGGGTGTGCGGTGGCGTACACGTCTGCGCCGAGGTACCGGGCGATGTGGCCGGCCGCCACGCCGACACCGCCGGCCGCCGCGTGCACCAGCACCTTCTGGCCGGGGCGCACGTCGGCCAGTTCCACCAGACCGTAGTAGGCGGTCAGATACGCCACGGGCACCGCGGCGGCGCGCGCGTACGTCCAGCCGTCGGGGATCCGGGCCAGCTTGCGGTGGTCGGTGACGGCCCGGGGGCCGAACCCGTCGGTCAGGAAGCCGGTGACGCGGTCGCCCGGCGCCAGGCCGGTGACCCCTGACCCGGTGGCCAGCACCACGCCCGCTCCCTCGGTGCCGAGCGCGGCGTCCCCGGGATACAGCCCGAGGGTGATGAGCACGTCCCGGAAGTTCAGGCCGGCCGCCCGGACGCCCACCAGCACCTCGTGCTCGCCGAGTTCGCCGTGCGCCGCCTCCGCCCGGACCACGCCGAGCCCGTCGATGGTGCCGGGAGCCGTGACGTCCAGCCGCCAGTCGTCGGAGCGTGGCAGCAATCCCTCGGCCGCGGCCGGGACGAGCCGGGGCACCAGCATGGCACCGTCGCGGACGCACACCTGCGGTTCGCCCGCCGGGACCGTTGCCGGGTCGAGGCTGCCGTCCGTGTCGATGAGCGTGAACCGCCCCGGGTGCTCCGACTGCGCACCGCGCAGCAGACCCCAAACCGCGGCCTGTGCCGGATCGGTGTCCTCGCCCGGCCGGGCCGCCACGGCGCCACGCGTGGTGACGACGACCGGTCCGGCCCCGTCCAGCACGTCCCGCACCCGGTGGAGGACTTGCTCGGCGACCTGGTGCGCGGCGCTCGCCGGGTCGACGCCGACCGGGGTGTCCGGCGGGGCGAGCACGGTGACGCCGTCCGGTGCCGCGGGCGCGCCCGTGGTCTGCCGCCAGGCGATCCGGAACAGGCCGTCGGCGCCGGTGGGAGCCTGCCCGGCGGTGACGGTGCGCAGCGTCAGCGCCGCCACGCTCAGCACGGGCGCTCCGTCGGCGTCCGCCGCCCACAGCCGCACCGGTCCGTCCCCGGAACGCTCCAGGCAGACCCGCAGCATCGTCGCGCCGGTGGCATGCAGCCGCACCCCGCTCAGCGTGAACGGCAACTGAAGGCGGGTGGCGCCGACCAGCAGCGGATGCAGCGCCGCGTCGAGCAGCGCCGGGTGCAGATGGAAGCCGTCGGTGGCGACCTGGTCCGGCAGCAGCACCTCGGCCCAGATCCGGTCCCCACGCCGCCACATGGCGCGCAGCCCCTGGAAGGCGTCGCCGTACGCGTAGCCCGCCTCGGCCAGCCGCGCGTACACCCTCGAAAGGTCGACCCGCTCGGCGTCGGCGGGCGGCACGGGGTCGGCTCCCACGCCGGGCGCCGCGTCGGGCGCGGCGGTCGCCGAGCGTGCCAGCGTGCCGCTCGCATGCCGGATCCACGGCTCGTCGTCCGAGCGCCGTGCGTGCACGGTCAGCGGGCGTCGTCCGTCGTCAACCGCCGAGTCCACGACGATCTGGATCCGGGAGGGCGCGGCGTCCTCGGCGAGCGGCAGCGGCACCTCAAGCACCAGCTCCTCGATGAGATCGCAGCCGACGCCGTCGCCGGCCTGGGCGGCCAGTTCGAGCAGCGCCGTGCCGGGCAGCAGCACGCCGCCGCCCACGGCGTGCCCGGCCAGCCACGGGTGGGCGGCAAGCGACACCGTCCCGGTGAGCACCGAGCGGTCGCCGTCGGCCAGCGTCATCCGGCCCTCCAGCAGAGGGTGGTCGACGCAGACCGCGCCGGAGACGGCACCACCGCGGACGTGGCCGTCACCCGGCGCCAGCCAGTACCGCTCACGCTGGAACGGGTAGGTGGGCAGCACGGACACATCGCCGCGCTCGCCGGGGAACACGGCGTCCCAGTCGGGATCGGCGCCGTGCGTCCACGCGTCGGCCAGCGCCGTCATGAACTGGGCCGGGCCGCCCGCGCCGCGGCGCAGCGTGCCGAGCGCCGCTCCGCTCACTCCGGTCGTCGTCAGGTTCTCCTGGATCGCCACCGTCAGCACGGGGTGCGCGCCGACATCGACGAACAGACGGTGGCCGTCCGCGATCAGAGCCCGCTGCGCGTCGGCGAACCGGACCGGGGCGCACAGATTGCGCAGCCAGTACGCGCCGTCCATCGTGGCGGTGTCGAGCCGGGCGCCGGTGACCGTGGAGTACAGCGGCACCTCGCCGGAGCGCGGGCGGATGCCGTCGATCCGCGGCAGCAGCCGGTCGCCGAGCTCGGCCATGGCCGAGCTGTGCGAGGCGTAGTCGATGTCGACCCGGCGGGCGCGCACGCCCTGCGCACGGCACAGGTCGAGCAATGCGTCGAGGCTGGCCGCGGCACCGGCCAGCACGGTCAGCGTCGGCGCGTTCAGCCCCGCGACCTCCAGCCGGCCCCCGAACCGCGCGCGCAGTTCCGCCACCCGCTCGGCGTCGGCCTGCACGGAGACCAGGCCGCCGGTGCCGGCCACCTCCATCAGCACCGAGGCGCGCAGCGCCACCACACGGGCCGCGTCGTCGAGTGACAGCGCGCCGGCCACACAGGCGGCGGCGATCTCGCCCTGTGAGTGCCCGATCACCGCGCCCGGTGTCACACCGTAGGAGTGCCATACGGCCGCCAGCGCCACCATGACCGCGAACAGGGCCGGCTGCGCCACGTCGGTTCGGCGCAGCAGGGCCGCCGCCTCCTCCGTGTCCGCCAGCACCTGGTCCATGGTCCAGTCGACATACGGTGCGAGGGCCGCCTCGCACTCGGCCAGCCGCTCGCGGAACACCGGCGAGGCGTCGCGCAGTTCGCGCCCCATGCCGGCCCACTGCCCGCCCTGGCCCGGGAAGACGAACACCGGCCGGCCGGTGACCACCTCACCGGTCCTGGCCCCGGCCGCCGGGAGCCCGTCGGCCAGCGCTTCAAGACCGGCCAGCAGGTCGTCGCGGGTGGTGGCGAGCACGGCGGCCCGGTGGTCGAACGCGGTGCGCGACCGGGCCAGCGCGGCGCCGAGTGCGGCCGGCCGGGCCCGCGGGTCGGCGGCGACCGTGTCGCGCAGCCTGGCGGCCTGCTCGCGCACGGCGTCCGCGGTCAGCCCGGACAGCACCACCGGTACGGCGGTCACCGGTACGTCGGTCACGGGTGCGCCGTCGGCGGCCTGGGGCGCGGCGAGCTCGTCGGCGCCTTCGAGGATCACGTGGGCGTTGGTACCGCTGATGCCGAACGAGGAGACGCCGGTACGGCGGGGCCGGTCCAGTTCGGGCCACGGGGTGGTGGCGGTGAGCAGCGAGACGTCGCCGGACGACCAGTCGACGTGCGGGGTCGGCTCGGTGATGTGCAGGCTGCGCGGCATGACGCCGTACCGCATGGCCAGCACCGCTTTGATCACCCCGGCGATGCCGGACGCGGCCTGGGTGTGCCCGATGTTGGACTTCACCGAGCCGAGCCGGATGGGCTTGCCGTGGTCACGTCCCCGGCCGTAGGTGTCGACAAGCGCCTCGGCCTCGATCGGGTCGCCGAGCGTGGTGCCGGTGCCGTGCGCCTCGATGAGGTCGACGTCGGCGTAGCCGAGTCCGGCGGCGACGAGCGCCTGCTGGATCACCTGGCGCTGCGAGAGCCCGTTCGGCGCTGTCAGGCCGTTGGACGCCCCGTCGTGGTTGATGGCGCTGCCGCGGATGACGGCGAGTACCTCGTGGCCGTTGCGCCGGGCGTCGGAGAGCCGTTCGAGCAGCACCAGACCGGCGCCCTCGCTGAGCCCGAAGCCGTCTGTGGAGGCGGAGAACGCGCGGCACCGCCCGCCGGCGGACAGCGCGCCCTGGCGGCCCATCTCGACGATCATGCCTGGGGTGGACATCACGGTGGCACCGCCGGCCAGCGCCATGGCGCACTCGCCGGTGTGCAGGGCCCGGACCGCGAGATGCAGGGCGACGAGCGAGGAGGAACAGGCGGTGTCCACGGTGACGGTCGGACCCTGCACGCCGAAGGTGTAAGCGAGCCGCCCCGAGGCGACACTGGCGGTGTTGCCCGTCAGCACATACCCCTGTGTGTCGTTTCCGGCCTCATGCATACGCGGGCCGTAGTCCATGGCCATGGCGCCGACGAACACGCCCACGCGTTCACCGCGCAGCGCGTCGGGGACGATGCCGGCGCGCTCGAACGTCTCCCACGCGACCTCCAGCAACTGGCGCTGCTGCGGGTCCATGGCCAGCGCCTCACGCGGGGAGATCCGGAAGAACGCCGGGTCGAAGCCGGTGACGTCGAGGAACCCACCCTCGCGCTGGGCGAGTTCGCCCTCCCCGGTCCAGCGGCCCCAGCCCCGGTCGGTGGGAAACGGGCCGACGGCGTCACGCTCGCCGACGATCAGCTGCCAGAACTCCTCGGGGGTGCGCACGCCGCCCGGGAATCGGCAGGCCATCGAGACCACGGCGACGGGATCGTCGTCGGCGCCACCGGGGTGCGGGGTGCCACCTGGGTGCGCCGGTCCGGCGGTGGATGCCGGCTCGGTGGCGGATGCCGGTTCGACGCCGGGCGTCTCTTCGGCGGCGCCGGTCAGCTCGGCGCGCAGCCGGGCGACCACGGCGAGCGGAGTGGGGTGGTCGAACAGCAGGGTCACCGGCAGCCGCAGCCCGGTGGCGTCGGCGAGCCGTCGGCGCAGTTCGACCACGGTGACCGACTCGAAGCCCTGCTCCCAGAACGTCAGACCGGGCTCCGGCTCGCGGCCGCAGACCGCGGCTGCCTCCGCCCGGACCAGCGCCAGCAGTTCGGCGTCCAGGTCGTCGGGCGCCAGCGCCGCCCAGCGCGGATTCGGCCCGTCGGCCACCGCGGTGGCGGTACCCGCGGCCCGGTCGAACGGATAGCCGGGCAGCGGCACGGTGCGTGGCCGCCAGCCCGCGTACGCGGCCCGCCAGTCGACCGGCACACCGCGCACGTACAGCTCGGCGAGGACGGCGGCGACCTGATCGGCGCCCGGCGCGTCGCGGCGCAGGCCGGCCAGCGCGGTGGCGTCCACGCCGCGCTGCGCGATCACCTCTTCCATGGCGAGCGTGAGCACCGGGTGCGGACTGATCTCCAGGAACAGCCGGTGACCGGCGTCCAGGACCTCGCCCACCGCCCGGTCGAAGCGGACGCACTCGCGCAGATTGCGGTACCAGTACTCGGAGTCGAGCCGGTCGTCGGTGAGCCATACACCGTCGAGCGTGGCGAAGTACGGCACTTGCGGCAGCCGGGGACGCAGCGTGGCGAGGTCGGCCATCAGATCCTCGCGGAGCGTCTCGACCTGGACGGAGTGGCCCGCGAAGCCGACCGGGAGTTTGCGGGCGCGGACCCCTTCGGCACGCAGCCGGGTCAGCAGGTCGTCGACCGCGGTGGCCCGCCCCGAGACGGTGACCAGGGCCGGGCCGTTGATCCCGGCCAGCTCCAGATCGTCGCCGTAGTCGGCGAGCAGCGCCGTGACCCGGTCGGCCGGCAGCGGTACCGACATCATGTCGCCGTGCCCGGCGAGGGTGGCCTGTGCCTGGCTCCACAGGGTGACGATGCGGGCGGTGTCGTCCAGCGACAGCGCCCCGGTGACACAGGCGGCGGCGACCTCGCCGAGGCAGTGCCCGACCACGGCCGCCGGGCGTACCCCGAGGTCCTGCCACATGGCGGCGAGCGCCACCATGACCGCGAACAGCGTCGGCTGCACGACGTCGAGCGCGACCATGGCGGGCGCGCCCGGCGCGCCGCGCAGCACGTCTTCGATCCGCCAGGTCAGATACGGCTCAAGGGCCCGGACGCACTCGTGGAACCGGGCGGCGAACACCGGGTTGGTGTCGAGGAGTTCCACGGCCATGCCCTGCCACTGCGGGCCCTGGCCGGGGAAGACGAACACGACGCCGGGCGCCGTTTCGGCGAACCCGGTGGCGGTACCGGTGCCGTGCTCCCCGCGGGCCAGCCCGTCGAGTGCGGCGGCCCGGTCGGCGCCGAAGACAGCGGCCCGGTAGGGGAACTCCTCGCGGGTGGTCGCCAGCGACCAGCCCAGGTCGGCATCGCGTGGCGGAGATGTGGGGGTGGAGCAGGGCGTGGCCGGGCCGGCGAGCAGATCACGTAGGTCGGCCACGCGGGCGGCGAGGCCGGCCGGGGTGGGCGCGGACAGCACCCACGGCGGTGACAACGGCCCGGTGCCGGGCTCCTCCGCCGGTCTCCCGGGCGCCGCGCCGACGGCGGCCGGGAGACCGGGCCAGTACGGCGCCAGCACCGCGCGGACGTGTTCGGCGACGTCGGTGTCCGCGTCGCCGCCGTCCGCGTCGCCGGTTTCAGCGCCCCTGCCGGCTCCGGCCATGGCTCCGGTCACGGCACCGACCACGCAGCGGATCGGGTCGCCGTCGGCCAGTGCCCCGGCCAGCGGGCGCAACACCGCGATGCCGTCCGGCCCGCCGGCGAGAATCAGACCGCCGCCGTCACCGTGACCGCCGCCTTCGCCGTCACCGCCGTGATGGCCCGTGTCGTCAGAGCCGTCGTCGGCGAGACCGAACGCGCGGCGCACCTCGTCCGCGCCGTCGGCCAGCAGCAGCGTGACCGGGGTGCCGCGCAGCTGCGACGGCACGGTCCGGGCATCCTCCAGCGCCTGCCACACCCGCCGCAGCAGCCCGGGGTGTGCGATGTCGCCGTCGCCGATCCCCAGCGCCGTGAGAACGGCGGGGTCGGGGACCGGCTCCCCGTCCGCGGCCGGGAGCGCCAGACCGGTCACGGCCAGGGGTTCTGTGGACAGCAGCTGCATAGCATTCACCACGAAGTCTCTCCGGTCGTAAGGGCGCGTCACAGCGGGATGTTCACAGCGGGATGTTCACAGCGGGATGTTGCCGTGCGCTCCGCGGCGCGCGGGCAGGTCCTTGAGTGCCCGGGCGAGGCGGCGCCGGGTGTCGGCCGGTGCCACCACCTCGTCCACCGCGCCGAGCGACAGCGCCCGGCCCAGGCCGCCGGCCTTGCGCTGCTGCTCCTCTATCAAGCGCCTGCGCAGTGCGGGCAGTTCGGCGGCGTCGGCGGCGGCGAGCGTACGGCGGTGCAGCACGTTGACCGCGGCCTCGGCGCCCATCACCGCCACCTCGGCGTCCGGCCAGGCGAAGACCGCGTCGGCGCCCAGTGGGCGGGAGTTCATGGCGAGGTACGCACCGCCGTACGACTTGCGGGTGATCAGCGTGATCCGGGGGACCACCGTCTCGGAGAACGCGTGCAGCAGCTTGGCGCCGCGCCGCACGACGCCGTCCCACTCCTGGCTCACACCGGGCAGATATCCGGGCACGTCGACGACCACGAGGAGCGGCACCCCGAGGGCGTCGCAGGTGCGGACGAACCGCGCCGCCTTCTCCGCCGACAGCGAGTCGAGGCAACCCGCCTTGTACAGGGGATTGTTGGCCACGACGCCGACCGAGCGGCCGGCCAGCCGGCCGAGGCCGACCACCATGTTGCGGGCCCAACGCGGCTGAATCTGGAGGAAGGTGTCGTCGTCGAGCAGGGCGCGCACCAGCGGTACCACGTTGTAGGCGCGCCGGGGCGAGTCGGGCAGCAGGCCGGCCGGGTCGGCGCGGTCACCGAGCGCACCGGAGGCCACTGCGCCGGGCCGGGCGAAGTAGCCGGTGAGGGCGCGCGCCGTGCGGTAGGCGTCCGCCTCGGAGCCGACGGCCACATGTGCCACGCCGGAGCGCGACCCGTGGGGCTCGGGGCCGCCGAGCCCGGCCATGTCGATGGTCTCGCCGGTGACGGCACGGACCACGTCGGGTCCGGTGACAAAGACCCGGGCCGCTTCGGACATGATGACGAAGTCGGTGAGGGCGGGGCCGTACGCGGCGGCGCCGGCGGCCGGACCGACCACGACCGAGATCTGCGGCACCCGGCCGGAGGCGGTGGTCATGGCCCGGAACATGCGCCCGGCGCCGTCCATGGACTCGACACCGTCCGCGAGCCGCGCGCCGCCGCAGTGCCACACCCCGATCACGGGCCGGCCGTGCTCCACGGCGAACTCGGTGGCCTCGACGATACGGTCCGCGCCGGCCGCCCCGAGCGCCCCGCCCATGGACGTGGCATCGGTGCAGAACGCGACCACGGGCGCGCCGTCGATCAGACCCGTCACCCGGGTCACGCCGCAGCCGTCGACCGGACCGAAGGGGGCCATGGACCCGGGGTCGAGCAGCCCCGAAAGACGCAGGTCCGGGTCGCGGAAATCGGTGCTGTCCGAAGCGGGCGTGGGCGGAGCCGGGATCAGAGCCATCGCGAGTTCCTCTTCCAGGTCACCGGCGGATGGGCCGAACACACAATAAGGAGGAAGCCGGCGGGCCCGTCAGCCCCTACCGCCCCCTAATAATGCGGCTCCTGTGAACGCGGCTTTTCGAAGTCGGCAGGCGTACGGTGTCCCGTGGTGCATGCCGGCGCAGTGGGTGCCCCCGCTTTCGCATACAACCGGTGCCCCGGATTTCACGGTTTTGCAGACGTGAAGTACGGTCCATGGAGCCGGGCGGGGGATTGGCGCGCGGCCGTCCCCGGGGTCAAAAGTTCGCCAAGGATAACCTGCCAGTTACATCGGGATGAACTACGCGATTGGTGAGAGGTGAAGCAGGGGATTCACAGCCTGCGCTCCATCGCGTGCCCCATTGGCTCGACGGTTGAATAGGGGCTATTATCGACGGCCGTACGCAGTGGTCCGCGCCTCGCCTCGGGGTCCGTAGCCCGTGGTGTGAGGGATACGGGGAGATGTTGATGGATTCAAGACACTTATCCGTTTCCGTACTCTCGCTGCTTCTCATCCCCGGCCCGGACTGGTCATGCCGCTGACCAGCGCGAGCTGGCCGAGCGCACGCAAGGCGCTCACCTCCGCGTTCGGCCGCGTTCCCGACGTCGCCTTCGTGCAGGCCCTGCTCGACGCCACCGGCGGCGTCGAGCCCCTGATCCACGCGCTGGCAGAGGACTTGATGGACCTGACTTCGGGTCAGGTTGTACCCGAGGCCGGTTACGTCTCCGCCGTCCGCGCGGCGGACGGCCCCCGGCTCGCGCGCGCCGTCGCCCATGCCGCCGACCATCTCGATGACGAACTGCTCCCCGTGGCACTGCTGTTGAGCATCGCCACCGGTACGGTGCCCTACGAACGTCTCGCCGGACTCGCCCGTATCCCCCGGCCCAGGCTCGACCGCTGCGCGGCGGTCCTCGCCGAACACGGCCTCCTTGACAACGATGCCACGCCGGTGCAGTTCAGACACGCGCCGGCCCGCCGCCGGCTCGCCGCACGGCTGCTCGACCGCCTGGTCGAGCCGGCCCGCTGGTCGGCGGTGCAGATCTGGCTGCTGCACATCTTCGAAGGGGCCGCGGACACACCGCCGGAGCCACCGGACTCCTGGGTACTGGTGCGCCTGCGCGCCGCCGTACGGCGCAGGCTGGACGCCTCCTCACGGCTGCTCCTCGCCGAGCAACTGTGCTGGGTGGGCCAGGGCGGCGCGGCGTTCTCCCTACTGCGAGGCCCGCTGCCGTCCGACGCCGACGCCACCGCGTTCCGCAGCGTACGCACGCTCATCAGATGCTTGTTCCCGGGCGAGCTCGGCACACCTGCCGCCCCGACGGCCGGCACCTGGAACGGCATCGGCGACACCCCGCCGCTGACGGTCGCCACCGAGGCGCTGGCGGCGGCGCTCAACGGGATGCCCGCCTACGAGGTCGCCCCGCGCGCCGAATGGGCGCTCTCCACACTGGAGTTGGGGCCCCGTACCTTCCACGGCGCGCTGGCCGCCATCTGGGCACTGCTGCACGCCGACCGCCTGGACAGCGCCGCGACCTGGAGCCGACGGCTCGCCCAGCAGGCCCGGCGCAGCTCCGGAGCCGCCTGGCAGTCCATGTTCCTGACCATTCAGGCCACCGTGGAGCGCCAACTCGGCTCACTCAAGGCATCGGCCCGGCACAACGCGCACGCGCTGGAACTGGCCGCCGAGAAGTTCGCCACGTCGCCCTGGCGGCTGGTGATCGAGTGGAGCAGACTGGTGGCCACCCTCAGGCACGACAGTGAGGTACTCGACCGGGTGGCGGTCGAACCACCCCCCACCAGCGCACTGTGGCTCTACCACCGCTACGCCCGCGGCCAGGTGCACCTCGCCGCGGGACGCCACGACGAGGCATACGCCGACTTCATCGGCTGCGGAAGAGCGCTCAGCTCGTGGCGGATGGACAACTCGGTCGTCGTGCTCTGGCGCTCCGGCGCGGCGTACGCGCTGGCAGCCTCGGGTGACCGACCCGCGGGCCTCGCGCTGGCCCTGGAGGAGGTCCGGCTGGCCCGCGCCTGCGCCGCGCCCCGGGTGCTGGGCATCAGCCTGCGCCGCGCCGCGGCCCTCGCCGACTCCCCGTTCCGGCTCGACCTGCTGCGTGAGTCGGCGCTCGTGCACGAGAACGCGGGCGCCCGCATCGAACTCGCCTACACGCTGTGTGACACCGGCGTGGAGCAACTGCGCTGCGCCGACCGGCAACAGGGCCGCGCCACCCTGACCACCGCCCTGCGACTCGCGGAGGAATGTGCCGATACCGAACTGGAAGCGCAGATACGCGGCTACCTGGCCGAGGCCGGCCTGGGCGAGCGGACCGGACGTACCTCCGCCACCGCGCTGACCGCCAGCCAGAAACGGGTGGCGCTGCTCGCCATGGCCGGACGCAGCAACCGCGACATCGCCGGCGAGCTGTTCCTGACAATCAGCACCGTCGAGCAGCATCTCACTCAGATCTACCGCAAACTCGGGATAAGCCGCCGGACCGAACTGATCCACCTTCCCGCCGAGCTTCTGTCACCCCCGACTTAGGGGGCGCTCGCGGGATCTAAGGGTTGTCCGCCCCGCCCCCTCCCATAAAGAATCGAAGGCGAAAAACCATTGTTTGGCTCGCCGGCCGGATGAGCTCACCGTCTCATTCATCGGGCGAGGCTCAGTGTGGCGCCATTTTGGCTCGTCCGCGATCGACCGTGGGAGAGTGTGTGAGTAATTCACAGGAAGACCTCGTCAGGGCGCTCAGAGCCTCGTTGAAGGAAAATCAGCGGCTCCGTCACGAGAACGAACGGCTGATTGCCGGCTCCACGGAACCCATCGCCATCGTGGGCATGGGCTGCCGCTACCCCGGCGGCATCCGCTCGGCCGCCGACCTCTGGCGACTGGTGGCCGACGGCGGTGAGGCCCTGTCGGGCTTCCCGGTCAACCGGAACTGGCCCGAGGACCTCTACGATGCCGACCCCGACGCGGCCGGGCACACGTATGCGCGCGCGGGCAACTTCCTGCACGACGCGGACCTGTTCGACGCCGACCTCTTCGGCATCTCGCCCCGCGAGGCGACCACCATGGACCCGCAGCAGCGCATCCTGCTGGAGACGGCCTGGGAGACCTTCGAACACGCGGGGATCAACCCTCACTCACTGGCCGGCAGCGACACCGGCGTGTACGCGGGCATGATGTACCACCACTACGACAGCGCCGGAAACCTCAACCCGGCCACGCTGGACGGCTACGTCGGCATCGGCGGCGCGGCCAGTGTCGCAGCCGGACGGATCTCATACGTGTTCGGGTTGGAGGGGCCGGCGGTCTCGGTGGACACGGCGTGTTCGTCGTCGTTGGTCGCCATCCATCTGGCGGCGCAGGCGTTGCGCAACGAGGAGTGCTCGCTGGCCCTGGCGGGCGGCGTGACCGTGATGACCTACCCGTCGATCCTGGTGGAGTTCGCCCGCCAGCGGGTGCTCTCGGCCGACGGCATCTCCAAA
>NZ_BAAJXA010000029.1:0-113755 GCF_057537855.1 Streptomyces diversicolor
TCCCTTTATAGCTCCGGCTCTTGGGCATACAGCCCGAGGGCCGGAGCTTTTTTGCGTGAGGTAGGGTCAGGGAGAGTCGTCGGTTCTTTTCCCACAGGAGGCCCCCGGGTGGAGGTCCAGGAGACCCGAGTCCAGACGGACCGGGTCCTCACCATCCCGAACATCCTCAGCATGGCGCGTCTCGTCGGCGTACCGCTCTTCCTGTGGTTGATCCTCAGGCCCGAGTTCGGCGGCCCCAAGAGCGACGGCTGGGCACTGTTGGTGCTCGCGCTGAGCGGGATCAGTGACTACCTGGACGGCAAGCTCGCCCGGCGCTGGAACCAGATCAGCAGCCTCGGCCGGCTCCTGGACCCCGCCGCCGACCGGCTCTACATCCTCTCGACGCTGGTCGGCCTCACCTGGCGCGAGATCCTGCCGCTCTGGCTCACGGCCGTACTCCTGGCGAGAGAGCTGGTCCTCCTGGTGATGGTGGGCATCCTCAGGCGTCACGGCTACCCGCCGCCGCAGGTGAACTTCCTGGGGAAGGCCGCGACCTTCAATCTGATGTACGCTTTCCCGCTGCTCCTGCTCAGTGACGGAACCGGCTGGATCTCGTCACTCGCTGCTATTTTCGGATGGGCGTTCGCCGGATGGGGTACGACGCTGTACTGGTGGGCAGGAGTGCTCTATGTAGTGCAGGTCCGCCGACTGATCCGTGCGGACACCATGGCCGATTGAACTCGGCGATTGTCCGGACGTACCGGCTCGATGGCCCTCGGCGGAAAAGTGCGGGACAATCTTGACGGGTGAAGTCGGCTAGACCGTTCGTCTCTTGGAGGAGGACGCTTCCGACATGAAGGCCGTCGTGATGGCCGGTGGTGAAGGCACACGCCTTCGCCCGATGACCTCAAGCATGCCCAAGCCGCTCCTGCCCGTGGCCAACCGCCCGATCATGGAGCACGTCCTGAGGCTGCTCAAAAGGCATGGGCTCACCGAGACCGTGGTCACCGTGCAGTTCCTGGCCTCGCTCGTCAAGAACTACTTCGGTGACGGCGAAGAGCTCGGAATGGAGCTCACCTATGCCAATGAGGAGAAGCCACTCGGTACCGCCGGAAGCGTCAAGAACGCCGAAGAGGCGTTGAAGGACGATGCCTTCCTCGTCATCTCCGGCGACGCGCTGACCGACTTCGACCTCACCGACCTGATCAATTTCCACAAGGAAAAGGGCGCGCTCGTCACGGTGTGTCTGACGCGGGTGCCCAATCCTCTGGAGTTCGGCATCACCATCGTCGACGAAGAGGGCAAGGTCGAGCGTTTCCTGGAGAAGCCGACCTGGGGGCAGGTCTTCTCCGACACCGTGAACACGGGCATCTACGTGATGGAGCCCGAGGTCTTCGACTATGTCGAGCCGGACGTTCCCGTCGACTGGTCCGGTGATGTCTTCCCCCAGCTGATGAAGGAGGGCAAGCCGGTCTACGGCTATGTCGCCGAGGGCTACTGGGAGGACGTCGGCACCCACGAGTCGTATGTGAAGGCGCAGGCCGACGTCCTTGAGGGCAAGGTCGACGTGGAGATCGACGGATTCGAGATCTCCCCGGGCGTGTGGGTGGCCGAGGGCGCCGAGGTGCACGCGGACGCCGTGCTGCGCGGGCCGCTCTACATCGGCGACTACGCCAAGGTGGAGGCCGGCGCCGAGATCCGGGAGCACACGGTCGTCGGGTCCAATGTCGTCGTCAAGAGCGGGGCGTTCCTGCACCGGGCCGTGGTGCACGACAACGTGTACATCGGACAGCACAGCAATCTGCGGGGCTGTGTCGTCGGGAAGAACACCGACATCATGCGCGCGGCCAGGATCGAGGACGGCGCGGTCATCGGCGACGAGTGCCTGATCGGTGAAGAATCGATCGTTCAGGGCAATGTGCGGGTCTATCCGTTCAAGACGATCGAGGCCGGTGCGTTCGTCAACACCTCGGTGATCTGGGAGTCCCGCGGTCAGGCACACCTGTTCGGCGCGCGTGGCGTGAGCGGGATCCTGAACGTGGAGATCACACCGGAACTCGCCGTGCGGCTGGCCGGCGCCTATGCGACCACCCTGAAGAAGGGGACGACCGTCACGACGGCCCGTGACCATTCGCGGGGCGCGCGTGCCCTGAAGCGCGCGGTCATCTCCGCCCTTCAGGCCAGCGCCATCGACGTACGGGACCTGGAGAACGTGCCGCTGCCTGTGGCCCGGCAGCAGACCGCGCGGGGCAGCGCCGGCGGCATCATGATCCGGACCTCGCCGGGGGTGCCGGACTCGGTGGACATCATGTTCTTCGACGGACAGGGCGCCGACCTCTCCCAGGCCAGCCAGCGCAAGCTGGACCGGGTGTTCGCCCGGCAGGAGTACCGGCGGGCGTTCCCCGGGGAGATCGGCGACCTGCACTTCCCGGCCAGCGTCTACGACTCGTACACCGGGTCGCTGCTGCGGAACATCGACACCACCGGGATCGCCGAGTCGGGGCTCAAGGTCGTCGTGGACGCCTCCAACGGCAGTGCGGGTCTCGTCCTGCCCAGCCTGCTCGGCAAGCTCCGGGTGGACTCCCTGACCGTCAATCCCGGCCTGGACGAGGCGCGGCCCACGGAGACCGGCGACATGCGCCGCGCGGGGCTGGTGCGGCTCGGTGAGATCGTCGCGTCCTCCGGGGCGGCCTTCGGGGTGCGGTTCGACCCGGTGGGCGAGCGGCTGTCCCTCGTCGACGAGAAGGGCCGCATCATCGAGGACGACCGGGCACTGCTCGTGATGCTCGATCTCGTGGCCGCGGAGCGGCGCAGCGGCCGTGTCGCGCTGCCGGTGACCACGACGCGGATCGCGGAGCAGGTGGCCGCGTACCACGGCACCCAGGTGGAGTGGACCACGACGTCCCCCGACGACCTCACGCGCGTGGGGCGCGAGGAAGGGACGATCTTCGGAGGAGACGGCAAGGGCGGGTTCATCGTCCCGGAGTTCAGCGGCGTCTACGACGGTACGGCGGCCTTCGTACGGCTGATCGGGCTGGTGGCCCGGACGCAGCTCACGCTCAGCCAGATCGACGCGCGGATTCCGCGGGCGCACGTCCTCAAGCGTGATCTGGCCACTCCGTGGGCCGTCAAGGGGCTGGTCATGCGGCGGGTCGTCGAGGAGGCCGGAGACCGGTCCGTCGACACCACGGACGGCGTGCGGGTCGTGGAGCCGGACGGTCGCTGGGTGATGGTCCTGCCCGACCCGGCGGAGGCGGTCACTCATCTGTGGGCGGAGGGACCGGACGACGAATCCGCCCAGGCACTGCTCGACGAGTGGTCGTCCGTGGTGGACAGCGCCGGGCGCTGAAACCCCCAGCACGCGCGCGTGCCGGACATGTGTCCCCAAGGGGGCCTGTCCGGCACGCCGGTGGGGCCATTCGGAGGTACTGCTCGCGACGTGCGACGATGTGCGGCATGCCGCAGCATCCCCCCGTTCGGAGCACACCGGCCTCACGGCCCGCGCGCCCGGACGCCTCCATGTCGTTGATCACCAACGTCATGGATCACAGCCTCGACGACGGGTACGCCGAGGCCGCCGCCCGCAGGAAGACCCAGGGCGAAGGGGGCCTGCCGAAGACGCTCCGGGCGAAGCTCGGTCTCGCCGGCGGTCTGGTGCTCGCCGCGCTCGTCGTGACCGTCGGAGCGGCCCAGGCCCGCGTGGCGGCGCCCGTGGTCGCCAAGGAACGGCAGGAACTGCTCGATCGCATCGACCGGGAGACCGAGACGGCGGACCGGCTGGAGGGCGGCGTCGACAAGCTGCGGGACGATGTGAGCGCCCGGCAGCGGGCCGCTCTGCGGCAGAGCGGCGGCAGCGAGCAGGCCGATCTCGTGGGCATCCTCTCGGGCGCCGTGGCGGTGCACGGCCCCGGAGTGAAGCTCGTCGTGAACGACGCGAAGGACGCCACCACGGGCGGCGACGGCAACCCGCGCACGACATCCGGATTCTCCGACACCGGCCGGGTGCGCGACCGTGACATGCAGCGCGTGGTCAACGGGCTGTGGGCGGCGGGCGCGGAGGCCGTCTCCATCAACGGGCAGCGGCTGACCGCCCTGTCCGCGATCAGGGCCGCGGGCGACGCGATACTGGTCGACAACAAGCCGCTGGTGCCGCCCTACACGGTGCTGGCGGTGGGGGACGGGGACCAGCTCAGCACCCGGTTCCAGGACGGCGCCGACGGACTGTATCTGCATGCCCTTGAGGACGGCTACGGCATTCGGGCCGACATCTCCGTGGAGAGCGACCTTCGGCTGCCCGCCGCGCCGAGTGTGATCGTACGTACAGCACAGCCGAACACTGGGAAGGGCACATCGTGATCGCCGTACTGGGCCTCGTCGTGGGAGTCGTGGCCGGGCTGTTGGTTCGTCCGGAGGTTCCGGCGGTCGTCGAGCCGTATCTGCCGATCGCCGTGGTCGCGGCGCTCGACGCCGTATTCGGCGGTCTGCGGGCCATGCTGGACGGGATCTTCGACGACAAGGTCTTCGTGGTCTCGTTCCTGTCGAACGTGGTCGTGGCCGCCCTGATCGTGTTCCTGGGTGACAAGTTGGGCGTGGGCGCACAGCTGTCCACCGGTGTCGTCGTGGTCCTCGGCATCCGCATCTTCTCCAATGCCGCGGCCATCCGGCGGCATGTGTTCCGGGCGTGAGGCCGATGAGCAAGCAGGACGAGCAGTCGGAGAACAGGCTGCGCAGGGAACTGCCCGACGAGGTGCCCGCGCCGGGCCCCGTGCCGCAGCCCCGGACCAAGGAGCCCGAGCAGGAGCTGACCGGCCGCCAGCGGCTGGTCGACGGCCTGTGGCCGCCGCGGGTCTCCCGGGCGCAACTCATCGTCGCCCTGCTGCTGTTCGGCCTCGGCTTCGGGCTGGCCGTACAGGTCGCGTCGAACAGCGACAGCGACAATGCGCTGCGCGGCGCCCGCCAGGAAGATCTTGTGCGCATCCTCGATGAACTCGACAACCGTACGCAGCGTCTTGAGGACGAGAAGACGGGACTCGAACAGCAGCGTCAGGAGCTGGAGAACAGCTCGGACCAGGCCCAGGAGGCACGCAGGCAGACGGCCGAGAAGGAGCGGCAACTCGGCATTCTGGCGGGCACCGTGGCGGCGCAGGGCCCCGGCATCACGATGACGGTCGACGACTCGAAGGGAACGGTCAAGGCGGACATGCTGCTCGACGCGATCCAGGAGCTGCGCGCGGCCGGCGCGGAGGCGATCCAGGTCAACGGCGTACGCATCGTCGCCGGCACGTACTTCACCGACTCCGGCAACAGCGTGAGCGTCGACGGGAACAAGATCAACGCCCCTTATCGTTTCAAGGTCATCGGCAAGCCGCAGGACCTTGAGCCGGCGCTCAACATTCCGGGAGGCGTGGTGCAGACTCTGGAGAAGGAGCAGGCCACCGTGACCATCGAGCGGTCCGACAAGATCATTGTTGACGCCTTGCGACCGGTGAAGCAGCCTGACTACGCTCGGTCGTCCTCCCGGTGAATCGGCAGTGCATGGCGGAGGTCCGGCAGGGGCATGAGGTTGCGGGGGGTCGGCGCACCGAAGGGGTGGTGCGTGGTGGAAACTGTTTGGTGGATACGGACGTTGTGAGGATGTCCGGGTCGACCGGTGTATGGAATCAGGGTTCGTCCTGCCCCACGGGCGGGTCTGTTTCGGTCAAGGGGAATCGCCCGTGAAGTTGTTTGCGAAGTTGTTCGGCAAGAGCGCGCGAGAGGGCGGCGGCAACGCGACCGCCCGCCACCGCGCACAGCCTGACGCAGAGGGCCAGCGCCCGCTGTTCCGGGACCAGCTGGGTGGCCCGGGCGGCGACATTTCCGGAGGTCAGGGCGCGCCGTCTGTTGACCCTGCCCAGTCCAGCGGCATAGGTTTCGGGCAACCGTCAACCTCAAGTGCGGGTGGAGGGTTTACCCCCGGCCCGTACGCGTCCAATGTCCCGGCGGGGCAGCCGCGGCAGGAGGATCCGTCCATGTCGGTCCTGGTGTGTACGAGGTGCGGTAACCGCAACGCGGAGAACGCCCGCTTCTGTTCCAACTGTGGCGCGCCGCTGCGTGCCGGCGCCGCCGCCGAGCGGCCGTCGGAGACGACGTCCACCATCTCCATCTCCGGTCTTGAGGCGTACGACGCCGAGACCACCGGGCAGACACAGCTGCCGGCGCTCTCTCCCGAGGCGCAGGCCGCCGTCGACGCGCTGCCGCTCGGCTCGGCGCTCCTGGTGGTCCGCCGCGGCCCGAACTCGGGCAGCCGCTTCCTGCTGGACGGGGACCTGACCACGGCCGGCCGTCATCCGCAGAGCGACATCTTCCTGGACGACGTGACGGTCTCGCGCCGTCACGTGGAGTTCCGGCGCTCTCCCGACGGCTCGTTCACGGTGGCCGACGTGGGCAGTCTGAACGGCACCTACGTCAACCGCGAGCGGATCGACCAGGTCGCTCTGTCGAACGGTGACGAGGTGCAGATCGGCAAGTACCGGCTGGTCTTCTACGCGAGCCGGCACGGCATCTGACCAGCCCCCCGGACACCGTCCGGGGGGACTCCAGGGAAGGTCCATGCTTCAAACACCGCGCGGTGGTGCCGGACACGGCACCACCGCCAGGGACAGCGGGCTGATGAGCATCGGCGCTGTGCTGAACGTGCTGCGTGAGGAGTTCCCCGAGGTCACCGTCTCCAAGATCCGCTTCCTGGAGTCGGAGGGCCTGGTCGAGCCGCAGCGGACCCCTTCGGGGTACCGCAAGTTCAGCGCCGGCGACGTCGAGCGACTGGGCCACGTCCTGCGGATGCAGCGGGACCACTATCTGCCGCTCAAGGTGATCCGGGAGCACCTTGACGCCGTGGAGCGGGGCGAGGCGGTACAGCTGCCGGTCATGGGGCGGCAGCGGGACGCCGAGGACGCCCTGGAGCCCGTCGAGGGGCGCACGGCGGCCCGGATCGGGCGGGCGGAGCTGCTGGCCGCCGCCGAGATCGAAGAGGACGATCTCCAGGAGTGGGAGTCGTACGGGCTTCTCGCCCCCTTGGAGGACGGGGTGTACGACGCGGAAGCGGTGACCGTCGCCTCCCTTGTGGCCGAGCTGGGTCGGTTCGGGATCGAGCCGCGCCACCTTCGGGTGATGAAGGCCGCTGCCGACCGCGAGGCGGGCCTCGTCGACCAGGTGGTGGCCCCGCTCAGGCGCCACCGGAACCCGCAGACCAGGGCCCATGCGGAGGCCCGCACGAGGGAGCTGGCGGCGCTCACCGTCAGGCTGCACGCGGCGCTGGTGAAGACCGCGCTGGGCGTGCGGCTGCCGTGAGCGGCGCCGGTGCTCCGTCGGCCACATCGCGCACCCGTTCCCTGCCCGACTACCCAAACGTCCCGGGCACGGCCTAGGGTTGCTGTGTGAACGAGCTCGATGTCGTAGGTGTCCGGGTCGAGATGCCCTCCAACCAACCGATCGTGCTCCTGCGTGAAGTGGGCGGCGACCGGTACCTCCCCATCTGGATCGGGCCGGGGGAGGCGACCGCGATCGCCTTCGCCCAGCAGGGGATGGCTCCCGCACGGCCGCTGACCCACGACCTGTTCAAGGACGTGCTGGAAGCCGTCGGTCAGGAGCTCACCGAAGTACGCATCACGGATCTGCGTGAGGGCGTCTTCTACGCGGAGCTGGTGTTCGCCAGCGGGGTCGAGGTCAGCGCCCGTCCGTCCGATGCCATAGCGCTGGCACTGCGCACCGGAACACCGATCTACGGCAGTGACACGGTGCTCGACGACGCCGGCATCGCCATTCCGGACGAGCAGGAGGACGAAGTGGAGAAGTTCCGCGAGTTCCTCGACCAGATCTCGCCCGAGGACTTCGGCACCAGCAGCCAGTGAGTCCGGCGGCCCGGCCCGGCGGACCAGGGGTCCGCGTCGGGCTGGTGCTGGTGGACGGTCCCGTGACGGGGGCTCGGCCGGGCACATGCCTGCGGCCTTTGAGAGCGTCCTGCGGCTCCCCGCGAGCGCATTCGGCTAGCCTTTCCCCGCGGTGGGGCACGGCAAACCACTCTTAGGGTGATTATCACTCGGCGTGGCGAGTGTGGCGATCGTTGACGCACTCCTGGCGACTGCCTACCGTCGTGAAGGCAGGTCAAGGACGGAGGTCGGCGTGAGAAGCAGCGGCGACGGTACGGCTGGGGGTGCCCCCGGACGCGATTTCGGGGAGAGCGGTCCGTACCCTTCCTCAAGCGCTCGGCTCCGCCCCAGCGGGGGGTACCCCCCATCCGGCAGCGGCGCGGCCGAGCACGCCCCGCAACGGCCCACGGCCGTACCGGGCGGCGGAGGGGCGGTGTCCATGACATCCGAGCAGATCGGCTACCGGGGGCCTACGGCTTGCGCGGCGGCCGGCATCACCTATCGGCAACTGGACTACTGGGCCCGCACGGGCCTCGTCGAGCCCAGTGTGCGGCCCGCCTACGGGTCGGGGACGCAGCGGCTGTACAGCTTCCGGGACGTCGTCGTCCTCAAGATCGTCAAGCGGTTCCTGGACACCGGAGTGTCGCTGCAGAACATCCGGAGCGCCGTCCAGCACCTCAGGGAACGCGGTTTCAGCGACCTGGAGCGCATGACGCTGATGAGTGACGGGGCCACCGTCTACGAGTGCACCTCGCCCGACGAGGTGCACGCGCTGCTCCAGGGCGGGCAGGGCGTCTTCGGCATCGCCGTGGGAGTGGTCTGGCGGGACGTGGAAAGCGCCCTCTCCCAGCTGCACGGGGAGCGCATCGACACCGGCGAGACGCTGGTCGGGCACAACCCCGCGGACGAGCTGGCACGACGACGCAACAGGGCGGTCTGAACGGCGCGGGTCCCCTGCCGGTCTGGGCGGGGTGGCTGCGGTTCTCTGCCGGTCTGCGTGGCGTGGCTGGGGTCCTGTGTCGGTCTGCGTGGGCCGACTGGGGGCCCTGCCGGTCCGAGCGGCGGGCCTGTGTGTGCCTGCGGTCCGCGGGGGCGGCCGAGGTCCCCTGTTGGTCTCATGGGGTGGCTGCTTCCTTCGCCGGGGCTGCGTGGGGTGGCTGGGGTTTCCGGGGCTTCCGCGCCGGGGGCTCTGGCCTGGTCCCCGGCCGTGTCGTCGGCCGGCGGCGGGGCATTGTCAGTGGCGTGGTGCAGCATCGGAGATGTGAGGAACACGCCCACGATCCTGCATCTCGACATGGATGCCTTCTTCGCCTCGGTGGAGCAGGCGTCCAAGCCGAGCCTGCGCGGGAAGGCCGTCATCGTGGGCGGGCTCGGGCCGCGTGGGGTGGTCGCCACCGCCTCCTACGAGGCGCGGGTCTTCGGGGTCCACTCGGCGATGCCCATGGCGCAGGCGCGCCGGCTGGCCCCCAACGCCGCCTACCTCGTGCCGCGCTTCGGGCTGTACCGCTCGATCAGCGAGCAGGTGATGCGGCTGCTGGGGGAGCTGTCACCGCTGGTGGAGCCGCTGAGCCTGGACGAGGCGTTCGTGGACCTGGAGGCCGGCGGGACGGCCTGGGACGAGGGATCGGCGCGGCTGGCCGGAGTGAAGCTGCGCGCGGACATACGGGCCGTCACCGGGCTCACCGGCTCGGTCGGGCTCGCCGCCTCCAAGATGCTCGCGAAGATCGCCTCCGAGCAGGCCAAGCCGGACGGTCTGGTACTGATCGAACCGGGCACGGAACGCGCCCTGCTCGGGCCCATGTCGGTGCGGACCCTGCCGGGGGTGGGCCCGGCGACCGGCGACCATCTGCGGCGGGCCGGGATCGCCACGGTGGAGGAGATCGCCGAGGCGGGCGAGGACGAGTTGGTCCGGCTGCTGGGCAAGGCCCACGGGCACTCGTTGTACGCGATGGCGCTGGCGCACGACGAGCGGCCCGTGGTGGCCGAGCGGGAGACCAAGTCGGTGTCCGTCGAGGACACGTACGACGTGGACATCCACGATCGGGTCCGGGTCGGCCTGGAGGTGCAGCGGCTGGCCGACCGGTGTGTGCGGCGGCTGCGCGAGGCGGGACTGTCCGGGCGGACCATCGTGCTGAAGGTACGGCGGTACGACTTCTCCACGCTGACCCGATCGGAGACGTTGCGAGGGCCCACGGACGATCCCGCGGTGGTGCGGGAGGCGGCGGCCCGGCTGCTGGATTCCGTGGACACGACGGGCGGGGTACGGCTGCTCGGGGTCGGTGTCTCCGGCCTCGCCGACTACACGCAGGAGGACCTGTTCGCGCAGGCGGCGGGGGAACTGGCCGAGGCGGTGCCGGAGGAGAGCGTGACCGAGGCCATGGAAGAGCCGCCGTCGGCCGCTGAGCGGCACTGGCCCGCGGGGCACGATGTGCGGCACGCCGACCACGGACACGGCTGGGTGCAGGGCAGCGGCCTGGGGCGGGTCACGGTCAGATTCGAGACACCGGGGTCCGAGCCGGGACGGGTACGGACGTTCCGGGTCGACGATCCCGACCTTGAGCCGGCGGATCCGCTGCCACTGGTGCCGGGAGGAGCGCAGGGGAGCGAGGGTGGAGCGGTGGGGGGACCCGGTGGTGGGCCGACGGTAGTGCGAGACAGCGGCTGAAGCGGGGGCGCCGGGCGGGGCCCGGTGGGATTCGCCGACGGGGTCGCCGGGGCCATGTGGGGTGTGCGGCTGCCGCCGCGGGTGTGCTCGGCGGTCGTGCGGCCGCTGGGGTGCGGTGGCTGGGGTGTGGTGATTGAGGGTGCGGTGGTGGGGGCGGGTGTCGGTATCCGGACGGGCCGTTGGGGCGCCGGGGGCGCAGGCAAGGGGCGGATGCCGGTGGGTGGCGGGGGGCGCGCGGGATGCCGGTGGGGTGGTGGAGGGCAGGCGGGATGCCGGTGGGGATGGCGCGAGTCATAGGGGGCCACAGGTGGGGGCACCCAGCGGGACCGGCTGTCGGCGGCGTTCGGCGGCCTCGAACCGGTGCCGGGCGGCGCCACGGGCCTGTACGACACGACGCTGGCCGCGTACCGGGCGGCGACGGCGTCGTACGCGAAGGGCAGGTTCAACGCGCTGGTCGGGCTGAGGGACGGGGTGAACGAGGACCCGGGCAGCATCTCCCGCTCCGCGCTCGTCGCCGAACTGGAAAAGCTCAGCGACCCCGGGCGGCCCGTCCCGCTGGTCGTCATCGCCGTGGGTCCCGAGGCGTCCCGGGACGAGGCCGCGCGGGCGGCCGGGGCCACGGGGTGCGGGGATGTGTTCTTGGCGCGTTGGTCGGCGGGGTGGGAGGTGGGCGCGGATGTGCGGGGGTGTTCGTGGGCGCGGCCGGAGGAAGGGGCAGGCGAGTGGGCGGTGGTGTGAAGGGCGGCGACCGGTGCGGCGGGTTGTGGCGTGGACGGCGTGGCGGAGAGGGCGTCGGGTGTGGCCGGTTGTGGGAGGGAGGGGGCCGGGTGGGCGTGGGACGGGGGCGTTGGGCCGTACAGGGAGCCGGGGGGTGTCAGCCGTCGTCGTGGTCTGCCAGGTGGCCGAAGGTGTGGTCCGGGTGTGGGGGTGGCGGTGCGGCCACGTCCAGGCCGTAGTGGTGGTAGAGCTGGAGTTCCTGCTCGGGGGAGAGGTGGCGGCCCACGCCGAAGTCGGGGGCGTCCTTGATGAGGGCGCGGTCGAAGGGGACGCGCAGGGTGCCCTCGACCAACTCGCTGGGCTCAAGGGGGACGAAGGCGTCCCTGGAGAACAGGCCGGTCCGTATGGCCGCCCACTCCGGCACGCCCGTGGCATCGTCGAGATAGACCTCGTCAATGGTGCCGATCTTGGTGCCGTTGCGGTCGAACGCCTTGCGGCCGATCAGGTTGCGCGGATCGATGTCGGTCTGCACCGGGCCCTCCTCATGGTCGCAGATCATTCGTAAGCACTACAAAAGAGCAGATTCGGGGACGCGGCCACTCGAAGCCCCGTCGCTGACCTCGCTGGTACGCTGGCAAGCGGCTGCTGACCCCGTGCGGGAGAGTCCTCCGGACAACGTCGGAGGCGCCGAAGGAGCAAATCCTCCCCGGAATCTCTCAGGCTCACGTACCGCATGGACGAGGTCACTCTGGAAAGCAGGGCGGGTGTCGACGGCTCCCGCTCTCACCGACGGGGAAAGCCGCGCACCCTCGGGTGACGCGGTGAAGCTCTCAGGTCGAGATGACAGAGGGGGAGGCCGTCGGGGTGCCCGCGCCGGGGCGCCCCTCGAAGGTCGCGTCAGACCAGGAGGCCTCCGCAATGACCGCCCATCGCACTCCGCTCTTCGAGCTCGAACAGGGCATCCCCTTCGAGCAGCGGCACATCGGGCCCGACCAGGAGGCGCGGGCCAAGATGCTCGCGCAGGTCGGCTACGGCTCGCTCGACGAGCTGACCGCCGCAGCCGTACCGGAAGTGATCAAGAACGCCGACGGGCTCGACCTGCCGGGCCCGCGCACCGAGGCTGAGGTGCTGGCCGAGCTGCGCTCCCTCGCGGACCGCAACCAGGTCCTCGGATCGATGATCGGGCTCGGCTACTACGGCACATTCACGCCGCCCGTCATCCTGCGCAACGTCATGGAGAACCCGGCCTGGTACACCGCCTACACGCCGTACCAGCCGGAGATCTCGCAGGGGCGGCTCGAAGCCCTGCTGAACTTCCAGACCATGGTCGCCGACCTCACCGGACTGCCCACCTCCGGTGCCTCCCTCCTCGACGAGGGCACGGCCGCGGCCGAGGCGATGGCCCTGTCCCGGCGCATGGGCAAGAACAAGAAGGGCCTCTTCCTGGTCGACGCGGACACGCTGCCGCAGACCATCGCCGTGATCCGGACCCGTGCCGAACCCACCGGCGTGGAGGTCGTCGTCGCCGACCTGAGCGAGGGCATCCCGGCCGAGATCGCCGAGCGGGAGATCAACGGCGTACTGCTCCAGTACCCCGGTGCCTCCGGAGCGGTGCGTGACATCGCGCCGGTCGTCGACCGGGCCCATGAACTCGGCGCGCTCGTCACCGTCGCCGCCGACCTGCTCGCCCTCACGCTGCTGAAGTCGCCGGGCGAGCTGGGCGCGGACATCGCCGTCGGTACGACCCAGCGTTTCGGCGTGCCGATGGGCTTCGGCGGGCCGCACGCGGGCTACATGGCCGTGCGCGAGAAGTTCGCGCGCAGCCTGCCGGGCCGCCTCGTCGGCGTGTCCGTCGACGCCGACGGGCACAAGGCGTACCGGCTCGCCCTGCAGACCCGTGAGCAGCACATCCGGCGTGAGAAGGCCACCAGCAACATCTGCACCGCGCAGGTGCTGCTCGCGGTGATGGCCGGCCTGTACGCCGTCTACCACGGACCCGAGGGGCTGCGGGCCATCGCCCGGCGCACGCACCGGTACGCCGCGCTGCTCGCTGCGGGTCTTGCGGGCGGCGGGTTCCAGACCGTGCACGGCGCCTACTTCGACACGCTGACGGTCAGGGCGCAGGGCCGCGCCGCGCAGATCGTCGCCGCAGCGCGCGACAACGGCGTCAATCTGCGCCTGGTCGACCCCGACCACGTCTCGATCGCCTGCGACGAGACGACCGACCGGGACCGGCTCGGCGCCGTATGGGCCGCCTTCGGCGTGCGGGGCGACATCGAGGCGCTGGACGCGGCCACCGAGGACGCGCTTCCCGAGGCGCTGCTGCGTGCCGACGCGTTCCTCACCCATCCCGTCTTCCACCAGCACCGCTCCGAGACCGCGATGCTGCGCTATCTGCGCAGGCTGGCCGACCGCGACTACGCGCTGGACCGCGGCATGATCCCGCTGGGCTCCTGCACGATGAAGCTCAACGCGACCACCGAGATGGAGCCGGTGACCTGGCCCGAGTTCGGGCAGCTGCATCCGTTCGCGCCCGCCGAGCAGGCGCAGGGCTATCTCACGCTGATCCGCGAGCTGGAGGAGCGGCTTGCCGAGGTCACCGGCTACGACAAGGTCTCGCTGCAGCCCAACGCGGGCTCGCAGGGCGAGCTGGCCGGTCTGCTGGCCGTGCGGGGCTACCACCGCGCCAACGGTGACGAGGGGCGCGTCGTGTGCCTGATCCCGTCCTCCGCGCACGGCACCAACGCCGCGAGCGCCGTGATGGCCGGGATGCGGGTCGTCGTCGTCAAGACCGCCGAGGACGGCGAGATCGACGTGGCGGACCTGCGGGCGAAGATCGAGCAGCACCGCGACGAGCTGGCCGTGTTGATGATCACCTACCCGTCCACGCACGGCGTGTTCGAGGAGCACGTCGCCGACATCTGCGCCCAGGTCCACGAGGCGGGCGGCCAGGTGTACGTGGACGGCGCCAACCTCAACGCCCTGGTCGGGCTCGCCAAGCCGGGCCACTTCGGCGGTGACGTCTCGCACCTCAACCTGCACAAGACGTTCTGCATCCCGCACGGCGGCGGAGGTCCCGGCGTGGGTCCTGTGGGTGTGCGCGCGCACCTGGCGCCGTATCTGCCGAACCATCCGCTGCAGCCCGCCGCCGGTCCCCAGACCGGTGTCGGCCCCATCTCGGCCGCTCCGTGGGGCTCGGCGGGGATCCTGCCCATCTCGTGGGCGTACGTCCGGCTGATGGGCGGCGAGGGGCTGCGGCGGGCCACGCAGGTGGCCGTGCTGTCCGCCAACTACATCGCCAAGCGTCTGGAGCCCCACTACCCGGTCCTCTACACCGGCCCCGGCGGCCTGGTCGCGCACGAGTGCATCATCGATCTTCGCCCGTTGACGAAGGCGACCGGCGTGAGCGTGGACGATGTGGCCAAGCGGCTGATCGACTACGGCTTCCACGCGCCGACGATGTCGTTCCCGGTGGCCGGTACGCTGATGATCGAGCCGACCGAGTCGGAGGACCTGACGGAGCTGGACCGGTTCTGCGAGGCGATGATCGCGATCCGTGCGGAGATCGAGAAGGTCGGCTCCGGCGCGTGGCCGGCCGACGACAACCCGCTGCGGGGTGCCCCGCACACCGCGGCGGCGCTCGGCGGGCAGTGGACCCACCCCTACAGCCGTGAGGACGCGGTCTTCCCGGCGGGTGTCTCGGCCGCCGACAAGTACTGGCCGCCGGTCCGCCGTATCGACCAGGCCTTCGGCGACCGGAACCTGGTCTGCTCCTGCCCGCCGCCGGACGCGTACGAGGACTGAGCCGGGCGAACGCGTGAGGGTGCCCGCCGCAGGACCGGGCGGGCATCCTCACGCGTTGCCCCCGCGGAGGCAGGACCGTGCGGGGAGTTCGGACCACGGTGTCCTCAGGCCGTCGCCAGCGACACCTCGGTCGACTTGATCAGGGCGAGGACGGCGGAACCCGCCGACAGACCCAGGTCGCTGACGGACTCGCTGGTGATCGCCGAGGTCAGCTCGCCGCCCTCGACCGCGATCTTCACGGAGGCCATCGCGCCGCCGGCGGCGATGGAGGTGACCGTGCCGGGCAGCTGGTTGCGGATCGAGACGCGTTCCACCGGGGCGGTGGCCAGGGCGACCTCCGTCGACTTCACGAGGGCGCGCACGGCGGAGCCCGTGGCGAGACCGAGGTCTTCGGCGGCCTCCCGGGTGATCGCGGCGGTCAGGTCCTGCCCGCCGGTGAGGCGGACCTTCACCGTGGCCATCACCTCGCCCGGGGTGACGGCGGTGACGGTGCCGGGGAGCTGGTTGCGGATGCTCAGGCTCATGGGAACGCCTCGCAGGATGTGGGGGATTCGGGGTCGATGGGCCCCTGGCGGTCCCCACCGTAGCCGCAGCCGCCACCTCAGGCCGGGTAGGCGTGGGTCTGCGTCGCCTTGACCGTCGCCCACACCGGGGCACCCGGGCGCAGATCGAGTTCCGCGGCGGCGACCGTGGTGAGGTCGGCCGCGAGCGGCAGTTCACCGGTCAGGTCGGCGCGGATCTGGTCGCCGTGGGTCTCCAGGCCGGCCACCTCGCAGCGCCACAGGTTGCGGGCGCTGGAGCCGGTGGGACGGTCCCGGTGGAGGGTGACGGCGCCCGGTGGGAAGGCCACGAAGACCGGGCCCGACAGGTCCTCGGTCGTGGTGACGGCGGGCCCGCCGTCCAGCCGTACCGTGTGGCCCTCGGCCCGGCCCCGGTAGAGATTGAGGCCGACGAGTTGCGCGATGTAGTCCGTGCGCGGATGACGGGCGATGTCGGTGGGGGAGCCTTCCTGGACCACGCGGCCGTGCTCGACCACGACGAGCCGGTCGGCGAGCACCATGGCGTCCAGCGGATCGTGGGTCACCAGGACGGCGATCGCCTCGAACTCGGCGAGATGGCGGCGCAGCTGGGCGCGCACCTGGAGCCGGGTGCGGGCGTCCAGGGCGGCCAGCGGCTCGTCGAGGAGCAGCAGACGGGGGCCGGTGGCCAGGGCCCGGGCCAGGGCGACCCGCTGGGCCTGGCCGCCGGACAGCCGGCGCGGCTTGGCGCCCGCGTGCTCGGCCAGGCCCATGCGGTCCAGCCAGGCGGCGGCCAGGGCGCGGGCCTCGGCCTTGGTCGCGCCCCGGCAGCGGGGGCCGAAGGCCACGTTGTCCAGGGCGGACAGGTGCGGGAAGAGCAGATAGTCCTGGAAGACGACGCCGACGGGGCGTGACTCCGGGGCCGTGCGGTCGAGGGCGGTGCCGTCCAGCCGCAGATGGCCGCCGGTGAGCGGGGTGAGACCGGCTAGGGCGCGCAGGGCCGTGGTCTTTCCGGCGCCGTTGGGTCCGAGCAGGGCCACGACGTCCCCGGGCGCGGCCCGCAGGGTGATGTCGAGGCGGAAGGAGCCGCGGTCGACGACGAGCCGGGCGTCGAGCCCGTCACCGCGGGTGCCCTCGGCGACGAGGCCGGCCGTGGTGTCGTCGATGTCCGTCATGGGGTGCACATCCAGAGGTCGGGCGGGCGGGACCGGATCGACCGGGCCGGTGGGCGCGGCGGTCGTCGGGTGGGTGGTGCCGTGCGGCGGGGGCGCGGCGGGCCGGGGCGTGGACGGTACGGATGCGGCTGCTCGTACCGGCGATCGTACGGCCGTACGCCGCGGGAGCGCTCCCGGATCGTGTCCGTGGCCTTTCGCACGGCGTTGCCGCCGCGGCACGCGCGTGGACGGCGTGGGGACGGGGGTGTCACGGTGTGGTCAGCCAGCGGTCCCGCAGCCCGGCCAGTACCGCGATCGAGACCGCGAGCAGGACGAGGCTGAGTGCGATGGCCGCCTCGGGATCGTTCTGGAGGGCCAGATAGACCGCGAGGGGCATGGTCTGGGTGCGGCCGGGGAAGTTGCCGGCGAACGTGATGGTCGCGCCGAACTCACCGAGCGCACGGGCCCAGGCCAGGACCGCGCCCGCCGCGATGCCCGGGGCGATCAGCGGCAGCGTGACCCGGCGGAACGCGGTGAACCGGGAGGCGCCGAGGGTGGTGGCCGCCTCCTCGAAGCGCGGGTCGGCGGCGCGCAGCGTGCCCTCGACGCTGATGACGAGGAACGGCATCGCGACGAACGCCTCGGCGATCACCACGCCCGTCGTGGTGAACGGCAGCGTGATGCCGAACCAGGAGTCGAGCCACCGCCCGACGACTCCGTTGCGGCCCAGGGCGAGGAGCAGGGCCACACCGCCGACCACCGGGGGAAGCACGAGCGGCAGGGTGACCAGGGCGCGTACGACACCGCGGCCGGGGAAGTCGGTGCGGGCCAGCAGCCAGGCCAGCGGCACCCCCAGGACCAGGCTCACCCCGGTCGCCGCGGTCGCCGTGATCAGCGACAGCTGGAGCGCCTGCCACACCTTGGTGCTGCTCAGCAGCTCCGGCAGGCTGCCCCACGGGGCCCGGACGAGCAGGGCGAGCAGGGGAAGCAGCAGGAACGTCAGCGCGACGACGCCGGGCAGCAGGAGCGGGAGCGGCACACCGCGCCGGCCCGGCGCGCGGGCGTCCCCGCGCCGCGGCCCGCCCTTCGAGGCGCGGGGCGCGGCGCCGGACGCGTCGAGCCGGGTCACGGCTTGAGGAACCCGGCCTCGCCCAGCACCCGCCGGCCCTCGGCGGAGCGTACGAGGGCGATGAACGCGCCGGCCGCCTCGGCGTTGGGCGCGTTCTTGAGCAGGGTGATCGGATAGTCGTTGACGGCCTCGGCCGACTCGGGGAAGTCCACGCCCTCCACCTTGTCGCCCGCGGCCTTCACATCGGTCTTGTAGACGACCGCCGCGTCGGCCTCCTTCAGTTCCACCTTCGTCAGGGCGCTCTTGACGTCCTGTTCGTAGGAGACCGGGGTGAGCTTGAGCTTGCTGGCCTCCAGGGCCTTCTGGGCGGCGGCGCCGCACGGCACGGTCTTGTCGCACAGGACGACCTTCAGACCGGACTTGGTGAGGTCCTTCAGGGAGGAGACCTTGTCGGGGTTGCCCGGCAGGGTGGCGATCTCCAGCTGGTTGCGGACGAAGGTGACCGGGGTTCCGGCCGCGTCGCCCTTGTCCGTCACGATCGCCATCGTCTTCGGGCTCGCGGCGGCGAAGACATCGGCCGGCGCGCCGCCCGTGATGCTCGCCGCGAGCGTGTCGCTGCCGCCGAAGTTGAAGGTGACCTTGGTGCCCGGGTGCTGCTTCTCGAACGTGGCGCCCAACTCGGTGAAGCTCTCCTGCAGCGACGCCGCGGCGAACACGGTCACCGTGCCGGACAGCTTCGGCGAGGCAGAGGAGGAGCCGGACGCGGAGTCGTCCGTGGACGACGAGTCGTCCGCGGAGGAGCAGGCGCTCAGCGCCATCAGGGCGGCGGCTCCCGCGCCGGTCACTTGCAGCATCCGCCGGGACCGGCGCTCGGAACGGGTCATCACGGTTCTACTCCTTCGAGCCTCGGACAGGCGGTCGCGCTCCGCCACGGCCGCAGCGGGCCGTGCCGCGATGAGATGATACTGCCGCATCTGCCAGGCATGAGCCTTCACTTGCCTCGCATGAGCTGGAGAAGCGACGGATCAAGCCGGGCATCTGCGTTTGCGCGGAGTCGTGCCGTGGGTACCGTCATCCGGGAGGTGGTCGCACGTGACGCTCGCCGAACTCGCCCTGACCGGCGACCTGACCCGGCCGGCCCGCCTCACGGTGCCGGATCTGCTCGCCTGGCCGCAGCACCGGGTACGGGTCGCCTTCGAGTGCGCCACCAGCGGAACGCAGCACCACCGGTTCGCCGGGCCGCTGCTGTACGACGTCCTGTCCGACGCGGGGCCCGGCTTCGATCCCGTGCGGCGCAAGGACCGACTGCGCTTCCTCATCGCCGTCGACGGCACGGACGGGCACCGCGCGCTGCTGTCCTGGGCCGAGATCGACCCGGACTTCGCCCATGCGCCCGTGCTGCTCGCGGTCAGCATCGACGACACCCCGCTCGACCGGCACGGGCCCCAGCTGGTGCTCCCTCAGGACCGGTGCGGGGCGCGGCACATCAGCGGCATCAACGCCATACGCCTGGACGGGCGCTACCGGTGCGCCGTGCGGACCCCGACCGGCTGAGCCGGGCGGGGGTCGTTCTCACACGCGGTCGATGTGTACGTTCGTCGACTTCACCCGGGCCGTGGCCTCCATGCCGACCTCCAGGGCCAGTTCCTCCACGGCCTCCCGGGTCAGCAGGGAGACCAGCCGGTGCGGGCCCGCCTGGATCTCGACCTGGGCCGCGACATCGCCTAGCTTGATCGCGGTGACGATCCCCGGGAAGGCGTTGCGCACCGAGGTGTACGACGCTTCCTCGTCGCCCCCGCCCGCCCTGGCCAGTTCGACCGAGAACGCCGCCAGGTCCCTGCCGTCGATGAGCCGCCGTCCGGCCTCGTCGCGATGGGTCGCCATCCGGCCCGCGTCGGCCCAGCGGCGTGCGGTGTCCGGGCTCACGCCGAGCAGCCGTGCCGCCTGGCCGATCGTGTAGGACTGCATGCCGGTCACGATAGGGCCACGGGCCCGGAACGGCGCAGTTGGGGCGGGTGGCGTCGGGTCGATCCACATCGACCGCCCCGACGCGACCCGAACGGATTCCTGACGCGGGTTCGAGGCGCAGCGCCCGAACGGGGCACGGGGACTGTGCGCTCAGCCGTGACGCCGTGACGCCGCGGCGCCGTGTCACGGCGAGCGCCCGACCCGGTCGGGGCGGCCCGGGGGCGGTGTCGGCGCCCTGAAGGGGTGGGGAACCGCGTGCTGAGCCGCGACGCCGCGGCACCCGGCTGCCGGCGTGCCGTGTCATGAGTCGCCGACCCCGGCAAGAGCCCACGGCGCCGACCGCGAGGACCGTCGCCGAAACGCCGTAGGCGTCGCCGCGGCGGGTCAGGACATCCCGGATTCCTTGAGCACGGCCCGGGCCCCTTCGTCGTCGATGGCCCGTTCCAGTCTGCGCAGCACCTCCACGCCCTGGCACAGGGTGCCGCTCTGCAGCGAGTGGCGCAGTCCCGTGTCGACCTCGTGCCACAGGAACGGGTTGGCGGCGAGCACCCGGGGGTCGAGTTCGAGGCGCCGGCCGTCGATGTCCCGGAACACCAGGTGCGAGGAGACGCCGTCGTACTGGCGGACCCCCACCAGCGCGTCCGTGCGGACCGCCCGCCGGCACAGCGGCCCGCGCACCGAGAGCCAGCCGCGGCCGGCGGCGACGCGCGGCGGCATCAGGAGCAGTCCGATGGCGGTGGCGAGCCCCAGCCACAGGGCCGCGCGTTCCGGGGTGAGCGAGCCCGCCTCCCAGTCGGTCAGCGTCGCCAGGGTGCCGAAGACGAGCGCGTAGGCGACCGCCAGCCGGGCGCTGCCGCGCCAGTGGCGGTCACCGGCCGAGGTGAGTGCCGCGCCACGCTCCATACCATCGAGGCTAGGCCGCTCCGATGGCCGCCACACGCCGGGCTGACACGGCTCTGATGCCGTCACACTCTTTCCTTACGCTCCCTTGACGTGGGGGTTCCCGTCAGCCCGTGTGGACCCGCGGGCGCCGGCCGCGGTTCGGCTCCGCCTCGCGCAGCACCTCGCGGGTGACCGGGGCGACCTCGCCCTGGCCGAACAGGAAGAACCGCAGGAAGTTGGCGAACGGATTGCCCTCGGTCCACTCGAAGTAGATGTGCGGGGTGCACCCGGTGCTGTCCCGGACGTGCAGCAGGAGCGCGGCGAGGGCGTTGGGGATGGAGGCGGATTCCAGGGTCATGACACGGTAGCGGTTGTGCAGGACCTCGCCGTGCACCGTCAGGCCCGCCTCGAACTCGGACGGGTCGGTGACCGTCACCTCGACGAAGACGAAGTCCTCCTGCTCGGGGAGGTCGTTGTCCTGGCGGATCTGCTCGATCTTGTCGCGGTACTCGGCCTTGTCGCGCCGGTCGGGCTCGTTGGCGATGAAACGGATCTTCCGGCTGGCCATGTCCCTGACGAAACGGTCCGCCATGTCGTCCAGCGTCACACTGGTCACGCGCAGTTCGAAGGCCCGGGCCAGCCGGGACAGCAGCGAGACCAGGATGATGCCGGCGATGAAGCACGCGCCGATCTTCACGCCGTCGGGACGCTCGATGACGTTGACGACCGTCGTGTACAGGAACACCGTCGCGATGACCCCGAACACGACCGTCCAGCGGCGCTGCCCGGACTTGCGCGAGGCGATGGTCACCGCGATCGCCGCGGAAGAGATCAGCACCAGCACACCGGTGGCGTAGGCGCCGCCCTGCGCGTCGACGTTCGCCTTGAAGATCCAGGTCACCAGGAAGGCGATGAGGGTGAAGACGATGACCATCGGGCGCACGGCGCGCGCCCAGTGCGGGGCCATGCCGTAGCGGGGCAGATAGCGCGGCATCAGATTGAGCAGGCCCGCCATCGCGGAGGCGCCCGCGAACCACAGGATCGCGATGGTCGAGATGTCGTAGACCGTGCCGAAGGCGTTGCCGAGGTACTCGTGCGCGAGGTACGCCAGCGCGCGGCCGTTGGCCCGGCCGCCGGACCTGAACTCGTGCGCGGGGATGAGCAGCGTGGTGATGAAGCTGGTGGCGATCAGGAAACAGCTCATGATCACGGCCGCGGTGGTCAGCAGCTTCCTGGTGTCCCTGATCCGGCCGGTGGGACACTCCTCGGTGTCGGCCGGGTCGCCCCGGACGTGCGGCATGACGGCGACGCCGGTCTCGAAGCCGGACAGGCCGAGCGCGAGTTTCGGAAAGACGATCAGGGCCAGCCCGACCATGACGAAGACATTGCCGTGCTCGGTGGTCAGGGCGCTGGTCCAGTCGGTGACGACATGGCTCGCGGTGACGATGTGCCACAGGCCGGTGATCACGACGACGAGGTTCAGCGTGAGATAGACGCCGACCAGCGCGACGGCGACACCGATCGCCTCCAGGAAGCCCTTGAGGAAGACCGCGCCGAGCAGGGCGACGAGGAGCAGGGTGATCAGCATCTGCCGGCCGTGCAGCGCGCTGTTCAGATGCGGGTTCTCGATCAGGTGGGTGGAGGCGTCGGCGGCCGACAGGGTGATGGTGATCAGGAAGTCGGTGGCCGCGAAGCCCAGCAGGGTCAGCACGAACAGCTTGCCCTTCCAGAAGGACAGCAGCCGTTCCAGCATCGCGATCGAGCCCTGGCCGTGCGGGCTCTCCTCGGCCACGCGCCGGTAGACCGGCAGGGCGCCCGCCAGGGTGACGATGACCAGCACGATCGTGGCGAGCGGGGAGAGCAGGCCGGCCGCCAGGGCGGCGATGCCCGGCTGGTAGCCGAGGGTGGAGAAGTAGTCCACACCGGTCAGGCACATCACCCGCCACCAGCGCTGCCCCCGGTGGGCCGGCTGCGGCTCGGCGTGGGGTCCCGTCAGGCCGCCCTTCCTGCCCATGTCGGCCAGGCCCTCCAGCATCCAGGCACGCAGCCGACCGGTGGGCGGGTGCTCGATCGTGGCCATCGGGGTGCTCCTGACGTGCGGCTCAGCCCTGTTTTCGGCCATCATGCGGCGGCGGATCCAGCGTAAGCAGACCGTGACGTGCGGGCCTGTGGGCCGTGGGGCCGAACGGCGTCAATCTTGCGTTAAGAAAGCCCGGCCGCACCGGCGTTCGCCCGGCGGGCCGCCCCCGGCCACGCGCTGGGCCGTACGGCGGACAACCGCCCCCACGCGCTCTCCGGACCGCGTCGCCACGCGGCTCATGGCGTCGCCGACACGGGGGCCGGCGGGCCGGTGCCCACGTAGGTGGCCGCCGGTGCCGGGGATGAAGCCGCCGAGCACCAGGCGGCCGGCCGGAGCGCCGGTGCGCAGGGCGTGGATGGCGCGGTCGCGGTGGGCGGGGTCCTGGTCGTCGATCTTGCGGGCGGGTTTCGCGGGGGTCTTCCTCGCATCTCCGTCGGCGATCGCCGCGAACGCGGCGCCGCACAGGGGTGCACGGCGGCCCCGGCCCGGTCGGAACCGCGCGGACACGGGTGCGCGGACCTCCACAACGGGGCGATCCGCGAGGGGGCGGTCGGCTTGGTCGACCGCCCGGGTCGGGCGCCCCGCGTTTCTGGCATGGACCGGGCGCCCGGCGGGCCGGTCCAGCGAGGCGGGGCAGTAAGATTCGGGATTGGATTCGAAACTTTCGACGGGCGGGACGAGCGGCTTTGGGGGCGGACATGCGGACGTACGGCAACCCGGTGATCCCCGGATTCCATCCCGACCCCAGCGTGTGCCGCGTGGGCGAGGACTACTACCTCGTCTGTTCCAGCTTCGAGTACGTGCCCGCCATCCCGCTGTTCCACAGCCGGGACCTGGTGCACTGGCGGCAGATCGGCAATGTGCTCGACCGGCCGGGCCAGTGGGAGGCGGCGGACGACACCCCGGCCTCCGGTGGCATCTACGCGCCCACCATCCGCCATCACGACGGCCGCTTCCATGTGATCACCACCGACGTGGGCGGCCGGGGCACCCTCCTCGTCACCAGCGAACGGCCCGAGGGGCCGTGGTCGGATCCGGTCCTGATCGACGTGCCCGGCATCGACCCGGACCTCGCCTGGGACGACGACGGCTCCTGCTGGTGCGCGGTGGCGGGCGTCCGGGTGGCCCGGACCGACCCGGCGACGGGCCGGGTCCTGGAGGGGCCGCTGCCCATGTGGTCGGGGACCGGGCTGCGGGACCCGGAGGCACCGCACCTGTACCGGATCGACGGGTGGTGGTACCTGTTCCTGGCCGAGGGCGGCACCGCGCTCGGGCACGGCGTCTCGGTCGCCCGGTCCCGTTCCCCGCGCGGTCCCTGGGAGCCGGCGCCGGGCAATCCGCTGCTGACGCACCGCGGCACCGGGCTGCCGATCCAGTGCACCGGCCACGCCGATCTGGTCCAGGCGGGCGACGGCACATGGTGGATGGTCCTGCTCGGCACCCGACCGCGCGGCTACTTCCCGGAGTACCACGTGCTGGGGCGGGAGACGTTCCTGGTGCCGGTGGAGTGGGTGGACGGATGGCCGCGGACGGGACCGGTGGGTGAGCGGCATCCGGCGCCCGCGGCCTGGCACCCGGTCGAACCGCCGCCGGAGCGGGACGACTTCGACGGCCCGGCCCTCGCGCCGTACTGGATATCGCCGCGCCGCAGGCCCGAGGGCTCCTGGTCCCTGGAGGAGCGGCCGGGCCGGCTGACGCTGACGGCCACGGGTGACTCGCTCGACCGGCCCGGGTGCACCTTCGTGGGCCGGCGTCAGCAGCATCCGGACTGCCGAGCGGCGGCCCGGGTGGATCCCGGGGACGGCCGGGCGGGGCTGTCCGTGCGCATGGACGAGGCGCATCACTACGACATCGAGGTGGGCGGCGGAACGGTCGGGGTGGTCGCGCGGATCGGACCGGTGCGGCAGCGGCTCGTGGAGCGGGTCGTGCCGCCGGGGCCTGTCACGCTTGTCGTGGAGATCCGTACGACGTCGGTGGTGGCGCCCACCGCGACGGCCGCCGGGCAGCGGGCGCCCGGGATCAGGGCGGGCGGCCGGACACCGTGGCCTTCTCCGTCGAGCAGGACGAGGGCGTCCTGCCGCTGGCCGAACTCGACGGGCGGTATCTGTCCAGCGAGGTGGCGGGCGGTTTCACCGGACGTGTCATCGGGCTGTACGTCACCGAGGGCCGGGCCCATGCCGACTGGTTCGACTACCGGCCCACCGCCTGACGCGCCGCGGTCACGGACACGCGTCGGGGCCGGTGCGCACCGGATGTGTGCGAGCCGGCCCCTCATGTCACCGGGCGTGGCACCGCACCGCCCGGGTGGTACGTCAGGCGGCGGTCATCACCTGGTGGGCGCCCAGCGGGCGGTGCGGGGCGATGATCTGGCCGTCGGGCAGGAGCTCACCGGTGTCCTCGAAGAGCAGAACCCCGTTGCACAGCAGGCTCCAGCCCTGCTCCGGGTGGTGCGCCATGAGACGGGCGGACTCCCGGTCGGCGGATTCGGCGGTCGGACACGGTGGCTGGTGCTGGCACATGGGTGGGATCTCTCGCTGTGTCGTGGTCATGTTGGCCCCCGTGGTGATGAGTCGGTCGGAATCCAGTGTTGCCCTCTGGGCGTCGATTCGCAGGGGTTTCACAGCACCGCTTCTTCACAGGGTGATGACGCATCGCGCACGCGTTTGGTTCAGCCCAACTCCGGGACGGTTGGGGAGCGTTCACGACGAGGGCGGCAACGGCGCCGGGTGTCAGGCCCCCGTCCGCCCGCGAGGCCGTGCGCGCAGACGGACGTACCCCGCCTCCGGGCGCCGGAGACGGGGTACGGCAGGGGCGCGGGGCGGTTCAGGCGGGCGAGCCGAGCAGCGGCACGGGCGTCACCCGGTGGGTCAGGACCGGCAGCAACTCGGCCACCCGGTGCGGGGTGTGGGCCGCGATGCCGGGCGGCGCGGGGGCCAGCGGCACCAGCAGGTCGGTGGCGGCCGGACGGTCCTCGGCGCCGTCCGCCGCGCGGTCCCCGTGCAGCCACAGCGTGAGCATGTACAGGCCCGGTACGGACAGCAGCCGCGGCTGGTAGGGCTGGGTCAGCGTCTCGGCCTGGTGCAGGGCGCGTTCGGTGGAGGCGATGTAGGGGCCCTCGAAGAAGCGGGAGAACGCCCAGCCGTCCGCGGTGAGCACGGTCTCGGCCGCGGCCACCGAGCGGCCGCCGCAGCGGATCATGAACCGCCAGCCGGTCAGCCGTGTGACGGCCCCGGACTGTGCCGTGATCCGGTCCAGCACATGGACGGCCAGCGGGAGTTCGGCGGTGACGGGTCCCTCCGCGTTGCGCAGGGAGGGGGTCGGGGCCTCGCGGACCGCGGTGGGGGAACCGAGGGCCGTGAGGACGGAGCGCAGTGCGGGCGTGGGAGCAGGGGGGACTTGCAGCGGCATGGTGGGTCGCCTCTCTCGTTCGACAGGCGCGCTGGCGCGAGGGCGTGGGCGGACGGCGCTGTCAGCTCGATGCGGGCAGTGAGGGCGGGACCCGGGTCGGTGAGCGAGGTGCGGGCGAGGCCTGCCGCACGTCACCTTGACGGCAGGAATCAGGACCGTGGGTGCCAGCCGTCTGCCTTGGTGCGGAGTTTATACGACAAATGTTCAGCTGCTGTTTCAGCTAACCGTTGCCGGTGAATAGCGCAAGGCGCTATTCGGCCGCCGATTCGCGGTATTCATGCCGATTCAACGCCCGATCCGGCCCGCTGACCTCGGAATACGCTCCGCCCGCGGTCGGCCGAATGCCGTCGGTGTTTTTCACGAGATCGACGGGGCACCCGAAGACACGGACGACTTCATGCCCGGTGAATGTGCCACAGGACACATTCCGAAGCGTAGCGGTCGCGGGGGTCGCGCGGGACGTTATCGATCGCTTCGGCTGGGCATCATCCAACCTGACCGGTACCACCGGCGGCCGGAGGCTCGGCCCGCCCATCCGAGGAGGGACGCTTCGATGGGGGAGAAGGTCGTGGCGGGGTCGTTCGACCTGTCCGAGCGCCGGCGCCACCGCGACAAGCTCGTGAGGTGTCTCACGGGACTGGAGCGCCTGCTGGCCGAGAAGCGGTTCGACCGCCCGAAGAACCTCATGGGCGTGGAGATCGAACTGAATCTCGCCGGCCCGGACGGCATGCCCAGAATGCTGAATGGAGAAGTACTTGAGCGCATCGCGAGCCGCGATTTCCAAACAGAACTCGCCATGTTCAACCTGGAAGTCAACATAGCTCCACACCGATTGGGCGGCCGGGTATTCGACCGGCTCGCGGAGGAACTTCGCACCGCACTCGCCTACGCCGACCGTAAGGCCCAGGAGGTGGACGCCGGGATCGTGATGATCGGTATTCTGCCCACCCTCGACCGCGACGACCTGGTCTCCTCCAACCTCTCCGAGGCCGATCGCTACACGCTGCTCAACGATCAGATCGTGGCAGCGCGCGGCGAGGAGTTCATGCTGGACATCGCCGGCGTGGAGCACCTGACCTGCACCTCCAAGTCGATCGCGCCCGAGGCGGCGTGCACCTCCGTCCAACTGCACCTCCAGGTCACCCCGGCACGCTTCGCCGACGTGTGGAACGCGGCGCAGGCGGCCTGCGCGGCCCAGATCGCGGTCGGCGCCAACTCGCCCTTCCTCTTCGGGCACGAGTTGTGGCGCGAGTCCCGGCCGCCGCTGTTCCAGCAGTCCACGGACACCCGCCCGCCCGAACTCCAGGCCCAGGGGGTGCGCCCGCGCACCTGGTTCGGCGAGCGCTGGATCTCCTCGGCGTACGACCTGTTCGCGGAGAACCTGCGGTTCTTCCCGGCGCTGCTGCCGATGTGCGACGACGAGGACCCGCTGGAGGTGCTGGACGCCGGTGGCGTGCCCCGGCTCGCCGAACTCGTCCTGCACAACGGCACGGTGTACCGCTGGAACCGCCCGGTCTACGGCATCGCGGACGGCGTACCGCACCTGCGGGTCGAGAACCGCGTACTGCCCGCGGGACCGACCATCACCGACGTCATCGCCAACGCCGCCTTCTACTACGGCCTCGTGCGCGCCCTCGCCGAGGAGCAGCGGCCCGTGTGGACCAGGATGCCCTTCGCCACGGCCGAGGCCAACTTCGACGCCGCCTGCCGGTACGGCATCGACGCCCGCTTCCGGTGGCCGCGGCGCGGCCGCTACGGCGGCATCGGCGAGGTCGACGCGGTCACCCTCGTACGCGACGAACTGCTGCCGCTGGCATCGGCCGGCCTGGACGCGTGGGGCGTCGAGCCCGCCGACCGCGACCTGTACCTGGGCGTCATCGAGGAACGCTGCCGGCGCCGGGTCAACGGCGCGGCCTGGCAGACGGCGACCTTCCACCAGGCCCTGGAACAGGGGCTGTCCCGCGACGCGGCGCTGGCCGCGACCACCCGCCGCTACGCCCAGTTGATGCACCTCGGCGAGCCCGTCCACGCCTGGCCGGTGGGGCTGCCGCAGCCGGCACCCCTCGGCTGACCGCACGGACACCGGCGGTGCGGCCGGCCTCCCACGCCGCCTTCGCGGGTTCAGCCCGCGTTGTCGCCCGCGCCCGCCGCGCCCGCCGCCACGATCGCCTTCAGGATCACCGCGTGGATCTGGGCGGGATCGTCGACCATCTCGGCGATACCGCCCGTGGCCCCGGCCAGCCGCGCGGCCTCGTCCCGGGACGCCTCGGGACCCACGGCGATGACGACCAGCGGGACGGGCCGCCCGGGGTCGCTGAGCTTTTCCAGTTCGGCGACGAGCGCGGAGCGGGAGATGCTGCCCGGGTCCTCGTTCACCCCGTCCGTCAGCACGACCAGCGCGTTGAACCTGTCCTTCGCGTACGACGCCGTCGCCGCCCGGTACGCGGCCAGCGTCGTGTCGTACAGGCCCGTGGCGCCGCCCGGCACCGGTTCGAGGCCGCCGAACGCCGCCGACAGCCGGTCCCGCTGGGTACCGCCGCCCTTGCGGTCGCCGAGCCGTTCGGTCGGCACCAGGACGCGGTAGTCCGCGTCGCCGTCCAGATGGGTGGCGAAATCCCACAGCCCGATCTCGTCCTCGGCCGTGAAGGTGTCCAGGGCCTGGAGCAGCGCCGCCCGGGTCACGTCCATGCGTGTGCGGGACGTACCCGGCACCGCCTGCGCCATCGACGCGGAGGCGTCCACGACCGTGGTGATCCGGGCGCTCTGCACCGTGATCGTCCACGTGCCCAGCGCCTGTTGGAGTGCCGTGCCGGTCGGCGGCTCGGCCGACGGCTCCGCGTACGGCTGCGGGGTGCTGCCCCCGGCCCGGTCGACCACCGTACGGGGGACGGCGTCGTCCGTGCGGAAGCCGTACTTCTCCAGCAGCCGGTGCTGCGCGGGCTGCCACAGATACGTCATGAACCGGACCGCGGCCCGGCTCTCGTCCGTGGTCAGTTCCGCCTCGTCGACCAGCGCGTAGGGATGGTCGAGCGACGGGGACCCGTCCGTGGGGTAGAAGAGGTCGAGCCGCCGGCCGGGGGCGGCGGTCGCGTTGTGGGCGAACGCGGCCTGTTCGCTGAGGATCAGCGCCGCGTTGCGCTCCGGGTCGTCCTGCCCGGTGCCGGAGGAGGCGTCGCGCGGCAGCGTGCGCAGCACCTGCTCGTCGGTGGCGGAGACGCGCTGCGCGAGCGCCTTCATCATGGCCGCCGCCCGGGTCTGCCCGTTCTTCGTCCCGGCCGCGGCGGCGTTCAGCCGGGTGAGCGCGAGCAGCCCGGTCGCGCTGCGCGCCGGATCGGCCGCGCCGAGCCGCGGGGCGCCGCCCCGCAGCGCGGCACCCGCCAGTTCGGTCCAGGTGTACGTCTTCTTCGGCCAGCCGAGCGAACGGGCGGCGGCCGGCAGCATCGCCACCGCCACCGGGCTGGCGGCGACATGGCCCAGCTGGTTGACCTGCGTCGCCCTCGCGTCCGCCGCGACCCGCTCGACCCACGCCTCCGAGTCGGGCACCCACACCTGCGCGTCGGGCTTGCCGCCCCTGCGCAGCGTGTCCGCGACGTCGAAGGAGTCTTGCGCGCTCACCGTGAGGGCGATGCAGCGGCCGTCGGAGGTGACGTCCTCCTCGCGCGCCCGCTCTGCCGCCGCCCGCAGCGCCGGGGCCAGGTCCGGGGCGGCGGCCAGCGTCAGCCGCACCGGGTCGTCCTGGCAGGAGGAGCCGAAGGAGAGCAGTCCGCCGCGGACGGCCGCCGCCGTGCCGGCCGCGACGGTCAGGACGAGCACCGCCGCGACGGCGACGCTGCGGCGACGGGCGCGCGGACGGGGGTCGGCCGCGCCCGCCCGGGACCGATCGGGCAAGCTGTGACGTCCCATGGCGGTGGTGCCCCTCCCTGGTGAGCCGCGCGGCGGAATCCGGCCACACGGCACGCCACAGGGAGGTACGCCCCGTGCGGCGTCCGTCCCCCCGGGCGGCCTGTCGCGCACGTCCTTCGTAACTTCTTTCGAGACCCTAGCGGGGCGAGGGCGACCATGGGGCGTGATCAGTCAACTGGAGGCAGATGTGCAGGTGGAGGCGGACCCGGTGGCCGGTTCTGAGCCGCGGGAGCGGCCCGCGCGGCGGATTCTCCGGGACGAGACGCTGCTCGTTCTGGCACTTTCGCTCGGCGCGAGCGGAGTGTCCGCTCTGATCAGCTTCATCGGATCGGTCACGAAACCGGGCGGCCTCAAGGACCAGGCCGCGACCCTCAACGCCTCGGCCGCGCCGGGCCGGCCCTGGCTGGATCTCGCCTGGCAGCTGTTCGGCATCGCGACGGCGCTCGTCCCCGTCGCGCTGGTCGCGCACCTGCTTGTGCGCGAGGGGAAGAGCCTGCGCACCCTCGGCTTCGACCGCACCCGGCCCTGGCCCGACCTGGGCCGCGGAGCCGGTGTCGCGGCCGTGATCGGCAGCGCCGGGATCGCCTTCTACCTGGCCGCCCGCAGCCTCGGGTTCAACCTCACGGTGGTGCCCGAGGCGCTGCCCGACGTGTGGTGGAAGTACCCGGTGCTGATCCTGTCCGCGGCGCAGAACGCGATCCTCGAAGAGGTGATCGTCGTCGGCTATCTGCTGCGCAGGCTCGGCCAGTTGGGCTGGGGCCCGGGCGCCGCGCTGGCGGCGAGTTCGGTGCTGCGCGGCTCCTACCACCTGTACCAGGGCATCGGCGGCTTCATCGGCAACCTGGTCATGGGCGTCGTCTTCGTCCATCTGTACCGGCGCTGGGGCCGGGTCGGTCCGCTGGTGGTCGCGCATTGCCTGCTCGACATCGGTGCGTTCGTGGGCTACGCGCTGCTCGCCGGCAAGGTGGGGTGGCTGCCGACGGCGTGAACACGTCCGCGTGGGGGCGTACGGCCGGCTCGTACGCCCCCTGGGCGGGTCTCAGGCGAGCAGTTCTCCGTCGATGACGGTGACCGCGCGGCCGGTGAGCAGCGTGCGCTCGCCGCGCAGCACGGTGCGGACGACTCCGGAGCGCGCGGATGCCTGCAGGCCGGTGAGCGCGGAGCGGCCGAGGCGCGCGGACCAGTGGGGCGCGAGGGCCGTGTGCGCGCTGCCGGTGACCGGGTCCTCGTCGATGCCGACGTTCGGGAAGAAGCACCGGGAGACGAAGTCGTGGCCGCGGTCCGGGTGCGCGGCGCGCGCCGTGGCGATGATGCCGCGCGTCGAGTAGGCGGCGAGCGCCTTGTGGTCGGGCGCCAGGTCCAGGACGGTCTTCTCGTCGGCGAGTTCCAGCAGCAGATCGCCGACCTGCGGGCCGGTGTCGAAGGCGGCGACCGGCTCGGCGCCCAGGGCTTCGGCGACGCCGGCCGGGACCTCGACGGGGGTGAGCGGCGCGGTCGGGAAGTCCAGCGTGATCGAGCCGTCCGCGCCGGGAGTCGCGATCAGCACGCCGCTGCGGGTGGCGAAGCGCACCGGCCCGTCGTGCGCGCCGGTGGTGTGCAGGACGTGGGCGGCGGCGAGCGTGGCGTGCCCGCACATCGCCACCTCCGTGACCGGTGTGAACCACCGCAGGGCCCAGTCCGCGGAGCCGCCCTCGGGCAGGCGGTGCGCGAACGCCGTTTCGGCGTGGTTGACCTCCATGGCGATGTCCTGGAGCCGGCCGTCCTCGGGGAAGGCGTCGAGGAGCAGGACCCCGGCGGGGTTGCCGGCGAAGGGGCGGTCGGCGAAGGCGTCGACGATTCGAATGCGCATGCCGACGACGCTAGAGGTGTCGGCGCGGGGCGCACCAAGGCCAATCCGCGAACTCTGGCCCGATCGCGGCTCCGGGTCCCGCTTCTCCTCCCTGGGGGCGACTCAGGCCGGGGGGGTTGTCGTTCGAATGGTTCCGATATATCGTTGAGGCATCGCGACTGATCAACGATGAATGGAGTGATGGCGATGCGTACCCACGGATTCGAGCGTGGACATCGACAGGACGGTCCCCACCGGCGCGACCGCGGCGGGTTCGACGGGCGGCGGGCCGCCTTCGGGCCGTTCGGCCCGGGCGGACCCGGCTTCGGGCACGGTGGACCCGGCGGACCCGGGCCCTGGGGGCCGCGAGGGCGCGGCGGGCCGCGCGGCAGGGCGCGGCGCGGTGACGTACGGGCCTCGATCCTGGCCCTGCTCAAGGACCGCCCGATGCACGGCTACGAGATGATCCAGGAGATCGCCGAGCGCAGCGGCGGGGCGTGGAAGCCCAGCCCCGGCTCGGTCTACCCCACCCTCCAGTTGCTGGAGGACGAGGGGCTGATCGCCAGTGAGAGCGAGGGCGGCAAGAAGCTGTTCTCGCTCACCGAGGACGGCCGTGCCGCGGCCGACCAGGGGCCCGAGGCTCCCTGGGAGGAGGCCACGCGCGGGGTCGACTGGGAGGCGCTGGGCGAGATCCGCCAGGCCGGCTTCGGCCTGATGGAGGCATTCGGGCAGGTCTGGCGCACGGGCTCGAAGGAGCAGCGCGAGAAGGCGCTGGCCGTCATCAACGAGTCCCGCAAGAAGCTGTACCTGATCCTCGCCGACGAGGATTGACATCGCGTTCCGCGCGCCGCGACCGCAAGATGCGGCGCGTACGGCCGGACGGCGCCCCGCGGAGCGATCCGCGGGGCGCCGTCGCCTGGGTGCGTGGCCGGGCCCTGGTCCGTGCGCTGCGGCTGGGAGGCGGGATGGGCGCGGTCCGGGGTGCCAGTGGGGTGATCCGCGAGGGTGCCTCCGGTTGGGTGCGTGGTCGGGCCGCGGCCCGGGCGGCGCGCTCGTGCGACCGGGGTTGTGGTCGGGGGGTGCTGCGGTGCGGTCGGGGTGTCTCGTGGGGGGATGCGCGGGGCGGGTCGCCTGGGTGGGGGCTGGGTCAGGTGACCAGGTCGTTCAGCTTGCGCAGCGACTCGTTGAGGGCGGCGGTCGCCGAGTCCTTGAGCCTGCCCGCCATCAGCGAGACGGCGGCGCCGGTGAACTCGCCGTCGATCCGGACCGTCGTGGCCTCACCCTCGGGCGTGAGCGTGTAGCGGGTGGCGACGGTCACCCCCATCGGCCCCTTGCCGCGGATCGCGAGCACCCGGGCCGGCTCCAGTTCCTCGATGGTCCACTCGACCTCCGCCGGGAAGCCCATCAGCTTCATGTTCTCCTGGAAGGTCCCGCCCACCGCCAGGGTCTTCGGGCCGCCGTCGGGGAAGTTGGTGTGAGTCGCGTTCCACTCTCCGTACGCCGGCCAGTCCGTGAGCCGGGCCCACACCTTCTCGGCCGGTGCCTGGATGCGTGCCTCCGCGCTGACTTCGGCCATGCGACCACCCCTTCGTATCGGGCTACGGTGTCGCGGAACGTAGCCGCAGCGCGTCGAACATTCAATACTGATGAACCGTCAGGAAATGTGCGGATGCGGCCCCGGGCCGGCCCACCGGCCGTATCGCCGCCGCGTCGGACCGGTCCCGGGTGCCCGCTGGTTTTCGGGGGCGTGGGGCAAGGCGGCGCGCGCCGGCGCGGGGGAAACGGCCTGATCTCCTCCGTAAGGAGGAGATTGCGGCCCGCGGCGTCCACTTTGTGTGGGACGCCGAAATGCTTCCCGTCGGGGATGACTCCGGCTCCCGGGGCTGATGGGGTAGGGGATGTGCAACCCCGTATTCCCCGCCAGTCCGCCCATGACCAGGGCACGGACCGCGCGGGCGGCGATGCCGGACTCAGTGCCGAGCTGGCGGCGGTGGTCGCCGCTGCCCGCCGGAGGGCCGTCCGGGACGGGGACCGGCAGATCGACACCGCCCATCTGCTGCACTCGCTGCTGGAGTCCGATCCGGACGTGCGCGCCGTCATCGGCGACACCCCGCAGATCGCCCGCCTGCTCGGCTATCTCGTGCAGCGCAGCATCGGTTACGGCCTGCGCTGGCAGAACTCCGTCGAGGACTCGGGCCCGATCGCCGTGCTGCGCGATGCGGGACCGGCCGGCGCGCAGCAGAAGGAGCCGCAGCCGAAGGAGCCCGAGCCGGACGGACCGGCGGCCAAGGGCGCGGACCCACGCGAGACGGAGGGCTGCTCTCCGCTGGCCGCAGCCGCCATGCGGTACGCCGCGAGCCGCGCCGCCCTCCGCGGCGCCGACCGCGCCGTCGGCACCGACCTGCTCGCGGCCGTCGTCGGCGACCGGCAGTCCCGGGCCGTCGAAGTGCTCGGCCGCGCAGGCGTCGACGTGCCCGGCCTGCTCACCCGGATCGACAGCCGCGCGGGGGAGTACGCGGCGGACGGCGAGGCGTCCTGAGACGGGACCGGCCGCCGAGCCGAGCCCGGCCCCCGTCCAGCCGGTGAGACAGGTGTCAACGGGGGTGACGGTCCTGACGTCGCCTGTCATCATGGGCCGGTGCCTACGTCTGAGAGCAGTCCGGGCAGCCACGGAAAGGGCGTCGGCCTCGGCCTCGCGCTCGGTTCGGCGCTCGCCTTCGGAGGATCCGGTGTCGCGGCCAAGCCGCTGATCGAGGCGGGACTCGATCCGCTGCACGTGGTGTGGCTGCGGGTGACCGGTGCCGCCCTGGTGATGCTGCCGCTCGCCGTGCGCCACCGCGCCCTGCTGCGCCGCCGCCCCGGGCTCCTCGCCGGCTTCGGCCTGCTCGCCGTGGCCGGCGTGCAGGCCTGCTACTTCGCCGCGCTCTCCCGCATCCCGGTCGGCGTCGCGCTGCTCGTGGAGTACCTGGCCCCCGCCCTGGTGCTCGGCTGGGTGCGGTTCGTGCAGCGGCGGCCGGTGACCCGGGCCGCCGCGCTCGGCGTCATCCTCGCGGCCGGCGGCCTCGCCTGTGTGGTCGAGGTGTGGTCGGGGCTGGGCTTCGACGCCCTCGGACTGCTGCTGGCCCTCGGCGCCGCCTGCTGCCAGGTCGGCTACTTCGTCCTGTCCGACCAGGGCAGCGACGCGGGCGAGGCGGCACCGGACCCGCTCGGCGTCATCGCGTACGGCCTGCTCGTCGGCGCCGCCGTGCTGACCGCCCTGGCCCGCCCCTGGACCATGGACTGGTCCGTGCTCTCCGGTACCGCGCGGCTGCACGGCGACGCGGTGCCGGCCGTGGCGCTGCTCGCCTGGATCGTCCTGGTCGCCACGGTCGCCGCGTACATCACGGGAGTGCTGTCCGTGCGCCGGCTCTCCCCGCCGGTCGCGGGGGTCGTGGCCTGCCTCGAAGCGGTCGTCGCGACCGTGCTCGCCTGGGTGCTGCTCGGCGAGCACCTGTCGCTTCCGCAGGTGGCCGGTGGCGTGATCGTGCTGGCCGGCGCCTTCATCGCACAGTCCTCGACGCCCGCCAGGGGCTCCGCCGAGCCGGTCGCGGGCGGCGGCGCGGAACGCGAGTTGTCCGTGAAGGGGAGGGCCGCATAGGGTGCGGGGCATGCCGTCGAACGCACTCGTCCTTCCCCCTCCGGCCGCCTGAGGCGGGCCTCCGGACACCACGCCCGGCACATCGCCGCCGGGTCGGACGGTGCTGCCCGCAGATGAAGTCCGCGCGCCCCGCCTGAGCGGGCCGCCTCCCGTACTTCTGCACCTCTGCGGAGAAGATTCGTGTCGAACCCTGCCTTCGGCCTGCCCGTCGGGCGTGGCCTGCTCTATCTGACCGTCGCCGGTGCCGCCTGGGGCACCGCCGGAGCCGCCGCCTCCCTGGTCTACCGGGCCAGTGACATGGGCGCCACCACCCTGTCCTTCTGGCGCTGCGCCGCCGGGCTCGCGCTGCTGCTCGCCGGCCGGCTGCTGCGCCGCGGCGCCCCGCGCCCGGCCGTCCCCGAACCGCTCGGCCGCAGGGCCGTGAAGGCGGTCGCCACCGGCCTCGGCCTCGCCGTCTTCCAGACCGCCTACTTCGCTGCCGTCTCCGCCACCGGACTCGCCGTGGCGACCGTCGTGACCCTGGGCGCCGGACCCGTCCTGATCGCGCTCGGCGCCCGGTTCGCGCTGGGCGAGCGGCTGGGCCGCGGCGGGGCAGCCGCCGTCGTCGGGGCGCTCGCCGGGCTTGCCGTGCTCACGCTCGGCAGCGCGGGCGCGTCCGTACGCCCCTCCGGGGTGCTGCTCGCGCTGGCCTCGGCGGCCGGCTACTCCGCGATGACGCTGCTCACCCGCTGGTGGGGCCGGCACGGCGACGCGGACGCCTCCGGTACGACGGTGTGGGCGTTCGCGGTCACCAGTGCGTGCCTGCTGCCCTTCGCGCTGGCGGACGGCCTGATCCCGCACACCGCGCATCCCGCGCGGGTCCTGTGGCTGGTGGTCTACATCGCGGCGATCCCCACGGCGCTCGCCTACGCCCTCTACTTCGCGGGCGCCGCCGTCGTACGGTCGGCGACCGTGTCGGTGATCATGCTGCTGGAGCCGGTGAGCGCGGCGGTCCTCGCCGTCACGCTGCTCGGCGAGCACCTGACGGCGTCGACGGTGGCGGGCACCCTGCTGATGCTGGCCTCGGTCGGCGCTCTGGCGGCGGCGGAGGCGAGGGCCGCCCGCCGGACGACGGCAGACCCGGCCCCGGCCTGACCCACCGCCCGACCCGCCGCGCCCGTGGCCGCCCGGTGTCCCGTGTCCGGCCGGCCTCTGGAGCGCGGTCGGCACCCCGGTCGCCCGGCCTTGGGGAACCCGCGGGGCACCTCGGTTCAGGAGCCGCGTCGGCGTAGCAGGTGGTCACGGGCCGCGTCGTCGCGTGGGCCTCGGCGCCGCGCCAGCGCCGAGGCGATCCGCTCCCGGACCTCCTCGGGCTTCTGGCCCGCGTACTTGAACTTGGCCCGTACGCCGGTCACTTCGAGGCGCAGCCCGCGGATGCCGGGCAGCATCCTGCCGTACGGCGGCCCGTCCGGTGTCGCGGCTGCCGAGCCGCCCGCGGGCTGGAAGTGGCCGAGCTGGCGGTTGAGGAGGTCGGCCTTCTCGGCGGGATCGTCCACCACATGGGCCGTGCAGCGGAGCTGGACGGCCGCGTAGAAGCTGGTCGGAACGCCGTGCTCGGCCGGGGTGCCGGGGGCGGCCTGCCAGGGGCCGGGGACGTAGACGTAGTCGTCGACCACGCTGAGCAGCACCTGCGGGTCGGCCTGGAGCGCGGCCCACAGGGGGTTGGGGCGGGCGAGGTGGGCGACGACCTCGGCGCGGCCGGCGTCGTAGGCGAAGTGGAGTGGCTGGACGGCGGGCGGCTCGCCGGGCAGGCCGTTGACCGCGAGCTGGCCGAAGTCGTGCGCGGCCAGCCAGGTCTGCCACTCCGTGTCCTCGTGCGGCGCGTCCCAGGGGTGGATCAGCATCACAGGGCCTTGAGGTAGCCGGGGAGTTCGACGCCGGGGGCGAGGTCGGCGTTGGGGAGCGGCGTGTCGTAGCCCTTGCGCAGCGGTACCACGCCCGCCCAGTGCGGGAGGGCCAGGTCCTCGGGTTCGTCGTTCGCGCCGCCGGTGCGCAGCTTGGCGGAGACCTCGTCCAGGTCCAGCCGGATCACCGCGGTGGCGGCCAGTTCCTTCTTGTCGGCGGGCCGGGAGTCGGCCGCGCGGCCCGGGACGACGTGGTCGACCAGCGCGTCCAGGGCCAGCCGCCGCTCCTCGACGTCCGTGACCTCGTATGCGGTGCCGTGCACCACGACGGACCGGTAGTTGACGGAGTGGTGGAAGGCGGACCGGGCCAGGACCAGGCCGTCTACATGGGTCACCGTCAGACAGACGGGGAGCCCGGGGTCGGCCTGCCCCGTCATCCGCAGCGGGCGCGATCCGGTGGAGCCGTGGACGTACAGCCGCTCGCCGACCCGGGCGTACAACGTCGGCAGCACCACGGGCGCGCCGTCGCGGACGAAGCCGAGGTGGCAGACGTAGCCCTCGTCGAGTATCGCGTGCACCAGGTCGCGGTCGTACGAGGCCCGGTCCGCGGAGCGGGTGGGGACGGTGCGGTCGGTCGGGGTGTAGGCGGCGGGCTGTGGCGGTGTCTGCTGAGGCCCCTGCATGGCGTTCTCCATTGCACTAGTGCATAATATGGTTTGTGCTAGGAGAGTATCCGATCGAAGGCCGTGGCGCAGCGGAGATCGCCGCGAGCGTCGAGCGCGCGGTGGGTGACGGCCGCCTGGAGCCGGGCCGACTGCTGCCGCCCATGAGGGAGTTGGCGGCCACGCTGGGCGTCAACCCGAACACCGTGGCCGCCGCCTACCGCACCCTGCGGGAGCGCGGGGTCATCGAGACCGCCGGCCGCCGGGGCAGCCGGATCAGGCCCACGCCGGCCACGACCGGCCGTGCGCAACTGGATGTGGCCGTGCCGCCCGGGGTGCGCGACCTGTCCGACGGCAACCCGGACCCCGCGCTGCTGCCTCCGCTCGCGCCCGCCTTCGCGGCGGTCGCGGCGGCGGGGGACAGGGAGCCGGTCCTGTACGGCGCCGAGCCGGTGGAGCCGGAGCTGGCCCGGATCGCACGGGCCGAACTCGACGCCGACGGGGTGCCCGACGGGCCCCTCGCGGTGGTGTCCGGATCGCTGGACGCCGTGGAACGGGTGCTCGTCGCCCACCTCAGACCGGGCGACGCGGTCGCCGTCGAGGACCCCGGCTGGGGCCGCACCCTGGACCTGGTGCCCGCGCTCGGGCTGCGCACGACTCCCGTGGGCGTCGACGACGACGGGCCGCTGGTGGACGGCCTGCGGCGCGCCCTGGAGTCGGGCGCGCGTGCGCTGATCGTCACGGCCCGCGCGCAGAACCCCACCGGCGCCTCGGTGAGCGCCGCACGCGCGCGTGCCCTGCGATCCGTGCTGCGCGCGCACCCGCACACCCTGCTGATCGAGGACGACCACGGCCACGGCATCGTCGATCTGCCGCTGCACCCCCTGGCGGGCGGCACGCGCCACTGGGCCCTCGTCCGCTCGGTGGCCAAGGCGTACGGCCCCGATCTGCGCCTCGCCGTCCTCACCGGCGATCCCGTCACCCTCGACCGGGTGCGGGGCAGACAGCGGCTGGGGCCGGGCTGGGTCAGCCGGCTGGTGCAGCGGGCCGTGGTCCGGCTGTGGACGGACGGCGCGGTGGACGGACCGGCGGTGGCCGCGGCGTACCGGGCCCGCCGGGAACCGCTCGTCGACGCGCTCGCGGAACGCGGGATCCGCGCCCATGGGCGCAGCGGCATGAACGTGTGGATTCCCGTACCGGACGAGACCGGCGTGGTCGCCCGCCTTCTGCACGCCGGCTGGGCCGTCGCCCCCGGCGCCCGGTTCCGCCTCGCCGCCCCGCCCGCCATCCGCGTCACCGTCTCCACGCTCACACACCAGGAAACCGCTCCACTGGCAAACGCCATAGCCACAGCCCTGACCCCCGCCCCGTCCCGAAGCTACGTCTAACACGGCCCGACAGCCCCCCAAAGAGGCGCGCCGCTGTTCCGCCGCGCGGGGCTGTATCAATGTGCGGCTCCGCCGCGTGGGCGCGCCCAGCCACGACGGCGCGGCAGCCGCCCGACGGCGGGTGCGCCCCGAAGGGGCGCGGGGAACTGCGCGACCAACCACGACGGCGCGGCAGCCGCCCGACGGCGGGTGCGCCCTGAAGGGGCGCGGGGAACTGCGCGCTCAGCCACGACGGCGCGACAGTCGCCCGACGGCGGGTGTGCCCCGAAGGGGCGCGGGGCTGTATCAATGTGCCGCTCCGCCGCGCGGGCGCGCCCAGCCACAACGGCGCCGCAGCCGCCCGACGGCAGGTCGCCCCGGAAGGGGCGCGGGGAACTGCGCGACTAGCCACGACGGCGAGGCAGCCGCCCGACGGCGGGTCGCGCCCGAAGGGGTGCGGGACTGTTTCGATGTGCGGCTCCGCCGCGCGGGCGCGCCCAGCCACAACGGCGCCGCAGCCGACCCACGACCTATCGCGGCGCACCCAGCGGAGCGCTCGGCGGAGCGCTCGGCGGAGCGCTCGGCGGAGCGCTCGGCGGAGCGCTCAGCGCGGCCCCCGCCAAGACAATCACCGCGCCCACCGGTGTCGTCCAGGCCAGTGACTCGCCCAGGAGCGCGACACCGGCCGCGGCGGCGATGACCGGGATGAAGTAGGTGACCATCTGGGCCGTGGTGGGCCCGACCTCGGCGACCAGGCCGTACTGCACCAGCACGGCCAGCCCGGTGCCGAGCGCACCGAGGGCGGCGACGGCGAGCAGCGGGACCAGCGGGAAACGGCTCGGGAAGGACGTGAACAGGGGCGTGACGACGGCCAGTTGGACCGTCGCCAGGAGCAACTGCGCGCCGGTCGCCGACAGATGCGAGTGGCCCGTGCCGGCCAGCGTGCGGCGGACGTAGATCCAGCCGACGGGATAGCTGAGCGACGCCAGCAGCGCCATCGCCGTACCCGTGGCGTCCAGTCCGTGGAAGCCCTGCCAGGCGCCGAGGACGGTCAGGACCCCGAGGAAGCCGAGGCCGAGCCCCGCGACCCGCCGCCGCGTCGGGCGGTCCTCGGACAGGGCGACCAGGGACAGGGCCATGCCCCACAGGGGCGAGGTGGCGTTGCAGATGCCGGCCAGCGTGGACGGGATCGTCAGCTCCGCGTAGGCGAACAGGGAGAACGGCAGGGCGTTCAGCAGGAACGCGGCGACCGTCAGATGCAGCCAGGTGCGCGCGCCGCGCGGCAGCCGCTCCCGCTTCACGGCCATCGCCGCGAAGAGCACCGCCGCGCCGAACACCAGCCGGCCCAGCGTGACCTGGAACGGTGCGTAGCCCTCCGTGCCCACCTTGATCAACAGGAAGCTGAAGCCCCAGATCAGCGACAGCGCGCCGAACCGGAGACGCCAGTCGAGGCGGGGACGGGAAGCGGCGGCGGGGCGGGCCCCGGTCCTGGCGGGGGTGACGGTGGTCATGGACGCAACGATGCTGGACCCAACTCCGTAGCACAATCGAGAATTCTCACCGGATACCTCTTAGTATTGCTTACATGTTGAACCTGGAGCGCCTGCGTACCCTCGACGCCCTCGCCCGGCACGGCTCGGTCAGCCAGGCGGCCGAGGCGCTGCATGTCACCACCTCCGCCGTCTCGCAGCAACTGGGCAAGCTGGAGCGGGAGGTGGGGCAGCAACTCCTCGCCAAGAACGGGCGGGGCGTGCGCCTCACGGACGCCGGCCGGCTGCTCTCCGAGCACGCGGCACGCATCCTCTCCCAGGTGGAGCTGGCCCAGTCCGACCTGGAGGCGCACCGCGGTCAGGTCGTCGGCGAACTGCGGCTCTCCGCGTTCCCGACCGCCGCGCGCGGGCTGTTCCCCACCGCGCTCGCGGCCCTGCGCGCCCGGCATCCGGCCCTGCGGGTGCGCTCGTGCGAGCTGGAACCGGAGAGCGGTGTCGCCGGGGTGGTGCGCGGCGACCTCGACCTCGCCGTCGTACTGGACTGGTACAACAAGCCGATGCCGGTCCCGGACGGGCTGGTGAAGGCGCCCCTGCTGGACGATCCCGCCGATGTCGCCATGCCCGCGGGCCACCGGCACGCGGAGCGCGCGGAGGTGGACCTCGGGGAGTTCGCCGACGACGAGTGGATCACCTGGGGAGAGGGCGAGTTCTGTCACGAGTGGCTGGTCTTCACGCTGCGCTCGCGCGGCGTCGAACCGATCGTCGGCCACCGCGCCGCCGAGACGCACACCCAACTGGGGTTGGTCGCCTCCGGGTTGGGTGTGTGCATCGCCCCGCGGCTGGGCCGCCACCCGGTGCCGCCCGGTGTGGTCATGGTCCCGCTCACCCAGCGGGTGCGCCGCCATGTGTACGTCGTCTGGCGGGCCGACGCCGACCGCCGCCCGTCGATCAGGGCTGCGGTCAAGGCGCTGCGGATGGCGGCCGAAACGGTGGGCTGAGCCCGGCGATCCGCCCTAGGGCAGGCCCAGTTTGCGGAAGTCCCAGGAGACGATCTTCTCGGGGGTCAGCCGCGCCCAGGCGTGCCGGCCGTCGTGCGGCATCTCGTCGAGGCCGAAGTTCTTGCGGGCGAACAGGGTCTCCGGGGTGTCGAGTTCGGCGCACAGCTCCCCGGTGCGCGGCACCTCGCCGACGAACTCCACGGTCCCGGACAGCTCCACGCCGCGCAGTTGCTCGTACTCCTCGCCCGAGTCCACCACGACGGCCACCCGCGGATCGCGGCGCAGCTGCGACCAGCGTCTGCTGCGCACCACCGAGTACAGCCAGAGCGAGGTGCCGTCCCAGGCGAACCAGAGCGCGCTGACGTGCGGCGCGCCGTCCGCGGAGACGGTGGCGACCCGGCAGGTGCGCTGGCCGGTGAGGAACGCGTCCAGTTCACCGGGCGTCATCATGATCTTCCGGCCCCGGCGTTGAGCGACGGTCATACGGCCCCCTTCTTCCCCTCTCGGGCAATGCTGGTTAGTCTCGCCCGCCCCGCACCCAGGCGAAAGGGGGCGTCGTGCCGTCCTCAGAACGGCTCAGTGAACTCCTCGATCCCACGGTCACCGTGCTGCTCACCGTGGAGTGCCAGCAGGGCGTCGTGGGACCCGACGGGGCGCTGCCCGAACTCGCCAGGCAGGCCCGCTCGTCGGGCGCCCTCGGCAGGGTCGCCCGGCTCGTCGCCGCCGCGCACGACAGCGACGTCCAGGTGATCCACGCCATCGCCGAGCGCCGCCCGGACGGCCGGGGCGCCGGCCGCAACGCGCGGCTGTTCCGCGCGGCCGAACGGCTCCCCGTGCAGCAGCTGTCCGGCACCACCGCGGTGCGCGTCGCGCCGCCGATCGAGGTGGCCGAGCAGGACATCGTCGTACGCCGTCTGCACGGCCTGTCGCCCATCCAGGGCACCGAAGTCGACGCGCTGCTGCGCAATCTGGGCTGCCGCACGCTGATCGTCACCGGTGTCTCGGCCAACGTGGCGATCCCCAACGCGGTCTTCGACGCCGTCAACCGCGGCTACACCGCCGTCGTGCCGGCCGACGCCATCGCGGGGGTGCCCGCCGACTACACCCCCGCGATGATCCGCCACACCCTCGCGCTGGTCGCCACGGTCGTGACCACCGACGAGGTACTGGACTGCCTCAGACGTTCACGCCGCGGGGCCTGAGCCTCACGCGAGCGTGATCTGGTCCCCGGACACCGTGATGTTCTTGGCGGGCAGCGGCTGGGTGGCCGGGCCGCCCTGCACCGTGCCGTCGGCGACGGAGAACCTGCTGTTGTGGCAGGGGCAGACGATCGCGCCGTCGGAGACGCTGCCCACCGCGCACCCCTGGTGGGTGCACGTCGAGGAGAACGCCTGGAACCGCCCCGCCGTCGGCTGCGTGACCACCACGCCCTGGTCCTTGAAGATCTTGCCGCCGCCCTCCGGGATCTCGGAGGTCTTCGCGAGCACGGTGCCGCCGGCCGCGGCGTTTTCGCCGCCGCCCGAACCGCCGCCGGTGGACGCGCCGTCGCTTTGCGCGCCGGCGGCGGCCGGGTCGGACGAGCCCGAGCCGCTGTCCGATCCGCAAGCGGCCAGAACGAGGGCGAGCCCCGTCGCTCCGGCCGTCGCGACGACGGTACGGCGGGTCTGCCCCGCCCCGGATTCGAGCGATGCGCTGGTCATGAGGGGATTCCCTTCCGCGGAGCTGTCTCGTGATCCGTCAAGGGGTACGGCCCGCGGGGCCCGCCCGTTCAGACCAGGCCCAGATCCCGGCGCCCTCGGGGCCCACGGGGCGTGAGCGCCGGATGTGACAGCTCCCGCGGCATGCGCGGGCCGCCCTCGTGCCACTCGTTCGAGGGCGCTCCGGATGACCGGCTCGGGAACCGAGACGTCGACGTGGCCGTCACACGACGTCGGCCGCCCCGGAACCGGGGCAGCCGAAGAAGGGGCGGTGTCGGGTGTCGCCTGGGGCCCGAGCGGTCGTGGGCGGTCCGGCGCTCCCGAAGGAGCGTGTCACACGCGTCCGTTCGTCAAACGGGTCAGAAGGCCGCCCTTGGCGGCCGGATGGGCGGTGGCCCGGCCCGCCGCGAACGTCGCGCCCAGCACTCCGACGAGTCCCGCGCCGACGCCCATCGCGGTCTTCTTGCGGTTCTTCACGACCGTCCAGGCGGTCGTGGCGCCCGAGGCGACACCGGAAGCGGCGGCGGCCGTGGTCCGCCGAGTCGACTCGACGCCCGCGGCGGCGGCCCGTCCCGCGTGCGAGGCCGCCGCGCCCAACGACGTGGTGCCGGACTCGGCGGCCTTCTTCGCCGTGGCCGCGGACTCCTTGGACTGCCGCGCCGAGTCGGCGCCGCTCCTCCTGGCCTGCCCGGCGGTGGCCTGGGCCTTCTTGCGGACGGTGCCGGCGCCGCCTGCGGTGCGCGTACGCGCGGCCTGCGGGCCCTTGCTCGAATCCTTGTTCTTTTCGGTAGCCATGATGTGCGTCTTGCCGCTGAACGGCCCGCAAAACCGGCGGGGACGGCGGTCCGGGGCCATGGCGTCAGCCGCCGTGTCCGGGCGGCAGCAGCGATCCGAGCGGGCCGAGGTCCAGGTTCAGGTCGTCCATCGTCAGCCCGTAGCGCTCGCACAGTTCGGCCATGCGGTCCTCCAGGATCATCAGCGTCATGCCGATGCGTTCCTCCTGGGATTCGTCCAGGTCGCCCTGGTCCACCCGGTGCAGGGCCGTGCGTTCCATCAGCTGGCGCAGCAGCTCGACGATGGTGAGGACCAGCTTGATCAGGTCGCGTTCCACCGTCTCCGGGTCCGTGCGCAGCCGCTGGGCGATGTCCCCGCCGCGCGAGCCCGGTTCCGCGCCCCCGCCCGCATCCCGAGGGGGCGCGGGCACGAGGTCGAAGGCGCGGGCCGCCGCCCGCGCGACCGCCGCGAAGTCGTCGTTCTCCGCCGTCATGGCTCACGCACCCACGGCGACGGCTCGTCGCCGGTGATCGACCGGATGACCGCGCGCAGATTGATGTGGACCAGATCGACGTCCGCGACGGACAGCACGAGATCCCCGGTCAGCACGGCGCCGCCGGTCAGAAGCCGGTCCAGCAGGTCGATCAGGGCCACTTCACGACCCGGCAGCGACTCCTCCTCGAAGCCGTCGAGCCGCGCGCCGGCCGCCGGGATGCCCCAGGGCAGGTCCGTCATCGGCCCTCCGCCTCCTTCATGCCGTCGTGTGCCGTGAACGAGTACGGCGCCCAGGGGCCCGTCACCTCGACCCGCACCCCCGGCACTCCCTGAGCCAGCGAGGAGACGGCGGTACGGAATGCCGCGCGGTCGGAACGGGCCACGAGATACGCCTCGTTGGCGATGTTCTCGCCCGGCCGCGGGCCGAGGCCGGCCTGTTGGGGGCGGTGCGCCACGCGGGCCCGCGCAAGCCCGGACACCGTCTGCGGCAGGCGTGCCGCCACCTCGCCCGCGGCGCGGTACGCCTCGCGGTGGCCGCGCCGCTGCGCCTGGCGGCGACGGAGATACGCACGCCCCGGAGCGTCGGCGCCGGCCCCCGCGTTCGGCGACCGCGAGGCGGCGCCGGACGCCGCGGGCCGCTCCGGAGCCACCGGGGTCGCGTACACCTTCACGCCCAGTTCCTCATGGCCGTCCAGCCAGTCGAGGAGCCGCCGGAACCGGTCGGCGTCGCACCGCAGAACGCCGGCCACGCGCGCGTCGTCGAGATACACCGTCGCGAGCCGCATGGGCAGCACGGTGGTGCGGCCGTGCACGGCGTCCACCACCGCGTTGTGGGCGCGGGCAAGGGCCTCAAGCCGCTCCAGATCGCCGAGGCGGGCTTCAAGGCCCTCGGTGCCGAACTCCTCGGCGGGCACGGAGGCCACCACGGCCGCCAGCCCGCTGTGCCGGACCAGTCGCAGGCCGGTGCCGCCCGCGGGCGCCGGGGTCGCATCGGGCCCGAACGGCGGGTCGGGGGCGTCCCCGCGGCACACCGCGTACAGGTAGGAGAGGGTGCCGGCTCCACGGTCCGCCGTCACCGCTCCTCGCTCCCTTCGGGGACATGCGGCCCCCGCTCGCCGTTGCGGCTCCCGGCATCGGGGAGGGCCGCGGCGGCGCGCAGCTCCGCGACCTCGGCACGCAGCCGGTCGATCTCCGCGGCCTGACCGTCGGTGCTCCCGGCTGGTGCGACCGTCTGGGCACGGCCCGGCGCGTTGTCACCGGCGCGGGAGGAGAGCGAAGGGTCGTGTTCCCACCAGTCGATGCCCATCTCCTTCGCCTTGTCCACGGAGGCGACGAGCAGCCGCAGTTTGATGGTCAGCAACTCGATGTCGAGCAGGTTGATCTGAATGTCCCCCGCGATGACCACGCCCTTGTCGAGGACGCGTTCCAGGATGTCCGCGAGGTTGGCGGAGTTGCCGTGCGGCGGCGGCCCGTAGGGGACTTGGGCAGGGGACCGACCGGTACGGCCGGCCAGTGAGTCGGGCATGTCGGTTCACCCTCGTACTGATCGTCGTGGCGTCACGGACACAAGGAGCCGGCGCAGCCCCGATCCGGACCTGGCCGTGCGGCGTCATGGGTCGAGGCCGAGCCGCCATCGCTCGTACCGGATGGACTCCAACGCGTCGAGCAGTTCGTCCTCGCGCCGGTCGAATTCCTCCGCGGAGATCCGCCCCGCGACGAACTCCCGCTCCAATTCCGCCAGTTGGTCGCGTACCGGGCCGGGGTCGTAATACTCCCGCTCGGCAGCCGTCAGCGCCTGTCCGAGCACCCAGGCGAATCCGCGGACCGGGGCCACCGGCAGGGTGAGGAGCTGAGTGATGAGCCCCATCAGACGAAGCTGTACGGCGGGAGCGGGCCGTTCAGCCGGACCGTGTACCCCTTGCCGTGCAGGGCGGCCTCCGCGTGCACGGCCTGCGAAAAGGCGGCGGCCTCGGCCCGCTTCACCAGGAACGACACGCTCAGCAGGGTGTCCCGGGACGCCTCGCCCCGCACGGTGTCGAGCGCGGCGGGGGAGAGGCGTTCGGTCATCTCCTTCGCCTCCCGTTCCTGGCGGGCCTTGACCTCCTCGGCGATGAGTTCGCCGAGGCGCATCTTCTCGCTCTGCGCGTCCGGGTTCGCCCGGGTGAACTCGTTCAGTCGGCGGACCTCGTCCGATGTTCGGACGATCTCCCTCAGCAGGTCGTCCGTGTCCCGCGAGACCTTCACATGGAACTCAAGGCAGCCGTCGAGCCGCGCGAGCCGTTCCTTGTAGCTTTCCCGGTGGTCGTCGAGGACCGCCGCCACCTGTGCGTCATCCGGTCCCACGAGCCCGAACCGCATGGGCAGCACGGCGCCGTCGGCCATCAGGCCCTCCAGCACGGACTGGTGCGCGGCCACGTCCCTGCGCTTGGCCCGCAGGCCGTCGGGCGCGTCGCTGACGACCGCCGTCAGGTCCCCGGCCCGCACCAGACGCAGTGCGGCGGCGGGCTCGCCCACCCCGCTCAGGGCGTCGACGCGGAGCGGATGGTCCGACGCGGTGATCGCGTAGACGTAGGTGGCCATGGACTACTCCTCCCGGCGGCGGGTCGTACGGCGGCTCGACGACGTCGACTTGCCGGCGTGCTCGCCCTCTCCCGCGTCGTCGGAGCCGCCCTTGAGGGAATCGGTGATCGCCTCGACCGCTCCGGACAGTGCTCCCTTGCTCTTGCCCTTCGCGCCGCTCTCCATGGAGTCACCGACGATGTCGGTGAGGCCGGAGGGCTTGTTGCGGCCCGACTCCAGGTCGAGCCGGTTGCACGCCTCGGCGAAACGCAGATAGGTGTCCACACTGGCGACGACGACGCGGACGTCGATCTTGAGTATTTCGATGCCGACCAGGGACACCCGGACGAAGGCGTCGATGACGAGACCGCGGTCGAGGATCAGTTCCAGGACGTCGTAGAGGTTGCCTGAACCGGTTCCGCTCGTCGGGGCGTTGGACTGCTGAACTATGCTCACGTCGCTTCTCCCGTTCTATCTCGTTCTGTCTCTTTCTGTATCTTTCTGTCTCGTTCTGGTCTTGTTGCTTCTCGTGCCTCATCGGTCGACCCGGCCGCGCGCGTAGCGTTGTGTGCGCTCATAGCCGGTCAGTTCGCCCCGGTCGTCCATGTCGACGCGATACGACGCCATGACACTCGACGTGTCCGGAACGCGTTCGATCTCCACGACCTCCACGCAGGCGGTCCAACCGTCGTCGGTCCTCTTGATCGCGGACACCGAGTCCGGCTCCCTGCCGAGCAGTCCCGCGAGTTGGGCAGCGGCGCGGCGCATCGCTTCTGGAGCACCGATGCGGCCGCCATCGCTCCCGCTGTCGCCTGCGTCGTTCCTCTCGGTTCGCGTCATCGTCCGTCCGTAGCCTCGTGGAAGGGGAAGGGTGGCCACAGCCGCGGCGCGGTGCGGGGCGTCGTCGCCGTACGCACTCGGCGGTTTCGGCAGCGTCCTCGCGCACCGGCGCCGCGAGCTGTCCGACCGTTTCCGGGTCGTGCTCTTCGCGTAGGAACCGCGTGCCCGACACCACCGGATCCATGCCCGAAACACGTCAGCACGGCGACCCACCACACGACTTGAGCCGCCGCGGTCCACGGCCGAGCTGTTCCCTGCTTCGCGGGAGCCCGCGTCGCGTGATCGACGTCCGGCCTGCGGTGTCTGCGTCGGGGTCGAGGTCTTCCCAGTGGAAGCCGAGGAGTCCGCCGCGCCTCGGAGGCGGTCGTCAATTGTAAGGTCAAGTAGGCGTGTAGCCTGGGGAAATGTTGTCTGAGGTCACCGCGGTCCGCTACATCACGCCGTTGCGTGAGGGGGGTTCGCTGCCGGGGCTCGTCGAGGGGGACGACCTCCATACCTATGTCATGAAGTTCACCGGGGCGGGCCAGGGTCGCAAGACCCTGGTCGCCGAGGTGGTCTGCGGGGAACTGGCGCGCCGGCTCGGCTTCCGGGTGCCCCCGCTGGTGACGATCGCGCTCGACCCGGTCCTGGGACTCGGCGAGCCCGACCGGGAGGTGCAGGAACTCCTCAGGTCCAGCGGCGGCACCAACCTCGGCATGGACTTCCTCTCCGGCGCGCTCGGCTTCGACCCGCTGGCCTTCGCCGTGGACCCCCAGGAGGCCGGGCGGATCGTCTGGTTCGACGCGCTGGTGAACAACGTCGACCGCTCCTGGCGCAACCCCAATCTGCTGATGCACCACGGCGACCTTTGGCTCATTGACCACGGCGCCACCATGATCTGGCACCACAACTGGCCCGGCGCCGACTCCTCCGCCGCCCGCCCGTACGACGCCTCGGACCACGCCCTGGCCCGGTTCGCGCCGGACGTCGCGGCGGCCGCCGCCGCGCTGGCCCCCCTGGTCACCGGGGACCTGCTCGCCGAGGTGACCGCCGAGATCCCCGACGCCTGGCTCGCCGACGAGCCCGGCTTCGACACGCCGGACGACCTCCGGCGCGCCTACGCACGGCCGCTGCTCGCCCGGGCCGCCGTCATCCACCAGCGCATCACCGGCATCGAGGGGGCCAAGTGACCGAGCGGCACATCATCAGGCCGGGCCAGGGCGGCGGCCGTGACGTCTTCGAGTACGCCGTGCTGCGCGTCGTGCCCCGCGTCGAGCGCGGTGAGTGCATCAACGCGGGCGTGGTCGTGTACTGCCGGGCCAGGGCGTACCTGGGTGCCCGCATCCAACTGGACGAGGCCAGGCTGCTGGCGCTCGACCCGGCCGCGGACACGGACGGCGTACGGGCGGCGCTGCGCGCGATCGAAGGGGTGTGCGCCGGCGGCGAGGCGGCCGGGCAGGCGGCCGGGGACGACGCGGGACGACGCTTCCGCTGGCTGATCGCGCCCCGCTCGACGGTGGTGCAGCCCGGCCCCGTGCACACCGGGCTCACCACACATCCGGCGGCCGAGGCGGAGCGATTGCTGGACCTCCTGGTGAGGTAATGGATCACATGCGCCGGGTGTGCCGTTGACACCGGGTGCCCTGGCTTCTAGCGTCACGTCCACCGAGGGTACTAAGCGGTCGCTCACCGGTCGGGCGTACCGTGGGAGCCGCAGACCGGCCCGGCCGGCCGGCTCTGCCGACCAGGATTTCTCAAGGGCGAGGAGAACCAGCAATGTCCACCACAGAGCAGCGGGTCGCCGTGGTCACCGGAGGCGCCCGCGGTATCGGCGCCGCCACCGCCGTACGACTGGCCGCCGAGGGCCGCGCGGTCGCGGTGATCGACCTTGACGAGGCCGCCTGCAAGGACACCGTGGAGAAGATCACCGCCGCCGGCGGCAGGGCCGTCGCGGTCGGCGCCGACGTCTCGGACGAGGCGCAGGTCGAGGCCGCCGTCGCGCGCGTCGTCGGGGAACTTGGCGCCCCCACGATCCTGGTCAACAACGCCGGCGTACTCCGGGACAACCTGCTGTTCAAGATGACGACGGCCGACTGGGACACCGTCATGAACGTGCACCTGCGCGGCTCGTTCCTGATGACCAGGGCCCTCCAGAAGCACATGGTGGACGCGGGCTGGGGCCGGATCGTCAACCTCTCCTCGTCCTCGGCGCTGGGCAACCGCGGCCAGGTCAACTACTCCGCCGCCAAGGCCGGCCTGCAGGGCTTCACCAAGACCCTCGCCATCGAACTCGGCAGGTTCGGCATCACCGCCAACGCCGTCGCCCCCGGCTTCATCGCCACCGAGATGACCAAGGCCACCGCCGAGCGCGTCAAGATGGGCTTCGAGGAGTTCAAGGCGGCCGCCGCCACCCAGATCCCGGTGCAGCGCGTCGGCGAGCCCGAGGACATCGCCAACGCCATCGCCTTCTTCACCGGCGAGGCGGCCGGTTTTGTCTCCGGGCAGGTGCTGTACGTGGCCGGCGGACCGCTCGACTAGGACCGATGAGGGACACGGACATGACTGAACTCCCGGAGCCGTCCGGCAAGGTCGCCCTCGTCACGGGCGCCAGCCGGGGCATCGGCTACGGCGTCGCCGCGGCGCTGGTCGCGCGCGGCGACCGCGTCTGCATCACCGGCCGCGGCGAGGACGCCCTCAAGGAGGCCGTCGACAGGCTCGGCGCCGACCGGGTCGTCGCCGTCGCGGGCAAGGCCCACGACCTGGCGCACCAGGCCGAGGCCGTGGAGCGCGCCATGGACGCCTTCGGCCGCGTCGACTTCCTGGTCAACAACGCCGGCACCAACCCGGTGTTCGGGCCGATGGCCGACCTCGATCTGGACGTCGCGCGCAAGGTGTTCGAGACGAACGTGATCTCCGCGCTCGGCTTCGCCCAGAAGACCTGGCACGCCTGGCAGAAGGACAACGGCGGCGCGATCGTCAACATCGCCTCGGTGGCGGGCCTCGCGCCCTCCCCGTTCATCGGCGCCTACGGCGTCAGCAAGGCCGCGATGATCAACCTCACCCAGCAGCTGGCGCACGAGTTCGCGCCCGGGGTGCGGGTCAACGCCATCGCCCCGGCCGTCGTCAAGACCAGATTCGCCAAGGCCCTGTACGAGGGCCGCGAGGCGGAGGCCGCCGCGGCCTACCCGCTCGGGCGGCTCGGCGTGCCCTCCGACATAGGGGGAGCGGCGGCGTTCCTCACCTGCGAGCAGTCCGACTGGATCACCGGGCAGACCCTCGTCGTGGACGGCGGCATCTTCCTCAACGCGGGCGTCGGCTGACCGCCCGACGCCGACGGGCCGCGCCCGCGTCCGGGCGCGCGGAGAGTCGTCGCGCGGGTGACGATCGGGCGCACGAGAGCGTCGTTTCCTTGACGGGAACGGCGCTCTCGTCCGTGCGCGGGGGCCTGCGGGGCGATGACAACGTCGTCATGAACGACCTGATCAGAGCCCTGCGCGAAGCGGGTTCGCCCGGCACGGCACTGCGGTATGGTCTGCCGACCCCTTGGTATGCCAGATCGAGGAGCGTGCGCGTGTTCAACCGGAACCGATGCCTGCGTCACCTGGCGGCGATCGCGTCCATATCCCTGGTGACCGGGTGCGCGGTCTTCTCCGACGGCGATCCGAACAGCGAGGAACCGATCGTCGTCGGGACCACCAGCGCGCCGAGCACGCTGGATCCGGCCGCGGCCTGGGACGGCTCGTGGGAGCTGTTCCGCAACATCTACCAGACCCTCGTCGCCTACCCCAACGGCTCCACCACGCCCCAGCCGGACGCCGCCAGGAGCTGTGCGTTCACCGACGGTTCGAACCGCACCTACCACTGCGCGCTCCGCCCGGACCTGCGGTTCGCCGACGGCGACCCGCTGACCGCCGAGGCCGTCAAGCACTCCGTCGACCGGATCAGGGCCATCGACGCGCCGAGCGGCCCCGCCGGACTCCTCGGCAGCCTCGACCGGGTCGAGATCCGCGGAGACCACGACGTCTACTTCCGCCTCAACCAGCCCGACGCCACCTTCCCGTTCGTGCTCGCCACTCCGGCCATGTCGATCGTCGACCCGCGCGACTACCCGGCCCGCTCGCTGCGCGAGGACGGCACGGTGCACGGGTCCGGGCCGTACGAGCTGCGCTCGTACGAGGAGGGCGAGAAGGCCGAGCTGGTCCGCAACGACCGCTACCAGGGCTTCGCCGACCGGCGGAACGAGGCCGTGACGATCCGCTACTTCCAGGACTCCGCCGCCATGGTCGAGGCGCTGCGCGCCAGGGACATCGACCTGACCTACCGCGGTCTCGCGGCGGGCGACATCATCGCCCTCCAGAGCCATGAGTCGCAGGACCTGCAACTGGTCGACGGCGCAGGCACGGACATCAGCTACCTGGTCTTCAACCCGAAGGACCGCTGGGCCGACCGACTCGCCGTACGCAAGGCCGTGGCCCAGGTGGTGGACCGCGCCGCCATCGCGCACAAGGTCTACAAGGACACCGTGGACCCCCTGTACTCCATGGTCCCCAAGGGCCTGACCGGCCACACCACCGGCTTCTTCGACGACTTCGGCGAACCCGACGTCGCCCGGGCGCGCACCCTCCTCACCGAGGCGGGCATCACCGGGCGCGTCCCGCTGACCCTCTGGTACACCACCGACCGGTACGGCTCCGAGACCGCCAAGGAGTTCCAGGAGCTGAAGCGGCAGCTGGACGACTCCGGCCTGTTCCGGATCACCCTGAAGAGCCGCCCCTGGAAGACCTATGTGGTGGGCTACCAGAAGGGCGAGTACCCGGTGTTCGGCCGCGGCTGGTTCCCCGACTTCCCCGACGCGGACAACTTCATCGCCCCGTTCGTCGGCGAGCAGAACGCCCTCGGCACCCCCTACCCTGCGCCCCGCATCACCAAGGAACTGCTGCCCGCGTCCCGGCGCGAGAGCGACCGCGCGAACGTGGTGAAGCAGTTCGAGGAGGCGCAGCAGATACTGGTGGACGACGCCCGGCTGCTGCCGCTGTGGCAGGGACGGCAGTACGTGGCGGCCAGCGACGACATCTCGGGCGGCGAGCGCGCGCTCGACCCCTCGACGATCATGATGATGTGGGAGCTGCACCGCAAGACCAGCTGGTGACGGCGGTCGCGGCACCGATTGTCAGTGGTCGCCTGTAGGTTCTGAGACCAGCAAGTGACCGTACACCGTAAGGACGTTGACGTGACCGACACCGCCATGCTGCCCGAGTCCTGGCGCGGGGTTCTGGGCGACGAACTGCAGCAGACCTACTTCAAGGAGCTGACCGAGTTCGTCGAGGAGGAGCGGGCGAAGGGTCCCGTCTACCCGCCGCGCGAGGAGGTCTTCGCCGCGCTGGAGGCGACGCCGTACGAGAAGGTCAAGGTGCTCATCCTCGGCCAGGACCCGTACCACGGCGAGGGCCAGGGTCACGGCCTGTGCTTCTCGGTGCGGCCCGGGGTGAAGACCCCGCCCTCCCTGCGGAACATCTACAAGGAGATGAAGGAGGAGCTGGGCACGCCGATCCCGGACAACGGCTATCTGATGCCGTGGGCCGAGCAGGGCGTGCTGCTGCTCAACGCGGTCCTCACGGTGCGCGGGGGCGAGGCGAACTCGCACAAGGGCAAGGGCTGGGAGAAGTTCACCGACGCGGTGATCCGCGCGGTGGCCGAGCGGCCGGACCCGGCCGTTTTCGTGCTGTGGGGCAACTACGCGCAGAAGAAGCTGCCGCTGATCGACGAGACCCGCCATGTGGTGGTCAAGGGCGCGCACCCCTCGCCGCTGTCCGCGAAGAAGTTCTTCGGCTCCCGGCCGTTCACGCAGATCAACGAGGCGATCGCCCGGCAGGGCCATGAGCCGGTCGACTGGACGATCCCGGACCTCGGCTGACCGCGCCGAAGCCCGCCGGTGCCGTACGGGGGCGCCTGACCGGGATTGCCGGTGCCCCCGGTTAGCGTCGGGGTGGGACGGGGAGCGCGGCGGCCGGCGGGCGGCTTGCGGTGCCTGCGGCCACGAGACGGAGGAGGCGCCGTGGTGGAGCGACAGGAGCAGGCCGCGCCTGAGGGCGTACTGACCCGCATCGGGCAGGTCGTCATGCTGCACCACGGCGGGGACCGCGAGGAGGCCAGGCGCCGCCTGCTCGACCTGTGGACGGAGATCGGTCAGGACGGGGACCCGCTGCACCGCTGCACACTGGCGCACTATCTGGCCGACACGCAGGACGATCCCTCGGACGAACTGGCCTGGGACCTGAGGGCGTTGTCGGCGGCCCAGGAGGCCGCGCAGGCGGCGCACGGCGGTCCGGACGGCGCTGCGGGCGCGGTCCGCGGCTTCTACCCGTCGCTGCACCTCAACCTCGCCGCCGACTATGTGAAGCTGGGCCGCACCGACGCGGCCCGCAGCCATCTGCGCCGGGCCCGCGGCGCGGCCGTGGCCCTAGCCGACGACAGCTACGGCGACGGCGTGCGAGCGGCGATCACCAGACTGGCCCACCACCTGGGCGACCCACCCCCCGACCACACCCCCTGAAACCCCACCCAGCCATGACAGCGCGGCAGCCGACCGACGGCGGGTGCGCCCCGGAAGGGGCGCGGGGCTGTATCAATGTGCGGCTCCGCCGCGCGGGCGCGCCCAGCCACGACGGCGTCGCAGCCGACCGACGGCGGGTGCGCCCCGGAAGGGGCGCGGGGAACGGCGCGCTCAGCCACGACGGTGCCGCAGCCGACGCACGGCGGGTGCGCCCCGGAAGGGGCGCGGGGAACTGCGCGACCAGCCACGACGGCGCTGCAAACGACGACGGCGCTGCAACCGACGACGGCGCTGCAACCGACGACGCGCATCGCGGCATGACCAGCGGAGCGCACCGCACCGTCAACGGCCGTACGCCCGCTCGCAGATGCGGGACTCCGGGCTGTCCGGGTGCCAGCCGCCGTACTGTCTGCCCAGGGCGCACACGTCCGGGGGCGCGACGGTGGTCCGGGACCGTTCGGGGGCGTCGGCGCGCGGGCGCGGTGTGCGGTGCGGCCGTGGGTGGGGATGTGCACGGGGTGAGGAGGATCGCCGGGGCGACGCCGTCGCCGCCGGAGCGCTCGGCGCGGCCCGCTCCTTTTGCCCGGGACGCCGGGAGGGGCCGACCATCTCCAGCGCCTCCCGGGCCGGTGCCTGCACCACCCGGGGCTCGGCGCTGCCGTCCGGCCGGGGCGCCGAGGGCTGCGACCGTGCCGTACTACCCGGCGGCCCGGCGGTCGGCGGACGCTGGACGGTGACACAGCCGGTCAGGGCCGAGACGGCCACGGTGACCAGAAGCGCGGCGGCGGTCGTCGTTCGATGCACCCACGCAACTCTGCTGCTTCAGCCACCCGATCGGGACGACGGGCGAGCGCAGGATGCCCCGCACGGGTGATCTCCCGCCCCGCGTGGGTGAAGCGGCGGTGCGCACGGTGACGTCATTCGCCGGTGGCGCCGTCGATCCGCTCGCGGATCAGGTCCGCGTGGCCGTTGTGCCGGGCGTACTCCTCGATCATGTGGGTGTAGATCCAGCGGAGGCTGAACGGTTCCTTGGAGAACCGGCTCACGCCCCGGGAGAGGTCGTCGAGTCCGAAGCCGGCCGCGTGGCGCCGGGCGGTCTCGATCTCGCCCTGCCAGGTGGCGTACGCCTCCTGCCAGGTGTCCGCCTCGGTGACGTGGAAGTCGCCGTCCGGGTCCTCGTCGCTGTAGTAGATCGGGCCCGGATCGTCGCACACCAGCACCTTGCGGAACCAGTTCCGTTCGACCTCAGCCAGGTGCCGCACCAGCCCCATGAGGGACAGCTCGGACGGTGCGACCGCGGCGGTTCTGAGCTGGGCGTCGGTCAGGTCCGCGCACTTCAGGGCGAGGGTGTCGCGGTGGTAGTCGAGCCAGCCCTCCAGCATCGTCCGCTCGTCGGCGTTCTGGGCCGGTTCCCGGCGCTCATTCGTCATGGCCGCCATTGTGGCCCGCCCGGCCCGCCCGCGGCACGGAATTTCCGCCGCCCAGCATCCCGTCGAGCAGTTCCCGCACCCCCGCCCGTACGTCGGCGAGGCTCGGCACCCGCGCGCTGAACGATCCGGCCGCACACGAGAACATCAACCCGTCCGCCCAGGCGACCAGGGACAGCGCGTGCCGCTCCGGCTCGGTCGAGCCCAGCGCGGCGGCCATGGCGGCCAGCTGCTCCCGGAAGACGGCGCCCGTCGCGTCGTAGAAGGCCCGCAGGGCGGGGCGGCGCGTGGCCTCCAGGGCCAGCTCGTAACGGGAGATCAGCAGCTCGCGGTGGCGGGTGACGGTCCGGTGCGTCGCCAGGGCCAGGGCGTCCACCAGCGCGTCGCGGCCGCCGCGCGGGTCGGGCATCTCGTCCAGGGCGAGCACCCGCGCCTCCCGGACGGCATGCCGCCGCACCACCAGCTCCAGCAGGGCCTGGCGGGTGCGGGCGACGTTCGAGGTCGAGCCCTGCGGCAGGCCGGCCGCCTCGTCGACCGCGCGATGGGTCAGGCCGCGCATGCCGCGCTCGGCGAGCAGCGCGATGGCGGTGTCGGCGACGAGGTCCGCACGGGAGGCGGCCGGGGTGTGGGCGGACATGGGACGACCCTACCCGCGGCACTACACCTGTAGTACAGTCGAGGCGCCGCCTTACTACACATGTAGTGCGTCCGGCGGCGGAACCCGGTCACCCGGGTCTGTGGTGGACCGTCCGCGCGCTCTTGGAGGAGTCATGGCACAGTCGTTGCGCGCCGTCGTCATCGGTGGCGGAATCGGAGGTCTGACCGCCGCCGCGGCCCTGCACCGGCACGGCTGGCAGGTCACCGTCCTGGAACGGGCCGGCTCCCTGGCCCCGGTCGGCGCGGCCATCTCGCTCGCCCCGAACGCGCTGCGCGCCCTCGACGTCATCGGCATCGGCGACCAGATCCGCGACCTGGCCGCCTGGCAGGGGGACGGCGGACTGCGCACCCCGAGCGGTCGCTGGCTCTCGCGTACCAGCGCCGAGGCCGCAACGGCCCGGTTCGGCGGCCCCCTCGTCCTGCTGCACCGCTCCACCCTCATCGACAGCATCGCCGCCCTGCTCCCGCCGGACGCCGTCCGCACGGCCGCCGACGCCGCCCTGGCGGACCCCGGCGGCACCGGCCGGCCGGCCAGGGTGACCGCCGCGGGCGAGGAGTGGGAGGCCGACCTGGTGGTCGGCGCGGACGGCATCCGCTCCGCCGTACGCGCGGCGCTCTTCCCCGACCACCCCGGACCGGTGTACGCCGGGTTCACCACCTGGCGGATCGTGATCCCGGTGCCCGGAGCCGAGTTCGCCTCGCACGAGACATGGGGCCGGGGCCGCATCTGGGGCACGCACCCGCTCAAGGACGGCCGGGTGTACGCGTACGCCGCCGCCACCCTCCCGGCCGGCGGCCGCGCCCCCGACGACGAGAAGGCCGAACTGCTGCGCCGGTTCGGCGACTGGCACGACCCGATCCCCGCCGTCATCGCCGCGGCCGGCCCCGAGGACGTCCTGCGGCACGACGTCCACCACATCGCCGAGCCGCTGCCCGCCCACCACCGCGGCCGCACCGCGCTCCTCGGCGACGCCGCGCACGCGATGCCGCCCACCCTCGGCCAGGGCGGCAACCAGGCCATCGAGGACGCCGTCGTCCTCGCCCACCACGCCCGCGACCTCGCCGCCTACACCGCGGCCCGGCTGCCGCGCACCACCGCCATCGCCCGGCAGGCCGTCAGGGTGAGCCGCCTCAACCTGACCGGGAACCGCGCCGCCATCGCCGTGCGCAACACCACCGTCGCCGCGCTCTCCAAGGCCGGACCCGCCCTGTTCCTGCGCGGATTCGACGGCATCGCCGACTGGCGTCCCCCGTATGCTTCCGAGCAGGCACCGCTGGGCAAGCGCTAGGCCCTGTCGTCAAACCCCCGCCTGCCCCGCGACGCCCTGCACGCACTCTCGCCGCACCGGCCACAGGCCCACGTACGTCCAGTACGTCCAGTACGAGCCCTGCGCCCGGCACACCGAGAGCACAACCTGACGCCGCAGGGCCCGCCCTCCGGGCGAACGACGGGAGTTTGACGACAGGAACTACAGGAACTACAGGAACTAGGGGAGAGCACGTGAAGGTCGGTTGCATCGGACTCGGCGACATCGCGCAGAAGGCGTATCTGCCGGTGCTCGGCGCGCTGCCCGGGCTCGAACTGCATCTGCAGACCCGGACGCCCGCGACCCTCGACCGGGTCGCCGACGCCCTGCGGGTCCCCGCCGCCCAGCGGCACCCCACCCTGGACGCGCTGCTCGACCGGGGACTCGACGCCGCCTTCGTGCACGCGCCCACCGAGGCCCACCCGGAGATCGTCACCCGCCTCCTCGACGCGGGCATACCGACCTATGTCGACAAGCCGCTGGCCTACGAACTCGCCGACTCCCGGCGGCTGGTGGCGCTCGCCGAGCAGCGGGACGTCTCCCTGGCCGTCGGCTTCAACCGGCGCCACGCCCCCGGCTACGCGCAGTGCGCCGATCACCCGCGCGAGCTGATCCTGATGCAGAAGAACCGCGTCGGGCTGCCGGAGGAGCCGCGCACGATGATCCTCGACGACTTCATCCACGTCGTCGACACCCTGCGCTTCCTGGCCCCCGGCCCCGTCGAGGACGTGACCGTGCGGGCCCGCCTGCAGGGCGGACTGCTGCACCACGTCGTGCTGCAACTCGCCGGGGACGGCTTCACCGCGCTCGGCGTGATGAACCGGCGCAGCGGCTCCGCGGAGGAGATCCTCGAAGTGTCCGGACAGGACACCAAGCGTCAGGTCGTCAACCTCGCCGAAGTGATCGACCACAAGGGCCAGCCGACGGTGCGGCGGCGCGGCGACTGGGTGCCGGTGGCCCGGCAGCGCGGCATCGAGCAGGCGGTGCTCGCCTTCCTGGACGCCGTGCGCGCCGGCACGGTGCTCAGCGCCCGTGACGCACTGGCGACTCACGAACTGTGCGAGCGTGTGGTGCGTGCGGTGCGGGAGCGCCCCGCCGCGCCCTGACCGCCCGTGTGCCCTCCGCCACACCCAGGGCGGCCAGCACCAGCAGCGCCCCCTGCACCGGCCAGTCGCCGTAGCGGACGTACGGCGTGACCCCGTGCGCGAGCGGCACCTCGTAGACACGGGCGGCGCTCGCGTCGGTGCCGAGCCACGGGCCGAGCCGCCGCCCGTCCGGACCGTAGACGGCGGAGATCCCGGTCAGCGTCGCGTGCACCATGGGACGGCCGGTCTCCGCTGCGCGCAGCGCTGCCAGCGAGGCATGCTGCGCCGGCGCCCAACTGCGCTGGAACGTCGACGTGGAGGACTGGCCCAGCAGCACGTCCGCACCGTCCTGGGCGAGACGCCGGCTCATGTCGGGGAACGCGGTCTCGAAACAGACCATCGGGCCGAGACGCAGCCCGTGCCCGACGTCCATCACCACCTGCTCGGTGCCCCGCCTGCGGTCCTCGCCCGCCGCCTTGCCGACCGATGTCGCCCAGCCCAGCAGCGAGCGGGCCGGTATGTACTCGCCGAAGGGGACCAGCCGCATCTTGTCGTAGCGGGCGCCGGTCGGGCCCTGGGGGCCGATCAGCACCGAACTCTTGTAGATGCCCGGCCGGTCCGAGCGGCGGGCGTCCACGTTGACCAGCACGTCCGCGCCCGTCTCGCGGGACAGCGCGGCGATCCGACGGGCCAGGTCGGGCCGGTCGGCCAGGTCGAAGCCGACGCTGCTCTCGCCCCACACGACCAGGTCCGGGTGCCGGCCCACCAGCTGCCGGGTGAGCTGTTCCTCACGGTCGAAGCGCCCCTCGCCGCTGTCGCCGCCGCCGATGACGCCCGGCTGGACGACCGCGATCCGGACCCGGCCCTCGTCGGACGGGCGCGGCGACCACGCCCAGGCCGCCGAGGTCGCCGCCGCCGTGGCGACGAGCGAGGCGAGCGCCGGCGTCCGGGACTCGCGCACCGACACCAGCACCGCCACCGCGACGTTCACGGCCACCACCAGGAAGCTGAGCAGCCACACCCCGCCCACCGAGGCGAGCCGCAGCGCCGGCTCCACCTGCCACTGGCTCGACCCGAGCATGCCCCAGGGGCCGCCGAGCCCCTGCCAGGACCGGACCAGCTCCACGGCCAGCCACGCCGACGGCAGCACCAGCAGCGCGGCGGCGCCCCGGCCCGGCGCGGGCGTCCCGCCCAGGAAGCGGCGCACCAGCCAGCCCCAGGGCAGCCACAACGCGCCCAGCAGCGCCGCTATCAGGAACAGGAAGACATGCAGGCTCGGCAGCAGCCAGTGGTGCACCGCCACCATGAAGCCGATACCGCCGCACCAGCCGTCGAGCGCAGCGCGCCGCCCGGTGGGTGCCGAGCGGGCCAGCAGGATCCACGGGACCAGAGCGACGTACGCGAACCACCACAGGGCGGGCGCCGGGAAGGACAGCACCGGCAGGGCGCCCGCGAGGACGGCGGCGGCCGAGCGGCGCCACGCGGAGGCCAGCAGGCGGTCGAGCGTCCGCGTCCTCATGATGCCTGGCCTCCCTGCGCAGCGGCTGTCTCCAGTGTGCGCGCCGGGCGGCACCCGCCGACAGGGGGCCTTGGACTCAGTCGGCCAGCGGCGCGGGACGCGGATCGGGCAGGCGGCGCCACTTCTCCTCGACGACCACCTCGCGCAGCCGCCAGCCGTCCGGCGTGCGCAGCAGCCCGAAGCCGTAGCGGCCGCCGCACACGAAGTCGGGCGCCGTCGAGCCGCCGTCGCCGCCGGCCAGCCTCATCGGGTTGAGGTAGTCGGCCCGCACCTCGGCGGTGTCCCCGGTGTCCCGTTGCAGGATCCCGAACCGCACCCGGCGGTTGACGATCAGATGCTGGCGCATCACGAACCGGCCGAGGCTGCCGGCCAGCCAGTCGGCGACCCGGGCCGCCTCACCCTCGATGCCGCCGGCGGACCGGTAGTCCGCCCGCCCGTCGTCGGTGAACAGGGCCCGGTACGCGCCCCAGTCCCCGTCGTCCACGGCCGTCGCGTACTCGGTGACGAGCCCGTCCACGGTCATTCGGTCCATCACGGTAGCGAGGTCCACACGCTGCGTCATCGCCTCAGTGTTGGTCACGGGGCCCGCGGAGCCAAGGGGGTGTGCGACGACATTCGGGCGAAACTTCGGACGACTCACCACCACAACGGGTCCGACCGCCCGCGCGGCGCGCATCCCGCCCGCCCGGTCGTGCCGTCAACTCCCTTTCTATACTGGGCGGATGATCACCGTTCCGGTCGGCGCACTCGAAGTGGCCATGGTGCAGGCGGGCGCCCGGGCCGAGGACACATTGCGGGACACCGGCGCGTTCGCCCGCCGTCTCGACGCCCTCGGTTACCGGCGCCTCTGGTACGCCGAGCACCACCACTCCCCGGCCATCGGGGCGTTCCCGCCCCTCGTCCTGATCGCCCACGCCGCCGCGTCGACGTCGTCCGTCCGTCTCGGATCCGGCGGCGTCCTCGCGCCGAACCACGCCCCGATCATGCTGGCGGAGCAGTTCGGCACGCTGGCCGCGCTGCACCCCGGACGGATCGACCTGGGCATCGGCCGGGGGCCTGGCACCTTCGACGAGGCGACGGCGCGGGCGCTGCGGCGCGGCGCCGCACCGGCGACGGACGACGAGTACCGCGACGACGTGGCGGCGACCCTGCGGCTCCTGGTGGACGAGGTGGCGCTCGACCCGCTGCCGGAGCCCTGGCTGCTCGGCTCCAGCACGGCCGGCGCCGCGCTCGCCGCGGAACTCGGCCTGCCGATCGCCTTCGCCCACCACATACGCCCCGACAACACGCTCGCCGCGCTGCACCACTACCGCGCGCACTTCTCCCCGTCCCGCTGGTGCCCGCGCCCCCGCGTGCTCCTGTGCGTGGAAACGGTGTGCGCCGAGACCCAGCAGGAGGCGGCCCGGCTCGCCGGCCCGATGGACGTCGTCAAGGCCGGACTCCTCCAGGGGCGGGGCGACATCCCCTTCCCGACGCCCGAAGAGGCGACCGCCCACGCGTTCACCGCGGACGAGACACGGGCGTTGGCGGCCTTCCGCGCCCACCAGGCGCACGGCTCACCCGAGACGGTCGCACGGCGCCTGAACGACCTGGTGGCCGCGACCCACGCGGACGAACTCATGCTGACGACACCCGTCTACGCGTTGGCCGACCGGCTCAGGTCGTACGAACTCCTCAAGGAGTACGTCACACCGGCCGCTTCCGGCCGCTAGGCCGGGTTTCAGGAAGGGACGGGCGGCCATTCGGTGAGGCCGCTCGCGGACCCGGTGCGCACGGGTGGCCCCTCGGGTCTGCCGCTGCGGACCGGGTCCTGACCGGCGCGCCCGCCCTCCGAGCGGGCTTCAGCTCTTGAGACGCTCACGGTCCCCCATCACCACGACGGGGTGGCGGGCCGGATCGAGGGTGCGCAGCAGGGTCTTCATCCCGGACTCGGGAACGGTCACGCAGGCCGACGTGCCGTCACCGTGGTCCAGGTGCAGCCATATGCCGCCGCCCTTCTCCACCCCATCGGGCCGGTTCCAGTCGTACGGCGGGGCGCCCTTGAGCCGGTTGTAGTTGATGGCTATGACGTAGTCGAAGTCATGGGCGTGGGCTTCGTCATCGCTGATCGTGGGGGCGAAGGCGTTGTCGTCGTGCCAGTACTCAAGCCGGCTGCCCGGATCCGCCAGCGCGCCGCCCGCGTCGGTCAGCGTGAACACACCGACGGGGCTGCGCTCGTCGTCCATGCGATGCTCCGTCGTCCAGCCCATCCGGCCGTTGTGCCCGCGCCAACTGCCCGTGGCGTCCCAGGCCGTGCCCCGCTTCTCGTAGAGCACGACGAGACTGTCGGGCGAATCCCGGCTGTCGCCGTAGACCACCACGAGCTGACGGGTGTCGGCCGGCACCTGCTTCCACATCCGGTCCCCGAGGCCCGGGGGGCGTGTGCCCACCGCCGGGCGCGCGGAGCCGGACGACGCCGGGTTGTTGATACCCGGGGCACCGCCCGGGTAGGTCCGGTCCGCGGGGTCACCGCAGGCCGTGGTCGCCGCCAGCAGCACGCCGCAGGCGAGGGCCGCGGGTATGGCGTGGCGCGCACCGCCGCGTCGCATCGGCCGCAAGAAGGGCCGGGTAACAGTTGATGTCCGCATGATCAGGATCTTGTGGCGGAACGAACCCCCTACGCATCCGCACACGGGCATCTGGCCTAAGCACATCGGCCGACCGGCGTGCCGTCCGCCCGGCGCGGTCACCGGGGGCGGACCGCCGTCACGCGGCGGCCCTCGGGGTCGGTGGCGGGACCTGACGCGGACGCGTTCGCGCCGGGCTTCGGGGATGCCGGCGAACTCCACCGGCTCGCGGTGCGTCGGGCGGGCGCGGTGTCCGCCCGACCGTCCGACGCCCCCCGGGCCGGCCGCTCACCGCGACGGCGATCATGCCGCCCAGGGTGAACGGCTGCGCAGAGGACGCCGGCTGCCGTACGGCGGCTTCCGGGGCTGACGGGGCGGTGCCGGGCCGGGCGTCGCGTGTCATCAGGAGCAGCACGACCGGCGCGAGTACGACGGCCATGACCAGGAACACCCTCCAGCCACCGCACGCGAAGGCTCCAGCACCTGCCGCCGCCGCCCGCTCCGGCGGGCCGGGCCATGCCGCGCTGCCCGGCGTCGGGCCCGCCATCGCACCCGGCGCCATCCTGCTCCGCGCCTCCCACAGCGGGGCCGACCCGACCCCGCGCACCACATGACCTCGCCGAACCGCTCCCACGCCCCTGTAAGGGCCTCGGCCCGGCGAACGACCGTCGCCCGCCGAGACCACCCGCGTCCCCTGACCGGGGTGCTGCGACGACCACTGGAACGGAAGCCGTGCTCGTGCTGGTCGGGCCTCGCCCACGGGCTCGGCGAAGGCCCACCCGCGGCGGCGGCTTGTCGCGGGCGCCGTGTTGTTCCGCGGGCGTGCCGCGCGTGGGGATCCGGTGCCTCGTCGTCGGCGGGCGGGGTGCGAGGCGTGGTTCCGGGCGGTCGTAGAGTGAGTGATCTTCGAGCGCGTACATCACCTGGAGGTCCCCATGACACGTCCCGTCACGGTCGTCACCGGCGGCAGCCGGGGGATCGGCGCCGCGACCTGTCTGCGGCTCGCCGCGGACGGTCACGACCTGGTCGTCGGCTACGTCCGGGACGCGGCGGCGGCCGAGTCGGTCGCGGACGGGGTGCGCGCGGCGGGGGGCCGCTCGGTGACCGTGCGCGTGGACACGGCCGTGGAGGCCGACGTGGAGCGGCTGTTCGACACGGCGGAGGAACGGCTCGGACCCGTCACCGGTCTGGTGAACAACGCCGGGGTGAGCGGTCCCCTGGGACGGCTGGCCGACACGGACACCGCCGATCTGCGCCGGGTCGTCGAGGTCAATCTCCTCGGCACGCTGCTGTGCTCGCGTCGGGCCGCCCGTCTCATGACGGCCCGGGGCGACGGCGTGATCGTGAACGTGTCGTCCGGGGCCGCCACGCTGGGCAGCCCCGGGGAGTACGTCCACTACGCGGCGACCAAGGCCGCCGTCGACACCCTCACCCTCGGCCTGGCCAAGGAACTCGGCCCCGACGGCGTCCGCGTCAACGCGGTCGCCCCCGGCGCGATCGACACGGAGATGCACGCGGCGATGGGCGATCCGGACCGCGCGCACCGCATGGCCGCCACGATCCCGCTGCGCCGGCCCGGCCGGGCGGAGGAGATCGCCGCCGCGATCGCCTGGCTGATGTCCGCGGATGCCTCGTACACCACCGGCGCGGTGTTGCGGGTGGCGGGCGGCCGGTAGGGTCCGGCCGTCGGGCCCGGCGCCTTCCCGGCGGGCGTCGCGCGCCGGGGCGGGCGGAGCACACCCGCGGGTCCCCCGTCCGCCCGGAAGGTCAGGCCGCCTCGATGATCTCGCCGCGGATCGCCTCGGCCCACTCGACCACCAGCAATTCGTACTCCGCGCGCTCCTGGGCCGACAGGGATCCGCCCGCACGCAGCCACAGGGCCCGGATCTGTTCGTTCACCTCGGCGGCAGACCGCAGGGAACCAGGGGGCACGGAATCGGGGGACATGCGGACAAGCCTAGGGGTAAGCACTGACACTGCGCTACCGCACCGCTACGGAGACCGTATGGAGTCGGTCACGGGCGCGGCCGGCGGCCCGGACGGTCAGCCCGCCGACTCGGCCGCGTGCGGGCTGAGCACCCCCGCCGTCACCAGGGCGATGATGACGATGCCGAGCGCGACCCGGTAGTAGACGAACGGCATGAAGCTCTTCGACGAGATGAACTTCATGAACGAAACTATGTCGACGTGTCGTGAGCGGCTTTGACCTGCTGTTTTCCACCACTTTTCAAGATCGAATGGTAGAGCAGTGGGAGATGGCGCCTTCAAGTGCTCTCCCTCGCCGACCGCGAACGGCGCAGCCACCTGCTTTGCAGCGAATCGGCAATCCCCTGCTCCATGGCCAGGGCAACGTGCGAGTAGAGACCTTCCACGCCGGCGACCTCGCGGCCTGGCGGTCGCCGGAGGCGCTCCAGCGGTCACCGCACCCCAGCGGGCGCTGGCCGCGTTTCTGCGTCTGTCCGCCGGGTGATCCCCGCACCGGGGCACCGCTGCTCTGGCACTCGTGTCTGTACGGGGCGGTGTAGCCAGTGGTGGGGTGCACGGTCGCCTCAGGTTGTCGGTGCCGTCGGCTAGCGTGCGAGGTATGCGCTACTTCAATACGGCCGGGCCGTGCGTCCCCACGCGTCACTACATGGTGCCGGCCCAGGAGCGGCTGCCCAGGGCCCGCGGGTACATCGAGCAGGGCCAGTACTTCGTGGTGCACGCGCCACGGCAGACCGGGAAGACGACGGTGCTGGCGGCGATGGCCCGGGAACTGACGGCCTCGGGCCGGTACGCGGCGCTGCACTTCTCGTGCGAGAGCGCGGAGGTGGCCGGGGAGGACTATGGCCAGGCCGAGCTGCTGGTGCTGGAGGCGATTCGGCGGTCCGCGGAGGCCGCTGGGCTTCCTGATGAGCTCGTGCCCTGCGCCTCCTGGCCCGACGCGGTGCCCGGGTCCCGGCTCACGCGGGGGCTGACTGAGTGGGTGCGGAGCTGTCCGCGTCCGTTGGTGCTGTTCTTCGACGAGATCGACGCGCTGCGGGGGGAGAGCCTGCGCAGTGTGCTGCGCCAGTTGCGCGATGGCTTCACTGTCAGCCGTGGCGGCTTCCCGCATGCGGTGGTGCTGTGCGGGCTGCGGGATGTGCGTGACTACAAGGCGGCCTCGGGCGGGGATCCGGGGCGCCTTGGTACGTCGAGTCCGTTCAACATCAAGGTGGCGTCGCTGCGGTTGGGTGACTTCACCGAGGACGAGGTCGCCGAGCTGTACGGGCAGCACACCACGGAGACGGGCCAGGATTTCACGGTGGATGCGCTGGAGCGTGCCTTCAGCTTTACCCAGGGACAGCCGTGGCTGGTCAACGCGCTGGCCCGGGAGGTCGTCGAGGAGATGGGGGTGCCGTCGGACACGCCGATCACGGCCGAGCACATGGAGGAGGCGAAGGAGCGGCTGATCCTGGCGCGTGCGACGCATCTGGACTCGCTGGCCGCCAGGTTGGGTGAGGACCGGGTGCGGCGGGTGATCCAGCCGGTGATCGCGGGCGAGCTGCTCTTGCCGACGGACACGTACGACGACGATCTGGCGTACGTGCGCGACCTGGGGCTGGTCGCTCCGGACGCGCCGGTGCGGGTGGCCAATCCGATCTACCAGGAGGTCATTGTCCGGGTCCTGGGAAACAACACGGAGGGCCAGGTCGTCGCCGCCCCGAGCAGCTTCCGGCTGCCGGACGGCCGGATCGACATGGACAAGCTGCTGTGCTCCTTCGCCGAGTTCTGGCGGGAGAACGGCGAGATCCTGGCCACCGCCTCGACCTACCCGGAGGCCGCAGCACAGCTGGTGATGATGGCCTACCTGCACCGGATCGTGAACGGGGCGGGTTTCATCGACCGGGAGTACGGGGTCGGCCGGCGGCGTGTGGACCTGCTGATTCGCCAGCCGTACACCGCTGCCGACGGTTCGCGGGCGGTGCAGCGCGAGGCGCTGGAGCTGAAGGTGTGGCGCCAGGGCCGCACCGACCCCCTCGCCGAGGGGCTGGCACAGTTGGACGACTACCTGGACCGCATGGAGCTGTCCACGGGCACCCTCGTCGTCTTCGACACCCGCCCGCAGACAGCCCCGGTCCACGAGCGCACCGCCTTCTCGCAGCAGACCACGCCCTCCGGGCGCACCGTCACCCTGCTGCGCGCCTGACGGCCGGGAGACCTCAGCCAGAATCGCCCCCGGATCTTTGGCCGTGTTCCCGGAGCAGCACGGGTTCGGTGCGGGAGCTGGAGGGGCTCGGCAGCCAGGAATCACGGCAGTTCGGTGCTGACACTGCGGGTGCCGATAATTCATCCGCGCAGATCAGCAGCCTGGGAGCGGCCTGTACAGGTGCGTGGCGGAGGCGGAGACTGAACGCGCTCAACGATTCGTCTCTGATAGTTGAACGCGTTCAATTTCGTCATCCGGCGAACGCTCAAGTTGGCAGCCCACAGGCTTCCTACCCGCACGGATGGGTTATTGCACCCGCAACCGGCGGCGCCGGTAGGATGAGCCGTCTGACGCTCTGCCGGACACGGACGCACCCGCAGTCGGCCCGTCACCCCTCTCCTCGCACCAAGAGGCTCCCTTGAACACACTCTTCGACGTCGAACTCACGCCGGACCAGCGGAGCCTGATCACGCGGATCGCCGACCCGTGGCTCGCAACGGGTAACTGGCCGGTGTGGGCCAGCATCCAGCACCACTTCGACGCGCGACGTGTGGATGCCGATGAGTTGTTCGAGTCGCTGCCCCGCGTGGGGGTGGCTGCGCCGTTCGGCGCCGGATACGGCTTCACCGCCCCCATGCGTACCCCCCATCGACCCGACCCACCAGGTGTGCCTGACAGTTGCCGCCTGCCGCGTACTGCCCGAACTGCGGAGGGTGGCCGGCGAGCCGTTCGTGAAGGCCCTCCGCCACATGGTCAAGCTGTACGCCGACCGAGCGGTGACCGACCACGCGGTCGCACAGGCCCATCTGCGGTCCGCCGAACTGACAGCCGCGATGCCAGATCTGAAGCCCTGGTTCGTCCATGTCCTGCCCGACCTCCTCTCCTACGAACCCGCGATCGACACGTCCCGCGGAGGCGTCAGCTTCAACGACGGGAGGTGGGAGCGGGAGATCACCCGCAGCGTGATGCAGTTCCGCGACGTACAGAGCGTGGAGGACTACATCGAGCGGACCTGCGAACTCGTCACGGCGGAGGCCGCCAAGTTGGCTCCCCTCACCGAGGCGGCGCAGACGCCGCCGGCCGCCGCACCCACGCGCGGGCCGTACGTCGCCCCCGCCCTCCTGGACGACCTGGAGGCCGCGGCAGCGAACACCAACAAGTGGAAGGTGCACAAGCTCATCGCCCTGTGTCAGGGGCTGAACGATGCCTACGAGGCGGGAAACCCGTACGTGTGCGCCGCGATGATCCGGGCCGTCCTGGACCATATCCCGCCGGTGTTCAGGCAGCCGGGCTTCAAGCAGGTGGCGGCCCAGCACCCGTTCGGGAGGACCGACAAGGCACACGCCCAGTTCCTCGCGAACTCCAGGACCATCGGGGACGACGTGATGCACCGGCAGATCGGCCCCAGCGAACTGGTCATCACCATGGGCGACATCCCGGAGCCCGTCCGTCTCAACGCGGTCCTCCACGAAGTGCTGGAGCTTCTCCGGTAGGAAGCAGCGGTCAGTTCCGGGCCCGGTTCCCCGGCTGACCTTGTGCGTGCCGAGAATCTCGTCCGCGCAGGTCCTCCCGCTTGCGGCCGCTGCCAGTTGCCACGGCATGATGACCACTCGTGCTCCTGCGTCTCGCCTATCTGACCGTGTCGAATGCCTTCGCCGCGCTCTGGCTGCTCCCGATGAGCGACCGCGCCAAGGACGCCGAGATCCTGGCCCTACGCCACCAGATAACGGTCCTTGAGCGCCAACTCGGCCCGAAAAGGGTGAAGTTTGCCCCCGAGGATCGGGCCTTCCTCGCCGCGCTCCTGGCACCGCTGCCGCGCCAGGTGCTGCGTCGTCTCCGGCTTCTGGTACGTCCGGACACGGTGCTGCGGTGGCACCACAACCTGGTGAAGCAGCGGCACGCCCGCATCTGCCGCCCCAAGTGGCCCGGACGGCCGCGCACCGTCCGCTCGATCCGGGCGCTGGTCCTGCGCCTGGCCCGCGAGGACAGCGGCTGGGGCTACCGCCGTATCCACGGCGAACTGGCCGTGCTCGGCATCACGGTCGCCCCGTCCACCGTCTGGGAGATCCTCAAGGCCGAAGGCGTCGACCCGGCGCCGGAACGGACCGCGACTACCTGGGCCAGCTTCCTGCGCTGCCAGGCCGACGCCCTGCTGGCCATGGACTTCATCGAAACCATCACCCTGACCGGGCAGCGGCAGTACATCCTGGCCGTCATCGAGCACGTAACCCGCCGCATCCGCGTCCTGGGCACCACCGCGCACCCCACCGCGGGCTGGGTGACCCAGGCGGTCAAGAACCTCGTCATGGACCTTGAGGACGTGGGCGCGCACGCCGCCTACCTGATCCGAGACCGCGACGCGAAATACCCTGCCCTGATCGACGAGATCCTCGCCGACGTCGGCATCCAGAGCGTGTTCACCGGCGTTCGCATGCCAAGGATGAACTCGATTATTGAGAGATGGGTGCTCAGCCTCCGCCGCGAGCTCCTCGACCGCACCCTCATCTGGAACGCTCACCACCTGCGCCATGCCCTGAGCGAGTACGAGCGGTTCTACAACGAGCACCGCACCCACCGCTCCCTGCAGGCAGCCGCGCCGCTGCGCGCACTCCCCGAAACCATCACCGACCCCAGGGAGATCGCTCGCCTCGACATACGTCGACACGACCGCCTCGGCGGAGTGATCCACGAGTACCAACACGCCGCTTGACCTGCACGGACGTGATTCTCGGCACGCACACTGTCCTTGTTCAGGGAGCAATCGTCCACAGCGGGTGCACGCCCCGGGCAGACACCAGCGCGTTCACGACCCTTGACCGGCTACACCACTCGGCGGGACACCATCCTCATCGTCCCAGCCGTGCGCGAGCGGGCCCCGCTTCAGCTCCCCCTCCAGCCGCTCCCACTGGCGGGAACTCAGCCGTTCCACCGAGGCCGGCCCCTTCGAGCACAGGGCGTCCGCACCGCCCTCCTCCCACGCCCGCCGCCAGCGCCGCACCGACCGCGACGTCACCCGAAGCTCCCTCGCAACGGCCTCGGTCTTCTCACCACGAGCGGACCGCTCAGCCGCCTCCAAACGCACCCATTCCCGCTTCTCCTGCTCCTCTGGCGTCAACCCGCCACCATGCGCGTACCGCATGACGACGTCATACCGCAACGATCAAGAAGCGTCACGGGCTCCGGACTTCGCGAGTTCCTGAGTACTGAACTTGATTGGGTGAAGTCGGGTCATTGCCCTGACAGTTGGGGGGGGGTGGGCCCGGTAGGTCTGTGCAGGTGAGATACGCGCAGGGCGGCGGGCTGACCGACGCAGGGAGGGCCGCGCGGGAGCGCATTCGGCTTCAGGCCGTGGAACGCTTCGAGCGCGGGGAGAAGAACAAGGACATCGCCGCCGCACTGCGGGTGTCGGAGCGGTCGGTGGAGCGTTGGCGGAAGACCTGGCGCGAGCGGGGCGAGGCCGGAGTCCTGTCGAAGGGGTCACCGGGCCGCCCGAGGCTGGGGCCGGCCCAGATGGAGCGTCTGGAGCAGGCGCTGGAGCGTGGCCCGCTCGCCCATGGCTGGCCGGATCAGCGGTGGACCCTGGCGAGGATCAGGACGCTGATCGGCCGACAGTTCCACGTCTCGTACACGATCGAGGGCACCTGGCTGCTGCTGAAGCGGCACGGCTGGTCCTGGCAGCAGCCCGCCCGGCGGGCGATCGAGCGGGACGACGAGGCGGTCGACCTGTGGAAGAAGGAGGTCTGGCCGCGGGTAAAAGACAGGCCGCGGCCCGGGGTGCGTGGATCGCCTTCGAGGACGAGGCCGGACAGTCGATGACGCCGCCGCGGGCCAGGACCTGGGGCCGCGTCGGCCGCACGCCGGTGGTCAGGGTTCGCGGCCGGGGAAGTGGCCGCCTGTCCATGGTGGGCATGTGCTGCTTCAAGCCCGGGTCCCGGTCGAGGCTGATCTACGGGCTGCGGGAGTACCGGGGCCGCAAGGACGAGCCGAAGGGCTTCGGATGGCGCGACTTCTGCCGCCTCCTGGTCAGGGCCCGGGGCCAGCTCGGCGGCCCGATCGTGCTGGTCTGGGACAACGTCCGCCTCCACCTCACCCGTGGCATGCGGGAGTTCATCGAGAAGAACGCCGACTGGCTGACCGTGTTCCAGCTGCCCACCTACGCACAATGCTGCTGACTTTGCGGTGGTCGGCTCGTTGAACTGGTGTGGGCGGGAAGCAGTCAGGATCGCGTGGGCAGTTGGTGGACCAGATCGCGCTGGGCGTGTTGACCAAGGCGTTTCCACCGGAGTTGATCGACGAGGCGGTCGAGGCGACGGGACGGCGCGAGGTTCGGCGGCGACGGCTGCCGGCACGGGTGGTGGTCTACTTCGTGCTGGCCATGTGCCTGTTCCGGTCGGCCGGTTACGAGGAGGTGCTGCGGGTGCTCTCCGCGGGACTGCGCCGCGGGGAGTGGGACGTGCCGTGCACGGCGGCCATCAGCCGGGCTCGGGTGCGGCTGGGACCGGAGCCGCTGCGCGAGCTGTTCGACCGGGTGTGCCACCCGGTTGCCACCGCCGAGACGGCCGGCGCGTGGTACCGGCGGTGGCGGCTGGTGGCCCTGGACGGCACCGCGCTGGAGGTGCCGGACACCGAGGCGAATGCCGAGTACTTCGGGCGGGCGCGCTCCGACCGTGGCGCCGGGGCGTTTCCTCAGGTGCGGGCGGTGCTTCTGGCGGAGTGCGGCACCCATGCCGTCTTCGGCGCCGCCCTGGGCCCCTTCACGGTCAGTGAGGTCGCGCTGGCGGAGCGACTGTGGGGCCGGCTGGAGCCGGGGATGCTGGTGCTGGCCGACCGGAACTTTCCCGCGTTCCCGCGCTGGCGGGCCGCCAAGGCCCGCGGCGCCGATCTGCTGTGGCGGGTGAAGAGCAACGCGGTTCTGCCGTTGTGCCGCCAGCTGGAGGACGGCTCCTACCTGTCGCAGATCTTCGCGGCGAAGGACTACTACCAGTGCTCCGATCCCGAGCACGTCCGGGTCATCGAGTACACCCTGGACGGCGGGAGCGAGGTCTACCGGCTGATCACCACCATCCTCGACCCGGAGCAGGCCCCCGCCCGGGAACTGGCCGTCCTTTACCACCAGCGGTGGGAGATCGAGTCGCTGCTGGACGAGCTGAAGGTCCACCAGGGCGCGGGCTCGGCCCTGCGCTCCAAGAGCCCCGACGGTGTCACCCAGGAGGTCCACGGGATGCTGCTGGTACACCACGCACTACGACAACTCGCCCACCTGGCTGCCCGGTCACGCGACGTCGATCCGGACCGAATCTCCTTCACCCGCACCCTGCACGCAGCCCGCCGCGAGGTCCCCGCTCAGGCGGGTTTTTCCCCCCGGAGGACTGGCCAGGGCCCTTGACCGGACGCTGGCCGAGATCACCCGCAGGCTCCTGCCGCAGCGTCGGCCGCGTTCCTATCCCCGCGTGATCAAGCGGAAGATGTCCCACTGGCGCCTGAAACGGCCCGAGCATCGTCACCGGCGGCACCGGTCATCCCCGACGCCCGAGACGATCACCATCACACCGGCCTCACGGACCGCCTCGAAGGCCAAACGCAAACTCCCACAAGGCACGTAAGTCAGCAGCATTGCACCTACGCACCCGATCTCAACCCGCAGGAGGGCATCTGGTCGCTGGTCAAGCGCGAGATCGGCAACCTCGCTGCAGCCGACCTCTCCCAGGTCACCCGAGCCGCCAAGCGCAAGCTCAAGCAGATCCAGTACCGACCCGACGTGGTCGACGGCTGCCTCGCAGGCACCGGCCTGACCATGAACGACTGACCGACATCACGAATTCAAGTTCAGTAGCGCTACATGTGTGGCCCCGGTTCAGCCCGCCGACTCGGCCGCGTGAGGACTCAGCACACCCACGCTGACCAGCACAATAATCACCACCCCGAGCGCGACCCGGTAGTAGACGAACGGCATGAAGCTCTTCGACGAGATGAACTTCATGAACCAGGCGATCACCGCGTAGCCGGAGGCGAAGGCGATCGCCGTCGCGAACAGCGTCGGGCCCCAGGCGACGTGGCCGCTGCTCATCGCGTCCTTCACCTCGAACATCCCGGAGGCGAGCACGGCCGGAATGGCGAGCAGGAACGAGTACCGGGCCGCCGCCTCCCGCCGGTAGCCCATGAACAGACCGCCGCTGATCGTGGCGCCGGAGCGGGAGACTCCCGGGATGAGGGCGCACGCCTGGCACAGGCCGTAGATCAGGCCGTCCCGGACGCTCAGGTTCTCCAGGGACTTGCGTTGCTTGGGGGCGCGGTGCCGGCCGCCCTTCTCGTCGCGGGCCGCGAGCCGGTCCGCGAAGCCTATGACGAGGCCGACGACGATCAGCATGGTCGCCGTGATCCGCAGATCGCGGAACGGTCCCTCGATCTGGTCCTTGAGCGTCACGCCCAGCACGCCGATCGGGATCGAGCCGATGATCACCAGCCAGCCCATCTGGGCGTCGTGGTCCTGCCGCATCGCCTTGTCGAACAGCGACCGGAACCAGGCCGCGACGATCCGGCCGATGTCCTTGCGGAAGTAGATCAGCACCGCGGCCTCGGTGCCGATCTGGGTGATGGCCGTGAAGGCGGCGCCCGGGTCCTGCCAGCCGGAGAAGGCGGCGGTCAGCCGCAGGTGCGCGCTGGAAGAGACCGGAAGGAACTCGGTCAGCCCCTGGACGAGTCCGAGGACGAGGGATTCAAACCAAGACATGGAGGTGAGAGGTCCAAGTGCTGATCGGGAAAGCCGGGGAATGCGGCGATCATGTGTGCCGAGGGGCAGCGTAGCGCCCCTCGGCGACGCGCCCGACACAGGGGTTCGATCCCGGTTCCCGGCAGCGGACCGGGTGTTGACCGGCCGCGGGGCCGCCGCATACCTTGCGGCGCGGGGAAAGCGCTTGCTGGAAAGGGGTGTTGAAGCGGCTCGCCGCAGCTGCCCCGGCCGCGCAGCCCCACCGCGTCCGCCGTCCCGGAGGAGTGCTGATCACGCCCATGCCCAGCTCCACGTCCCCGTTCACCGGCCGGCGCATCAGGGCCGCCGTCGTCGGCGCCGGCGCCATCGGGCGCGGTTCCCATCTGCCCGCGCTCGCCCGGCTCGCCGAGGAGGGCGAGACGGAGGTCGTGGCGGTCGTCGACATCGACGCCGCCGCGGCCGAGGAGTTCCGTGCCGCCGCGGGCATCCCGCACGCCTACACCGACCTGGAGCGGATGCTCGCGGAGCAGCGGCCCGACCTGGTGACGATCTGCACCCCGCCGACCCTGCACCGCGCGCAGACCGTGGCCGCGCTGCGCGCCGGGGCCTGGGTGTGGTGCGAGAAGCCGCCGGTGCCCGCGCTCGCCGACTTCGACGCCATCGAGGCCGAGGAGGGCGCCGACGGCGGTCCGTACGCGGCGATCGTCTTCCAGCACCGGTTCGGTTCCGGCGCCCGGCACGTCGGCGCGCTGCTCGCCGGGCGGGCGCTCGGCCGGCCGCTGGTGGCGCACTGCCAGACGACCTGGTTCCGGGACGCCGCCTACTACGCGGTGCCCTGGCGGGGCCGCTGGCACACCGAGGGCGGTGGCCCCGCCATGGGCCACGGCATCCACCAGATGGACCTGCTGCTGGATCTGCTCGGGCCGTGGAGCGACGTGCGGGCGATGGCCGGCCGGCTGGTCCACGACGTGGAGACGGAGGACGTCTCGACCGCGCTGGTCCGCTTCGCGAACGGCGCCCTCGCGACGATCGTGAACAGCGTCCTCAGCCCGGACGAGGTCAGTCGCATCCGCATCGACTGTGAACGCGCCACCGTCGAGCTGACCCACCTGTACGGCCATGGCAACGCGGACTGGCGCATCACCCCCGCCCCCGGCGTGCCCCCCGAACAGGCCGCGGCCTGGCGGGACTTCGGCCCGGACGTGCCCAGCTCGCACCTGGCGCAGCTCAGGGAACTGATCGCCGACATGCGCGCGGGGCGGCGACCGCGCAGCAGCGGCGCGGACGGCCGCACCAGCCTGGAGCTGATCACCGCCCTGTACAAGTCGGCATTCACGGACGCGACCGTGCGCCGGGGCGACATCACCCCCGGCGACCCCTTCTACACAGCACTACACGGAAACACCCCCGGCTGGTCCCCCACCACAGCCTGAAACCGAGCGAGGGGGGTTCGTGGGGTCCCGGCTGCGCCGCAGCGCCCCGTCAGGGGCGCGGGGAACGGCGCGCTCAGCCACGACGTATCCGCACCCGAACGACGGTCGCACCACGGTAATCCTGACCGGCCCGCAGCGAACCGGCGCCCCAAAGGGGCGCGGGGAACGGCGCGCTCAGCCACATCACAGCCGCACCCGAACGACGACCCAAACCCACCCACCCACCGCCAAGCTACGCAGGCCCCCGCACAGTCCACCCCACCACCTGCGGATACGCCGTAAGGCCCTCGTGTCGCACCGCGTCCCCGCACGCCGCGCAGGTGACGACCGGCTCCAGTGCGTGCCCGCACGCGTGCTCGATCACCATGGGACGGTCGGCGTCCTCGCGCAGATGGCGGTCGCCCCAGGCCATGAGGGTCAGCAGAACCGGCTCCAGTTCGAGCCCCGCCCGGGTCGGCCGGTACTCGAAGCGCAGCGGGCGCTCGCTGTAGGCGTGCTTGGTGAGGATCCCCGCGTCGACGAGCCGCCGCAGTCGGGTGGCGAGGATGTCGCGCGGTGCCCCGATGTTGCGTACCAGCTGGTCGAAGCGGCCGTTGCCGAGGCACGCCTCCCGAAGCACCAGCAGGGAGTACTTCTCGCCGACGAGCGCGAGCGTGTCGGCGATGGAGCAGGGGCGCGGACTTTTCGTGGCGGCCATGGCCCCAGTCTAGGCGAGGGTTTGATTTTCCAACCGGCCGGGTTATGGTGAGTCCGGATTTCCTACTCACCGGTAGCCGCCCAGCTCACGGCCCGGCGGCCAAGGAGGTCGGCACCATGCGTGACGCAGTCATCGTCGAAGCCGTGCGCACCCCGATCGGCAAGGGCAAGCCGAACGGCTCCCTCGCGCACGTCCACCCCGTGGAACTCCTCGCCCACACCCTGCGCGCCCTCGTGACGCGCTCCGGCGTCGACCCGGCCCTGATCGACGACGTCATCGGCGGCACCGTCGACCAGGTCGGCGAGCAGGCCATGAACACCACCCGGTACGCCGTGCTGTCGGCCGGCTTCCCGGAGACCGTCCCGGCGACCACGGTGGACCGCCAGTGCGGCTCGTCCCAGCAGGCCGTGCACTTCGCCGCCCAGGGCGTGCTGTCCGGCGCCTACGACCTCGTCGTCGCCTGCGGCGTCGAGTCGATGAGCCGGGTGCCGATGTGGTCGAACGTGCCCGCGGGCACGGACCCGTTCGGACCCGGAGTCGCCGCACGCTACCCGGAGGGACTTGTTCCGCAGGGCATCAGCGCCGAACTCATCGCCGCCAAGTGGTCCCTCACCCGCGCGCGGATGGACGAGTTCGCCGTCTCCTCCCACCGAAGGGCCGCCGCGGCGTGGCAGGACGGGCTGTTCGACGCCGAGGTCGCACCGCTGGACGGCGTCGTACGCGACGAGTGCGTACGGCCGGACAGCACGCCCGAGATCCTCGCCGGGCTCAGGCCCGCCTACCACGACCCCGGCTTCGCCGAGCGCTTCCCGCAGATCGAGTGGAACGTCACCGCGGGCAACGCCAGCCCCGTCAACGACGGCGCGTCCGCCGTCCTGATCGCCTGCGCCGACACCGCCGCCCGGCTCGGCCTGCGCCCCCTCGCCCGGCTGCACAGCTTCGCCGTCACCGGCTCCGACCCGTTGCTGATGCTCACGGGTGTCATCCCGGCCACGGAGAAGGTGCTGCGCAGGGCGGGGCTCACCCTCGGCGACATCGACCTGTTCGAGGTCAACGAGGCGTTCGCGAGCGTCGTCCTGGCCTGGCAGCAGGAGACCGGCGCCGACCCCGCCAGGGTCAACGTGCACGGCGGCGCGATCGCCCTCGGCCACCCGCTCGGCGCCAGCGGCACCCGGCTGACCACGACCCTCGTGCACGCGATGCGCGCCCGCGGCGCCCGGTACGGACTGCAGACCATGTGCGAGGCCGGCGGACTCGCCAACGCCATGGTCCTTCAGGCCGTCTGACGGTTCATCGCGGGCGCAGATGGTGGCGCTTGCGCCAGGCCACCACGGCACCCGCCAGGGCCGGTACGGCGATGCAGGCCATCGCGATCAGGAAGGCGGGCGACGTCGGCGCCGAGGCACGCGCGCCCGCCACGACGTACGCGGCGGTGTTCGGGATCGAACCGAGCGCCGTCGCCAGCAGGAACGGCAGCCAGCCCATGCGGGACACGGCGGCGCAGTAGTTCGCCGCCCAGAACGGCACGCCGGGGAACAGCCGCGCCGCCATCATCGAGCGGAAGCCGTGCCGGCTGAGCTGACCGTCGGCGGCCCGCAGCCAGCGCCCGCGCAGCAGCGGCCGGAGCGCGTCCTGGCCCAGCACCCGGCCGAGCCCGAACGCGACGGCGGCACCCAGCACGGTGCCCACCAGGGCCGTGCCGAGCCCCAGCGAGGAGCCGAACAGGGCGCCGGCCGCCAGGTTCAGCAGGGGGCGCGGCACGAACGGCACCGTGCACAGCCCGTACGCGACGGCGAACACGGCCGCCGCGGCGTACCCGCCGAGCTGTGGCGGCCAGCCGTGGGTGAGCAGTCGTTGCGGCTCGAACAGCAGCACCGCCGCGGCGGCCGCCGCGAGCAGCGTCACGAGCAGCGACAGACGCGACCAGGGCGACAGCAACGCGCGCGTGCAGCGCGCCGCGAAGCCCGCGCGCGTGAGCGGCGGACCGGCCGCCGCCGTGGGGACGGCGACGGCCAACTCCGTGGCGGCGGCCCGGGGAGAGGCCGTGGCGGTGCCCCCAGAGCGGTTGGTGGCATCGAGCATGCCGGTGACAGTAACCGACGAAGATGTCGGATCGACGTACGGACCGTCGTATGCCGGTCACCTCGTGGCCCCCGTGCCGCCGCCGGCCCACGCCGGGCAGCCGCCGGCGGCGCCCGCGCCGGGGCAGCCGAGGTCGCGCGCGTCGGCGCGGGAAAACCATTCGACGCGGCATGCCGTGTCGGCGATGATCGACGCCATGTTCCGGCTCGCCTTCGTCCTCGCAGCATCCGCGGTCGCGGATGCCCCGAAGGCTGCCGTCCCGATCGTCGTGGCCGTCGACGGCGCCCGAAGCTGACCCTCTCCGGATCGTCCGGCGGACCCCGCAGGGGGAGGGTCGGTGCCTCTCAGGGGTCCCCACATCAGTCACGAGGCTTCGAGGTACAGCCATGCCCAAGACGGCGTACGTGCGCACCAAACCGCACCTGAACATCGGCACGATGGGCCACGTCGACCACGGCAAGACCACCCTGACCGCCGCCATCACCAAGGTCCTGGCCGAGCGCGGCACGGGCGGCGGCACCCGGTACGTGCCGTTCGACCGCATCGACCGGGCCCCGGAGGAGGCGGCGCGCGGCATCACCATCAACATCGCGCACGTCGAGTACGAGACCGACACCCGGCACTACGCGCACGTCGACATGCCGGGCCACGCCGACTACATCAAAAACATGGTCACCGGCGCCGCGCAGCTCGACGGGGCGATCCTCGTCGTCTCCGCGGTCGACGGGATCATGCCGCAGACCGCCGAACACGTGCTGCTCGCCCGGCAGGTGGGCGTCGACCACATCGTCGTCGCCCTCAACAAGGCCGACGCGGGCGACGAGGAGCTGACCGACCTGGTGGAGCTGGAGGTCCGCGAACTGCTCACCGCGCAGGGCTATCCCGGCGACTCCGTACCCGTCGTACGGGTCTCCGGGCTCAAGGCCCTGGACGGGGACCCGCGTTGGACCGCCGCGGTCGAGGCGCTGCTGGACGCGGTGGACACCTATGTGCCGGTGCCGGAGCGGTACCTCGACGCGCCGTTCCTGCTGCCCGTGGAGAACGTGCTGACCATCACCGGCCGGGGCACCGTGGTCACCGGCGCGGTGGAGCGCGGCACCGTCCACGTCGGCGACCGGGTCGAGGTGCCCGGCGCCGGTCTTGAGACGGTGGTCACCGGTCTGGAGACCTTCGGCAAGCCGATGCGGGAGGCGCAGGCCGGGGACAATGTGGCGCTGCTGCTGCGCGGGGTGCCGCGGGACGCGGTGCGGCGCGGGCATGTCGTGGCGGCGCCCGGCAGCGTCGCACCGAGCCGTCGCTTCGCCGCGCGGGTGTACGTCCTCTCCGCGCGTGAGGGCGGGCGGACCACCCCGGTGTCCACGGGCTACCGGCCGCAGTTCTACATCCGCACCGCGGACGTGGTCGGGGACGTCGACCTCGGCGCGACGGCGATCGCGCGTCCCGGGGACACCGTCACCATGACGGTGGAACTGGGCCGCGCGGTCCCGCTGGAGCCGGGCCTCGGCTTCGCCGTCCGCGAGGGCGGCCGAACGATCGGCGCGGGCACGGTGACATCGGTCGGCTGACGGCCCGGCGGGGCCCGTGAAGGTGGCTGGGGCTCACGAGGGGTGGGTCCTTTGACGGTGTGCGGGTGGGTGTCATGTGGTTGCGGGGCGCGGCGGTCGGTGCGATGCCGTTGGCGCCAGGCGGTCCTGGTCCGACCGGCAGTACGCCGTTGCTGGGGCTGGGGCTTGGGCCGGGCCTGGGGCTGGGGCGGTCGGCCGACGGTCCGGTGCGGTCCCGGGCGCGGTGGCGCGTCCGGGACCGCCGCGGCCGGCAGGCCCCGTCCGTGGCGGTCCGTGGCGAGGGCGGCGCGGGTCCGCGCCGGGCGGGCCCCGTGTCGGTGTGCGGGCGCGTGTCACATGGTTGGGGGCGCGGCGGTCGGGGCGGCGCCCGCCGGTGCCAGGGGCCCCGGCCCGACCGGCAGCACGCCGTCGCTCCGGCGGCCGGCCAGGGCTCGCGCGCGGGCGGGCTCGGCACGACCCCGCGGGCGGACCCGGCGCGGGATGCCGGGCCCAGGTGTCCGTCGGGAGGTCGGCCTGGGGCGGGGGTGGGAAGGGGGCGGTCCGGGGGTGGGGGTACCGGCACAATGGGGGAGTGAGTGATGCCATACCCGTTGTCCGTGTCACCGACCACGGCACGGCGAAGTTGATGCCGGACGTGGACCGGGCGCGGGCCTGGCTGCTCACGGTCGACGGCGCGCCGCAGTCGTATGTCGACCTGGACGAGCCGACGCACCTGGAGTTCGAGTACGCCCGCCGGCTCGGGTATGTGCTGGACGTCGCGGCGGAGCCGGGCCGGCCGCTGGACGTGCTGCATCTCGGCGGAGGCGCCCTCACCCTGCCCCGCTATGTGGCGGCGACCCGGCCTGGCTCGCGGCAGGACGTCGTGGAGGCCGACCGGGCGCTGCTGGCCCTGGTCACCGAGCGGCTGCCGGTCCCCGACGGCGCCGGCATCGCCCTGCACCCCGCCGACGCCCGAGCCTGGCTGGAATCGGCCGCCGACGACACGGCGGACGTGCTGATCGCCGATGTCTTCGGCGGCTCCCGGGTCCCCGCACATCTCACCTCGCTCGGCTACGCCCGCGAGGCCGAACGCGTGCTGCGTACGGGCGGCGTCTATCTGGCGAATCTCGCCGACGCCGCGCCCTTCGCCTTTCTCCGCTCCCAACTCGCCACGTTCGCGGCCGTGTTCGAGGAGCTGGCGCTGATCGCCGAGCCGGGTGTGCTGCGGGGCCGACGGTTCGGCAACGCGGTGCTCGTCGCCGCGCACCGGCCCCTGGACACGGCGGCACTGGCCCGCCGCACGGCCTCCGACGTCTTCCCGGCCCGGGTCGAACACGGCCCCACGCTGAGGGAGTTCATCGGCGCGGCCCGACCGGTCCCGGACGCGGAGGCCGTACCGTCGCCCGAGCCGCCCGAGGGGGCGTTCGGCATCGGCTGAGGCCCGGATCGACCCGGATCGGCCCGGATCGGCGCGGGTGGCGCGAATCGGCGCGGTTGGCCCGGACGGGACGGCCGCGGACCCGCCCGATCAGGAACCGCCGAGCAAAGGACCGCCACCCAGGATCGCCCCCTCGCGGGAGGACCGCCCCGCTCCGAAACACGTCCCGCTCAGGACCGCCCCGCTCAGAACGCCCCCTCCCGGGGTCGCCCCGCTCAGGACCGCCGGGCAAAGGCCGCCCCGCTCAGGACCGCCCCTGTCCGGGCCGTCCCGTTCAGGACCCCGTCGGTTCGCCGTGTACCCGCACTGTGCTGAGGATCTTCATGACGGTCTCCGTGTCCAGTTCCCCGTCCACGCCCTTGGCGGCGTAGAGGTTGAAGGACACGATGTCGTCCGCCGAGTTCCGGAAGGCGAACGTGATCGCCTTGCCGTCGCTCGCGCACTTGCCGGTGCGGGGGTTGCCGGTCGAACGCGCCCACGCGTAGGCGCCCTTGACGCCCGTCTTGGTGGTGTAGTCCGTGGCCTTCTTGTCGTAGGTGATGCTCTTCTTGTCCGGCTGCGTGTAGCCGCCGTAGACCCACCAGGGCACGCCCCGGATCGCCGCGTCGCCGGGGCTCTTGGCGCCGCTCTCGCCCTTGGTGCCCGCCACGGCCAGCGGAGTGTCGTCGGTCTTGCCGTCCATGTCGTCGTCGGAGGTGCACCACTTCGACTTGTACTCGGCCGGCGCCGACATCATGATCAGCGGCTTGGCGTCGGGGGACTTGCGGTCCTCGAAGCCGATCGAGGTGCCCGGGGAGTCGAGCTCCCATTCGGCGGGCACGTCGAAGGCCGTGCCCCACTTGGGGTTGACGACCACTTTCCAGCCCGCCACGAGCGGCTTCTCGGTCTCGGTGGTGCGCGGATTGGGTTCCTCGGACGACTCGCTCGCCGTCGGGTCCGCCGAGGACGACTGGCCGGACTTGTTGTCCGCGCCGCCGCCCGCCTTGTCGCCCTTGTCGCCGCCCAGCACCAGGAATCCGGTCACGCTGGCCGCGACGACCACCGCCGTCGCCGCCACGATCGCGACGAGCTTCGTCCGGTTCCCGCCGCCCCCACCCTGCGGCGGCTGCGGCTGGGGCGCTCCGACGGGTGCGGGCGTGCCCCACTGCGACTGCTGCGCATACGGGTTGGGCTGCTGGTAGCCGGGCTGCTGGTACGGGTTGGGTTGTTGGTAACCCGGCTGCTGATACGGGTTGTTCTGCGGATTCTGCTCGCCCCCTGGCGGCTGCTGTCCTGGCCACATGGGCAGTAACCCTAGTGCGGCGCCGGACACGATTCGGTCACCGGACCTCGTCAGGGCCGTACCGAACCGGCACGCCGGCCGCGCGGTGTTCCCCGGCCGTGTTCACAGCACCTTGGCGCGGATCAGTGCCGACAGCACCAGGGCGCCGGGCAGCAGCGGCAGCCAGTCCATGAGCACGCGGAACCCGATGACGGTCGCCGTGGCCAGGGCCAGCGGGGCGTCGAAGGCCACCAGCGTGAAGACCACCGCGGCGTCCACCGCGACGCCGCCCGGCGCGGGCACCGCACCCACCGCGGTGCCCGCGGCCAGGTACGCCACGACCACATGCGTCCATGGCACCGGCAGCCCGAGCGCGGCCCCCACCGACGCGAGCACGCACGCCTGCGACAGCGGCATCGCCGCGGCCCCGCCCCACAGCGCGAGGACCCGGCTGGGCCGGGTGTGCAGCACCCGCGCGTCGGCGAGGGCGGTGCGCAGCAGGCCGGTCACCGGGCGGCGCAGCGGCCGTACGACCGTGACGAGCAGGACCGCGACGGCGGCGCAGGTGCTCACGACGGCGATCACCGCGATCAGGGTGCGTCCGTCCGGCACCAGATCGCCGAGCCTGCGTCCGGCGGGCGAGGCCAGCAGCAGAGTCAGCAGCACCAGCGTCTTGGCGACGGGCTTCACCAGCGAGTACAGGGCGAGCGAGGCCGTGGCCCGGTCCAGCGGAATGCCGCGGCCCCGCAGGAAGCGCAGCGTGACGGCGTGCGCGCCGAGACCCGCGGGCAGCGCGTGGTTCGCGGCACCGGCGGCGAACTGCGAGGCCAGCAGCAGTCCGGGCGGCAACCGGTCGGGGAGGGCGCCCTGGCGGACGCAGGAGGCCGCCACCCAGCCCAGACAGGTGAAGCCGAGCCCGGCCAGCAGCCACCCCGGGTCGGCCGCGGCCAGCCGGGCGACACCCTCGTACAGCAGGGGCCGATTGGTCAGCCCCCAGATCCCGGCCAGCAGGAGCGGGCTCAGGCACAGCACGAGCCGGATCGGGCGGGTCGCCATGAACGGCACCGGACGCCCGGGCGCGTCGATCACGCACGAGGGCGGCTCGGCCCGTGACGTGCCCGCTGCGGCGGGCACGGCGGGCACAGCGGGCACGTCGGTCACGGCGCTCCTCAGGGTGCTCACGGTGCTCGCGAGGGGCACGTCGGCCACACCGGTCACGGCGCTCCTCACGGCGCTCACAGCGCTTACGGCGGACTCATCGGCCGCAGCGGTCACGGCGGTCACCTGGTTCACGGTGCTCCCGGCGGGCACGTCTGCCACATCGGTCACGGCCGTCACGGCGCTCGCCGCGCCGGCCGCAGGTGGTTCGGGCGCGGGCGCGTCCGGCATGGGCCGTTCGGGCGTGAGCGCGTCGGGCGTGCGCGGGGGTGCTTCCGGCCGGAGTGGGGAGGCTGCGGACGGGAGCGTGGGGACTGAGGACACGGGGTACGTCGTCCTTCCGCATCGGGCCGCGCGGCGACGGCCTGAGGGTGCGAGGCGGGGAAACCGCGGGGAGCCTTCCCGTTCCGTGTGACACGCGGATGTCCGAGAGCCGAAGGGCCGTCGGCGGGACGGTGCCGCGGGCCGGTCCGTGCGCCCGCGCCCCGGTGAACGGGTAGCCTGCACAGGGGCGTGCCGTCGCAGCCGCCCGGTGGTGCAGGACCCGACAGGGAAGGAACCGGCGTTGCACGTCCAGGAATGGCTCGACACCGTGCCCGCGGTGGCCGTCTACGCCGTGGTGGCCCTGATCATCGGTCTGGAGAGCCTCGGCATCCCGCTGCCGGGCGAGATCGTCCTGGTGTCGGCGGCGCTGCTCTCCTCGCAGCACTCGGGCATCAACCCGGTGGTCCTCGGCGCCTGCGCGACCCTCGGCGCCGTCGTCGGCGACTCCATCGGCTACGCCATCGGCCGCAAGGGCGGACGTCCGCTGCTCGCGTGGCTCGGCAAGAAGTTCCCCAAGCACTTCAGCGAGGGGCATATCGCCACCGCGGAGCGGTCCTTCGAGAAGTGGGGCATGTGGGCGGTGTTCTTCGGCCGCTTCGTCGCCCTGCTGCGCATCTTCGCCGGCCCGCTCGCCGGCGTCCTGCACATGCCGTACTGGAAGTTCCTGATCGCCAACGTCCTCGGTGGCATCTGCTGGGCGGGCGGCACCACCGCGGTCATCTACTACGTCGGCGTGGTCGCCGAGGACTGGCTGAAGCGGTTCTCCTGGCTGGGCCTGGTGGCGGCGGTCCTGATCGGCCTGACCTCGATGCTGGTGCTCCGCCGCAAGGCCAAGAAGGCGCAGGAGTCCCGGACCGAGTCGGAGCCGGTGCCCGTCCGCGACTGACCGATGACGGCGCCGGCCGTCACCATGCGGTGGTCCTCGTACGTGTGGAAGATCCCGCCGTGCAGCGCGCGGGCGGATGTGCGGGCCGCCAGCGGTCTCGGTCACATCGCCGCCCAGCTCGTTGATCTCCTTGGTGAGCGCGGCCGGCCGGTCCGTCTCGCGCAGCCGCGGAGGGGACACGCCGCCGAGGGCCGACGGGGAGTCCGCGACCGCGGCGACCGCCGCGATGCCCGGGCTACTCGTGCACCGCGCGGTGCGTCCTGGCCAGCTCCGCGTACAGGGTGCCGTTCAGCGTCAGGCCCCGCCGCTCCTCGTCGGTGAGTTCCCGCCTCACCTTCGCGGGCACACCGGCGACCAGCGAACCCGGTGGGACCGTCATCCCCTGCGGCACCAGCGCCTGCGCCGCGACCAGTGAACCAGCCCCGATCACCGCCCCGTTCAGCACGGTCGCGCCCATGCCGATCAGGCAGTCGTCCTGCACCGTCGCCCCGTGCACCACGGCGTTGTGGCCGATGGAGACCCGCTCGCCGACACGGACCGGGAAGCCGGGGTCGGCGTGCAGCGTGACGTTGTCCTGGACGTTCGCGCTCGCCCCGACGGTGATCCGCTCGACGTCGCCGCGCAGCACCGCGCCGTACCAGACGCTCGCGCCCGCGTGCAGCGTCACATCGCCGATCACCGAGGCGGTCGGGGCCACGAACGCCCCCGCGTCGACCCGGGGCTCCCTGCCGCCGATGCCCACGATCAGCGCCCTGTGCGTCATCTGCGTCCACCGTTTCGTCCGCCGGGGCGGGCCCACCGGCCCGCCGAGGGAATCACACCGGCACCGTACGCCATCCGGTGGGGCGAAGATCACAGCGATGCGGTCTCTTGGCCGCGGCGCCCGCTGAGTACCGTGAGCGGGTGCCGAAGCCCAAGAACACGTTCTCGTCCTGGCGGCGCCGCCTCGCCCAGCGAGTCGTCCACGCGGGCTGGGCCTGGGCGCAGCGCGTGGGGTCCGTCACCGCCGAGCACCCGGGCCGGCTGCGCTTCGGCGCGATGGGAACGGGTACCAGGCTCGCCTTCCCGCTCGGCACGGTCTTCGGCGAACCCTGGATCCGTCTCGGCGCCCACTGCATCATCGGCGAGCAGGTCACCCTGACCGCGGGCCTGATGCCCGACCTCGACCTCGGCCCCGAACCGATCCTGCGCATCGGCGACGGGGTCGTCCTCGGCCGCGGCAGCCACGTCATCGCCGACACGACCGTCACCATCGGCAGCGACTGCTACTTCGGGCCGTATGTGTACGTGACGTCCACCAACCACTCCTACGACGACCCGCACCAGCCCATCGGACGGCAGTGGCCGCGGATGGAGCCGGTGCGGATCGGACCCGGATGCTGGATCGGCACCGGAGCGGTGATCCTGCCGGGCGCGCGGATCGGCCGGAACGTGGTCGTGGCGGCCGGCGCGGTGGTCCGCGGCACGGTGCCCGACCACGCGGTGGTGGCCGGCGCACCGGCACGGGTGGTGCGGCGCTGGACACCCGACGACGGCTGGCAGCCCCCGCTGCGCACACCCGCCCCGGTGCCGATCCCGGACGGCGTCACACCGGAGCAACTGCTGGCGCTGGCCGACCTCGACGAGGAGGCCGTGACCCGGCTCGCCGAACTGGAGGCCGACGGCTGACCCGCCCTGGGCGGGCACGCGGACGGGCGCGCAGTACAGTTCGGTGAACGCCCGGGTGCATCGCGCCGTAGTGCAGTCGTAGTTCAGTCAAGTAAACTGTGACATTTGAAATATTGGACCGTAGTAGTGGACGTATCGTGTCGGACCTTGATCTGCTGACCCAGTCCCTCGCGCGCAACGTCAAGCGCTGGCGCACCGAGCGCGGCTTCACCCTGGACGCGCTGGCCGCCCGGGCGGGGGTCAGCCGCGGCATGCTCATCCAGATCGAGCAGGCCCGCACCAACCCCAGCCTCGCCACGGTCGTCAAGATCGGCGACGCCCTCGGCGTCAGCATCACCACCCTGCTCGACTACGCGCAGGGCCCCACGGTCCGCATCGTCCCCGCGGACCGGGCCGTACGGCTCTGGCACACCGACGCCGGCAGCTACAACCGGCTGCTCGCGGGCGCCGAGGCACCCGGCCCGCTGGAGATGTGGGACTGGCGGCTGATGCCGGGGGAGAGCAGTCCCTCCGACCCGCACCCCGCCGGCACGGTGGAACTCGTCCACGTCACGGCGGGCGAACTGACGCTCACCGTGGACGGCGTCGAGCACCGCGTCCCGGCCGGCGCGAGCGCGTCCTTCGACGCCGGCACGGCGCACACGTACGGCAACACCAGCGACGTCCCGATGGAGATGGTGATGACCGTCTCCGTACCGCCCGTGCGCTGAGGCCCGGCGAGCGCCTGTTAGCGTGCGGACATGCGCGCACCCATCGGAGACTTCGACACCGCCGTCCCCGCTCCGGACCGCCTCGACGAGCTGATCGCCCCGGTCGCCGACGCCGTGCGCCACTGGCGCGGCAGCGTACCCGCCGACCAGATCGTGCACGTCGACACCGAGCCCGAGTGGGCGGACACCGCCGTCTTCGTCGAGCACTACGGTCGCGACCTGCTTCAGCGGTCCGCGAACTGCGTGGTCGTCGCGGGCAAGCGGGCCGGTGAGACGACCCTCGCGGCGTGCGTCGTGCCGTCCACCACCCGGGTCGACGTCAACGGCGTGGTCCGCCGCCAACTGGGCGCGCGCAAAGCCTCGTTCGCCTCGATGGACACGGCCACCGGGCAGACCGGCATGGAGTACGGCGGCATCACCCCCATCGGACTGCCCGCCGGCTGGCCGGTGCTGGTGGACTCCGCCGTCGTCGACCTGCCCTACGTCCTGGTCGGCAGCGGTCGCCGGCGCGGCAAACTGCTGGTGCCGGGCAAGGCGTTCGCCGAACTGCCGGGCGCGGTGGTCCTGGAGGGGCTGGGCGTCGCCTGACCTCAGGCGGTCATGTGGTGCGCCAGCGCCCGGTGCGGGTCCGCCTCGCCGGGCGCGTGCGCCGGATCGGCGTGCACCAGGGCGGCCGTCAGCCGCGGCACGGCGTGCAGCAGGGCGTGCTCGGCGTCGACCGCGATCGCGTGCGCCCGCCGGACCGTCGCGTCGCCGTCCACCACGATCGCCACCTCGGCCCGCAGCCGATGGCCGATCCAGCGCAGCCGCACCGCACCCACTCCGCGCACGCCCGGCACCGCGCGCAGCGCACGCTCGGCCCGGTCCACCAGCGCCGGGTCGACGGCGTCCAGCACCCGCCGGAACACCTCGCGCGCGGCGTCCCGCAGGACCAGCGCGATGGCGGCGGTGATCGCCAACCCCACCAGCGGGTCGGCCAGTTGCCAGCCCAGCGCGGACCCGGCGGCGCCCACCAGCACGGCCAGCGAGGTGAAGCCGTCGGTACGGGCGTGCAGGCCGTCGGCGACGAGCGCGGCGGAGCCGATCGCCCGCCCCACCCGGATCCGGTAGCGGGCCACCCACTCGTTGCCCGCGCAGCCGACCAGCGCGGCCACGGCCACGGCTGGCAGATGCTGCACCGGGCGCGGGTCGAGGAGCCGGTCCAGCGCCGTCCACGCCGCGAAGGCCGCCGACGCGGTGATGGTCAGCACGATGGCGATGCCCGCCAGGTCCTCGGCGCGGCCGTAGCCGTAGGTGAAGCGCCGGTTCGCCGCGCGGCGGCCGAGCAGGAACGCGATGCCGAGCGGCACGGCCGTCAGCGCGTCCGCCGCGTTGTGCGCCGTGTCGCCGAGCAGCGCCACCGATCCGGACGCGACCACCACCACGGCCTGCGCGAGCGCGGTCGCACCGAGTACCGCCAGGGAGACCCACAGCGCCCGCATGCCACGGGCCGAGGTCTCCAGGGCCGCGTCGAGTTTGCCGGCGCTGTCGTGGGAGTGCGGGGTGAGGAGATGACCGAGGCGGTGCCGCAGGCCGGAAACCGGCCGGGACGGCCCGTGCCCGTGGTCCTGCCCGTGGTCGTGCCCGTGCCGGCGTTCATGGCCGGCTCCGTGGCCAGGGTCGTGGTCGTGCGCGTGGCCGTACCGGTGCGCGTGCTCGTGGCCGCGCCCCCGCTCGCCGCCGTCCGCGTGCCCGTGACCGTCCGCGGGCCCGTGGTCGTGGGCGTCGGCGTGCCCGTGCCTGTGGTCGTGGGCGTGGCCGTCCGCGTGCCCGTGGTCGTGTTCGTGCCGGTGCCGGTCGCTCACGTGGATCCCCTTCCGGTGCGCGGGAGTGGACGCACGACGCCCACGCCGCCATTATGTGCGTATGAGCGCACGCATGCACCTGTCACCTGCGCAGCATGCGCACCCGCGCACCCCCGGCGAGGAGCAGTTCGCGGTCGCGGCCGACCTGCTCGCCCTGCTCGGCGACCGCACCCGCCTCGCCCTGCTGCACGCCCTCACGGCCGGGGAGGCCGATGTCGGCACGCTCACCGAGGCGTGCGGCGCGGCCCGGCCCGCCGTCAGCCAGCACCTGGCCCGGCTGCGGCTCGCCGGCCTGGTGAACACGCGCAAGGAGGGCCGCCGGGTGGTCTACTCGCTGCGCCACGACCATCTGCGCCGGCTGGTGGCCGAGGCGCTGGACGTGGCGGACCACCGGCTCACCGAAACCCGCCCCGGACAAGGGAGTTGAGCCGGACCGGCCGACGCCGGCCGGGCCCGCCGGCGCACGCGGTCAGTACGTGTCGGCCGCGCCCAGGTACTGCTCCGCGAACGCCCTCCCGGCGGCCGGGGAGGTGAACAGCCGGCGCAGCCGTGCCAGGCCGGTGGCCGCCTGGTACGGGTCACCCGACGCCGGACCGTGGTAGATGCCGGACAGCCACTGCGAGAACTCCTGGTAGTCCCACGCCCGCCGCAGGCACGCCGCCGAGTATCCGGCCAGGCCGGCGCCGTCGCCGCGGGTGACGCGCGCGACGAGCGCGTCGCCCAGCAGGAAGGCGTCGTGCAGGGCCAGGTTCATGCCCTTCGCCGCGATCGGCGCGGTGAGATGGGCCGCGTCGCCCGCGAGGAAGAGCCGCCCGGACTCCATGGACGGGACCACGTAGTCGTGCATGTCCAGCACGCGCTTCTCGATCAGCCGTCCCTCCGTGAGCGCGGGCGCCCCCGCCGCACCGAGCCGCTGCCGCAACTCGGCCCAGACCCGTTCGTGCGGCCAGTTCTCCGGGTCGTCGCCGGGCGGGCACTGGAGGTAGTAGCGGGTGACCCCGGGGCCGCGGGCCATGTGCCCGGCGAACCCGCGCGGATGGATGCCGAACACCACGCAGTCGGCGGACGGCGGCGCCTCGGCCAGCAGCGCCAGCCAGCCGATGCCGTGGTCGTGCCGCGCGAGCGTCGCCCGGGACGCGGGCACCGCCTGACGGGACACCCCGCGCGCGCCGTCGCACCCCGCGACGAAGTCGCACCGGATCACCCGGCGTTCACCCGTCTTCGGGCACAGGTACGACACCGAGGGGCGATCCGTCTCCAGGTCGTGCAGCCCTACCTCCCGGACGCCGAAGCGGATGTCGCCGCCGCGGACATCGGCGTACTCGCGCACCAGGTCCGTCACCAGCAACGGCTGCGGATACACATAGTGGTGACGGCCCGTCAGCTCGTGGTAGCGGAGCCGGTGGCGCTCGCCGTCGAAGCGGAACTCGCACGTGTCGTGCGCCTGCGCCCGCGCCGGCAGACCGGCCGCCAGCCCGCGCCGGTCGAGTTCGCGCACCGCCCACTCCTCGATGACGCCCGCGCGCGGCCGCGTCTCGACGAACTCCCTGCTCTCGGTCTCCAGGACCACGCAGTCGACGTCGGCGGCCCGCAGGATGCCGCCGACGGTGAGCCCGGCGGGCCCGGCGCCCACGACGACGACCGGCCGCCGTTCCACGGACGCGGTGCGGGGGGAGGGTGACGTCACCGGGCCATTATGACGGTGTCCGGTCAGACAGAGGTCACCCAGCCCGCCGGCCCAGGGCGGGGATCTCGATGGCCGGGCAGCGGTCCATGACCATGTCGAGGCCGGCGGCCCGGGTCCGGTCGTAGGCGGCCTCGTCGATCACCCCGAGCTGGAACCAGACGGCCCGCGCGCCCTTGGCGACCGCCTCGTCGGCGACCTGCCCGGCGAGATCGCTGTTCACGAACACATCCACCACGTCCACCGCGAAGGGTATGTCCGCGAGCGAGGCGTACCCGCGCTCGCCGTGGACCGTCTCCGCCTTGGGATGCACCGGGACCACGCGCTTGCCGAACCGCTGCAGCACCTCGGCCACCCCGTAGGCGGCGCGCCGCCGGTTCGAGGACAGGCCCACGACGGCCCAGGTGTCGCCCAGCTCGGTCAGGATCCTGCGGATCGTCGCTTCGTCGCCGTACACGGTCGCGGCCTCCTCGGGCGTGGCGTGGAACTGTCCCTGGCGCAACAGTGCCCGCCGTACGGTGATTCCCGCGCCGGCCCGGCACGGCACCGGGGCGGGCCGGCGCGCGCCGCCTACCGCATTCGCCGCCACGGTGTCCGGTTTCGGCGCCAAGTCCTGCGTACGGGCTTCCGTCCGCCTACGCTCGCCCCGTGCTGCGCATCATCGACGCCCGAACCGGCCGACCCGTCGACGCCGCCCCCGCCCGCCGGGGCCTGACCCGCATCGAGGCCCACGCGTCGGGCTCGGACACCTCGGCCCTGCGGGTGCTGCTCGTCGCCGACGTGCTGGTCCGCGCCCTGGAACTCGGCGGCACACCCGTGTGGTGCCTGCTCACCGGCGGGCGGCGGCAGGCCGAGCTGCGTGCGGCGGCCACCGCCCTGGGCATCCGGCCCTTCGAGGAGGGCCGCGACCTCGCCGCCGGCCTCGGCGAGGCGCAGATCGTGCACGTGGCCGGGGACAGCGGTGTGCTGCCCGAGGGCGGGGTCGTCGTCGGCGTCGCCCCCGCGATCCGTGCGGACCCTGCCGCTGCGGCTCCCGCGGTGGCCGGCGCCTTCGCTGAGCCGCCCGACGATCCCTCCGCACTGCGCCTCGCGCTGCTCGCCACCCGCCGGGACACCCCCGTGCACCTCGACGCGGACGCGCTGGACCGGGCCGGGCGGAGGCTGGCCCGCTGGCGCCGGGCGGTCGCCCACTGGGCACGGCAGCCGTCCCGGCCGATCCCCGACGAGGTGCGCGGGCGGCTGCGGGCCGCCTGGGAGGACGATCTGGACGTGACCGGGGTACTGAACGTCCTGGACGGAGTCGCGGAGGCCGCCGACCTGCCGGACGGCGCCCGCTTCGAGACATACGCCCACGCCGACCGGCTGCTCGGCCTCGACCTCGTCCGCGACCTCGGGAGCCCCGCGTGAGCGCCGGCGCGGCCCCGCTGCGCCGCCTGGTCGTGCTGCGGCACGCCAAGTCCGCCTGGCCCGAAGGCGTCGCTGACCACGAACGCCCGCTCGCCCCGCGCGGCCGGCGCGACGCCCCGGCCGCGGGCCGCGCCCTCGCCGAGGCCGACTGCCTGCCCGACCTCGCCCTGTGCTCCACCGCGCTGCGCGCCCGGAGCACCTGGGAACTCGCCTCCGCCCAGTGGGGCACCCCGCCGCCCGCCCGGTTCGAGCCGCGGCTGTACGCGGCCGGCGTGCCGGACCTGCTGCGGGTCGTGCACGAGGTGTCGCCCGAGGTCGGGACGCTGCTCCTGCTCGGACACAACCCGGGCCTCGCGGACCTGGTCCTCGACCTGGCCGGGGACGGCCTGGACGACACCCTGGAGGTGGTCCGCGGGAAGTTCCCGACGTCGGCCGTCGCGATCCTGTCCTGGCACGGCACCGGCTGGCAGGCCCTCACCCCCGGCACCGCGCTTCTCACCTCGGTCACGGTCCCCCGCGGCAAGCGGCAGGGGAAGCCGAAGGGGAAGCCGAAGAGAAAGGCGGATTAGGCTGGCCGGATGCAGGACGAGTACCGCACCGTCGCCCGCGCGGGCGTGCACGAGACCGAGGTCAATCGCTCACGGTTCCTGTGCGCGCTCGCCCCGGCCGCCACCGAACGCGAGGCCCAGGAGTTCGTCGCCGCGGTCCGCAAGGAGCACGCCGACGCCACCCACAACTGCTGGGCGTACGTCATCGGCGCCGACGCGGCCGTCCAGAAGGCCAGTGACGACGGGGAACCCGGCGGCACCGCGGGCGTCCCGATGCTCCAGATGCTGCTGCGGCGCGACATGCGGTACGTCGTCGCCGTCGTCACCCGCTACTACGGCGGCGTCAAGCTCGGCGCGGGCGGCCTGATCCGGGCCTACGGCGGCGCCGTCGGCGAGGCCCTGGACCAGCTGGGCACCCGCACCCGGCGCCGCTTCCGGCTGGGCACCGTGACCGTCGACCACCAGCGTGCGGGCAAGGTGCAGAACGACCTGCGCGCGACCGGCCGCGCGGTGCGCGACGTCCGGTACGGGGAGGCGGTCGCCATCGAGATCGCCCTGCCGGACGCCGACGTGGACGCCTTCCGCGCCTGGCTGGCCGACGCCACCGCCGGGACGGCCCGCTTCGAGGCGGGCGGCGAGGCGTACGGCGACGCATGACCCTGGGGGCCGACATGCCCCCGGGGCGGCATGCCCCTCGGAGCCGAACGGACGCAACGGGTCCGCGGGGTGCGGCCGGTGACGGGCCGGTACGGGAGTAACCGCCCGTGATGTCAGACCCGGCCGTTAGTCTCGGGGATCATGAGACTCCTGCACACCTCCGACTGGCATCTGGGCCGGGCGTTCCACCGGGTGAACCTGCTCGACGCCCAGGCCGAGTTCATCGGACACCTCGTCACCACCGTGCGCGAGCGCGACGTGGACGCGGTGGTCGTGTCGGGAGACGTGTACGACCGGGCGGTGCCCCCGCTCGCCGCGGTCGAGCTGTTCGACGACGCGCTGCACCGGCTCGCCGGCCTCGGCGTGCCCACACTGATGATCTCCGGCAACCACGACTCGGCCCGCCGCCTCGGGGTCGGCGCCGGGCTCCTCGACCGCGCGGGCATCCATCTGCGTACCGACCCGGCGGGCTGCGGCACTCCGGTCGTGCTGGCCGACGCCCACGGGGACGTGGCCTTCTACGGCCTGCCCTACCTCGAACCCGCCCTGGTGAAGGACACGTTCGGCGTCGACCGGGCGGGCCACGAGAGCGTACTCGCCGCCGCCATGGACCGGGTGCGCGCCGACCTCGCCGCCCGCGCACCCGGCACCCGATCCGTCGTCCTCGCGCACGCCTTCGTCACCGGCGGCGAGACCAGCGACAGCGAACGGGACATCACCGTGGGCGGGGTGGCCGCCGTCCCGGCCGCCGTCTTCGACGGCGTCGACTACGTGGCGCTCGGGCATCTGCACGGCTGCCAGACCCTCTCCCCGCGCGTGCGCTACTCGGGCTCCCCGCTGGCCTACTCCTTCTCCGAGGCCGGCCACCGCAAGAGCATGTGGCTCATCGACCTCGGCGCCGACGGCGCGGTCGCCGCCGAGCGCGTCGACTGCCCGGTGCCGCGCCCCCTCGCCCGGATCCGGGGCCAACTGGACGACCTGCTCGCCGACCCCGCGCTCGCCCGCCACGAGACGGCCTGGGTCGAGGCCACGCTCACCGACCAGGTGCGGCCCGCCGACCCCATGGCCAGGCTCACCGGCCGCTTCCCGCACACCCTCAGCCTCGTCTTCGCCCCCGAGCGGGCCCCGGACGACCCTGACGTGTCGTACGCGCGGCGCCTGGCCGGCCGCGCCGACCAGCAGATCGCCGAGGACTTCGTGGCCCATGTGCGCGGCGCGGGCCCCGACGAGCGGGAACTGGCCGTGCTGCGGGAGGCGTTCGACGCCGTGCGCGCCGACGACACGCTGCGCGAGGTGGCGCGATGAGGCTGCACCGGCTGGACGTGACCGCCTTCGGACCGTTCGGCGGCTCCCAGAGCGTCGACTTCGACGCACTGTCCGCCGCGGGCCTGTTCCTGCTGCACGGGCCGACCGGCGCGGGCAAGACCTCCGTCCTGGACGCGGTGTGCTACGCGCTCTACGGCTCCGTGCCGGGCGCCCGGCACGTCGGCCAGGGCCTGTCCCTGCGCAGCGACCACGCCGACGCCGCGACCCGCACCGAGGTCCGTCTCGAACTGACCGTCGCCGGACGGCGGTTGGAGATCACCCGGCAGCCGCCCTGGGAACGCCCCAAGAAGCGTGGTTCGGGCACGACCCTCGACAAGGCCCAGACATGGCTGCGCGGCTACGACCCGGCCGCCGGCACCTGGCGGGACCTCAGCCGCTCGCACCAGGAGATCGGCGAGGAGATCACCCAACTGCTCGGCATGAGCCGGGAACAGTTCTGCCAGGTGGTCCTGCTGCCCCAGGGCGACTTCGCGCGTTTCCTGCGCGCCGACGCCGAGGCGCGGGCCAGGCTGCTCGGCCGCCTCTTCGACACCCGGCGCTTCGCCGACGTCGAAAAACGCCTCGCCGAACGGCGCCGCGCCACCGAGGCCCGGGTCCGCGAGGGCGACGCCGCGCTCCTCGCCGACGCGCACCGCATGCAGCAGGAAGCGGGCGACGCCATGGAACTGCCGGAACTCGCCCCCGGCGAGCCCGGCCTGGCCGAGACCGTACTGGGCGCCGCCGCCGTCGCCCGCAGCACCGCGCGGGAACGGCTCACCGTCGCCCACTGCCGGCTCACCGCCGCCGAGTCCGCCCAGGCCGCCGCCGAGAAGGCCCTCGCCGGCGTACGCGAACTCGCCCGGCTCCAGGACCGGTTCGCCGGGGCGCGACGGCGGGCCGCGCTCCTTAAGGAGCGGGCCGGCGCCCACCGGGAGGCACAGGTCCGCATGGAGCGGGGCCGCAAGGCCGAGACCGTGGCGCCCGCCCTGGAACTGCGGGAGGCCGCCGAGGCCGAGCACCGGCTCACCGCCGCAGCCGAGAAACGCGCGCGCGGGCCGCTGCCGCAGAGCCTCGCGGACGCCGGTGCCGCGGGGCTCGCCGCCGCCGCCCGCCGGACCGCCGAGGAACTGGGCGGCCTGGAGTCCGCGCGCCGCGCCGAGCAGCGGCTCGCCGAACTCCTCGCCGAGCGCACCGGTCTTGACCGTCAGGAACGCGCCGACGAGGAGGTGCTGCGGGAGGTCGGGACCTGGCTGGCCGGCTGGGACGCCACCCGCGCCGGACTGCAGAACCGGCTGGAAGCAGCCCAGGAGGCGGCCACCCGCGCCGAACAGCTCGCCGTGCAGCGCGAACCGGCCCGGCGCCGGCTCGACGCGGCCCGGCTGCGGGACCAGCTGGCCCGGGACACCGAAACCGCGCGGCAGCGGGCGCGCGAGGCGGAACGGGACGCCCTGGCGGCCCGCGCCCACTGGCTCGACCTCAAGGAACAGCGGCTGAACGGCATCGCTGCGGAACTCGCCGCGCACCTCACCGACGGCGAACCGTGCGCCGTCTGCGGCGCCACCGAACACCCCGCGCCCGCCCGCAGGGTCGCCGGGCACGTGGACCGCGCGGCGGAGGAGCGGGCGCTGGCCGCCCACCAGCGCGCCGACGAACGGCGCGCCGAGTCCGAGCGCCGACTGGGCGTCGTGCGGGAGGCGCTGGCCGCCGCGACCGCCGAGGCGGGCGACACCCCCACCGAGCAACTGGCCGCACAGGCGGACGAGGTGGAGCGGGAGTACACGCGGGCGCGGCGGGCGGCGTCCGGGCTGCACGCCGCCCGCGAGGAGCTGCGGCGGGCCGAGCAGGAGCGCGAGCGACGCCTCACCGACCGTCAGCAGGCCGAGGTCAGGGCCGCCTCCCGGCTCACCCGGCGGGACGCCCTCGACCAGGAACGCGCCCTTTTGGAGGAGGAGTTGGCGCAGGCGCGCGGCGACGCCGGCAGCGTGGCGGCCCGCGCCGCGCAACTGGAGCGGCAGACGGCCCAGCTCACCGACGCCGCCGATGCCACGCGCGCCGCCGAGGACAGCGCCCGCAGGCTCAAGGACGCCGACGCCCGGCTGGCCGACGCCGCCTACCGCGCCGGCTTCGCCACCCCCCGGGACGCGGCGGACGCCCTGCTCGACGACGCGGCCCACCGTGAACTCCAGCACCTCCTCGACGCCCGGCAGTCCGAGGAGGCCGCCGTACGCGCGATCCTCGCCGAGGCCGACACGGCCGCCGCCGCCCGGCGACCGCCCGCCGACGTCGAAGCGGCCGAGCGCGCCGCGGCCTCGGCGGCCGGACGGCTGCGCGAGGCCGCGTCCGCACGCGACGCCGCCGCCCGTTGCTGCGCCGAACTCGACCGGCTCTCCGCCCGCGCCGCCGACGGCGTGCGCGGGCTGGCGCCGCTGCGCGAGGAGTACGACCGGGTGGCCCGGCTCGCCGCCCTCACCGCGGGCACCTCCGCCGACAACGAACGCCGGATGCGCCTGGAGTCGTACGTGCTGGCGGCCCGCCTGGAACAGGTCGCCGCCGCGGCGACGGTACGACTGCGCCGAATGTCCGCGGGCCGCTACACCCTGGTGCACTCGGACGACCGCACCGGACGGGGCCGCAGCGGGCTCGGACTGCATGTGGTCGACGCCTGGACCGGCCGCGAGCGCGACACGGCGACGCTGTCGGGGGGTGAGACGTTCTTCGCCTCCCTCGCGCTGGCCCTCGGCCTCGCCGACGTCGTCACCGACGAGGCGGGCGGGGTCCGGCTGGACACCCTCTTCATCGACGAGGGTTTCGGCAGCCTCGACGACCAGACCCTGGACGAGGTGCTGGACGTCCTCGACTCGCTGCGGGAACGTGACCGCAGCGTCGGCATCGTCAGCCATGTCGCCGATCTGCGGCGCCGCATCCACGCGCAGCTGGAGGTGGTGAAGGGGAGAGCGGGTTCTCGGCTGAGGGCTCAGCTGCAGGGATCCTGACATGCCGTCGTCGGCTGCGGCTGCGTCGTGGCTGGGCGCGCCGTTCCTCGCGCCCCTTCTGGGCGCTGCCGGACCGCGGCTGAGTCCGCTTGGTGCGGTCAGTGGCCCAAGGGGCGGTGGGGGAGGGGGGAGGAGTAGACGACGTTTGTGGTGACCGAGCCCAGGGTGGCGATCCGGCCCGCGATCTCCTCCAGGTGGGGCATCGAGCGTGCGGCGACCTTGATGACGAAGCAGTCGTCGCCCGTGACATGGTGCGCCTCCAGGATCTCCGGCGTCACGGCGACCAGGTCGTGGAACGGCTTGTAGTGGCCGTTCGGGTAGCGCAGGCGCACGAACGCCAGGATCGGCAGGCCCACCCGCTCCGGATCCACGACGGCGGAATACCCCCGGATGACGCCCGCCTCCTCAAGCCGCCGCACCCGCTCGGTGACGGCGCTCGCGGACATCGATACCGCCCGGGCCAGCTCGGCGAAGCTCGCCCGGCCCTCGCGTTGCAGGACATCGAGGATGCGCCAGTCGGTGGCGTCGGGGGAAAACATGGTCATGGTCGAGGAATAACAGGGATTCCCCGGCCGGACAAGCCCCGCACCGCTGAATCCACCTTCAGCCACCGGCGTGGCGACCGTAGATTTTCCGTCATGGATTCCCGCCGTGCCCAAGCCCGGCGACCCGACGGAAAGGCTGCTCATGACCATCGCGAACGCCGTCGACCCGGTGCTGCGCGTGCCCCCGGCCGCCCCGGCCGAGGCCGTCGCCCACTTCCGCGCCGCGCTCGCCTTCCACGCCGACGTCTCCGACGTGGCCGCCGCCCTCGCGGCCGGCGAGCCCGGCTTCGTCGTGCTGGACTCCCGTTCCGCCGAGGCTTTCGACCAGGGCCATGTCCCGGGCGCCGTCCACCTGCCGACCGCGCTCGTCCCCGAGCGGGCCGGCCGGCTCCTGGACAGATCCGTGCCGGTGGTGACGTACTGCTGGGGCCCCGGCTGCAACGGCGCCACCCGCGCCGCCCTCGCCCTGGCCGAACTCGGCTACCAGGTCAAGGAGATGCTGGGCGGATTCGAGTACTGGGTGCGCGAGGGCTTGCCCTACGACACCCGGCGGGGCCGCGAGAGCCGTCCCGTCGACCCGCTGACCGCTCCGGTGGACGCCGACTGCGGCTGCTGACCGGGCAGTTCGGGGCGTAGCGGGCGGGTGGCCGGTCGGTGGGCCCGGCCGGTCGCTGTCCGTGTAGGTTCTGCCCATGGCGCGATACGCGGATCAAGGCGCGGTGGAGTGGGTGGAGTCGGGCGGGGGCCCGCTGATCGTGGTCCCGGAGGCGGTGCTGCCGTTCTGGGCCGGGGCCGACGGCGAGGACCTGGCCACCGACTACGACCGGGCGTGCGAGGTCGACGGCTACGTCGGTCTGCTCCCGGTCGGGGACAGCGCGGCCCTCGTACTGGGCGACGAACCGGCCTCCACGTCCTTCCTGCCGGACCACGGCACCTTCGTACGGTGGAGCGCGGCCGGTTCCGAGGACGAACTGCTGGCGGGCGTCCCCGCAGCCCTCGACGCGGCGGAGTGGCAGAACGAGGTCAGCTGGCAGGTGCCCGGCCCGGTCGTGCTGTTCGACTCGGCCTGGCCCGGCACCGCGACCGACCGCACGGAGCATCTGCGGGTGGCGCTGGAACCGGGCCGGTACGCGGTGCGCGCGGCCCACGCCCAGCCGGGACCGGAGACCTGGCTCGGCCTGGTCCAGTTGCGCAGGCTGCCGGACTGAACCCGCCGGCCGCCCGCCGGTGGTGCCCGCGACGCACGCGTGCGCACCACCGGTGGCTCCGCACCGCGGCCGGCATCCGTTCTCGGGTGCCGGCCCGTGCCGTCGGTCAGCCCGTCTGTCAGAGCGCGGACAGTTCGGCCACCAGATCGTCAAGGCCCAGCGACCCCTGGGACAGGGCCGCCATGTGCCAGGTCTTGAGGTCGAAGGCGTCGCCGTGCCGCCTGCGCGCGTTCTCGCGGCCCAGCAGCCAGGCCCGCTCGCCGAGCTTGTAGCCGATCGCCTGACCCGGGATCGTCAGATAACGGGTCAGCTCGCTCTCCACGAAGTCGGCGGGCCGGCTGCTGTGCGCGGCGAAGAACTCCTCGGCCAGCTCCGGCGTCCAGCGCTCACCGGGGTGGAACGGCGAGTCCGCCGGGATCTCCAGCTCCAGGTGCATGCCTATGTCGACGATCACCCGGGCCGCGCGCATCATCTGCGCGTCGAGGTAGCCGAGCCGGTGCTCGGGATCGGTCAGATAGCCCAGCTCGTCCATCAGGCGCTCGGCGTACAGCGCCCAGCCCTCCGCGTTGGCGCTGACCCCGCCGAGGGTCGCCTGGTAGCGGGAGAGGTCCTTGGCCACATGTGCCCACTGCGCGAGCTGGAGGTGGTGCCCGGGCACGCCCTCGTGGTACCAGGTCGACACCAGGTCGTACTCCGGGAACCGGGTCTGCCCCATGGTCGGCAGCCAGGTGCGGCCGGGGCGCGAGAAGTCCTCCGAGGGGGCCGTGTAGTACGGGGCCGCGGCGCCGCCGGGCGGGGCGATGCGCGCCTCCACCTTCCGTACCCGCTCGGCGAGTTCGAAGTGCGTGCCGTCCAGTTCCGCGATCGCCCGGTCCATCAGGCCCTGGAGCCAGACCCGGACCTCTTCCACGCCCTCGATGTGCGCGCCGTGCTCGTCGAGGTGGGCGAGCGCCACCCAGGGCGTCTCGGCGCCGGGCAGGATCTTCTGAGCCTCCTGGCGCATCTCGCCGAGGATGCGGTGGTACTCGGCCCAGCCGTACGCGTATGCCTCGTCCAGGTCGAGGTCCGTGCCGTTGAAGTAGCGCGACCAGCGCGCGTACCGCTCGCGGCCCACGGTGTTCGGGGCGCCCTCGACGGCCGGCGCGTACACGTCCCGCATCCAGTCCCGCAGCTCGACCACCGAGGCGGTCGCCGCACCGGCCGCCTCGTCCAGCTCGGCGCGCAGGGCCTCGGGCCCGGCCGAGGCGAAGTCCTCGAACCAGCCGCGCCCCGTGCCGTCCGTGTCCGCCCACTCGGTGAGCTGGTCGACAAAGGTGGCGGTCGGGCGCGGGGCCGCGTACAGCTTCCGTTCCAGGCCGAGGGCCAGCGACTCGCGGTAGCCCGCGAGCGCGGCCGGGACCGCGCGCAGTCGCTGGGCGACCGCCGCCCAGTCGTCCTCCGTCCGGGTGGGTGTCACGGTGAACACGTCGCGCACGGCGTGCCCCGGGGTGTGCAGGTTGCCGACCGCGCGCAGGCCCTCGTCGGCCTCGTGCACGGCGAGTTCGGCGGTGAGCCGTTCGCGCAGCAGACGCGCGCAGCGCCGCTCCACGTCGCTGTCCGCTCCGGGCCGCCGCTCGGCCTGTGCGAGCGCGGCAAGGGTGTTCCGCGCCAGTTCCGCCAGGGCCTGCCGGCCCGCCGGTGAGAAGTCCGGCAGCCGACTCGAACTCTCCTTCACTCCGAGGTAGGTACCGGTGACCGGGTCCAGGGCGACGAGTGCGTCGACGTAGGCGTCGGCCACCTCGCGGGGCAGCGGGCTCTTGGTTTCAGACATGCCGTCCATCCTCATACGGCGATGATGTTCTCGTCACCCCCGGGCGAGCCGCCCCGTACCGCGGAGCCGCCCCGTCCCACGGAGCCGGCGGGGGCACGGCCGCCGGCGGCGGCCCGCGGACCGCCGCCGGGCGGGCACCGGCCGCTCCCGGCCCGCGGTCAGTCGCGGCCGGCCGGGCCGCCGGAGTGCCGCCGCGCGCCGTCGTACGGCGGTCGCGAGACGACCGGGGTGGCGTCAAGCCGGGCCGTGATGACGAGCGTGCCCTCCTCGATCTGGTAGTCGAGCGGCAGACCGAGGCCGCGCATCGCGGCGACCATGCCGGTGTTGGACGCCTGCGTCACGGCGTACACGCTCTCGCAGCCCGCCTCGACGGCCATCGACACCAGACGGCCGAGGAGTTCGCCGCCGATGCCGCGCCGCTGCCACTCGTCCTCGACGAGCAGCGCGACCTCCGTCTCGTCGCCGTCCCACAGCAGATGGCCGAGGCCGACGACGCGGCCCGACGCGGTCTGCGCGGCCAGCGTCCGCCCGAAGCGCGGGCCGAGCAGATGGCTGAGGTAGCGGTCGGCGTCCCGGACCGGCCCGTGGTAGCGCAGCCCCAGGGTCCGCGACGAGCACCGGGCGTGCATCGCCTTCGCCGCCTCCAGATCGTCCGGGTCGGCCCGTCGCACGGTGATCGCGTTGCCCTCGGCCAGTGTCAGCACGTCCTGGCTGCGGGGGATCCGCGGGCCGAGCCGCGCGTCCAGTTCCACCAGCGCCCGCGCCCGGGCGAACTCGGCCGGGGTGAACGGCAGATACGGCCGTTCCACGGTGATCACTCCGCCTTCCGGCGCGCGCAGCCGCAGCACGGTGTCCTCCAGGGCCCCCTCGGCCGGTACCGCCTCCGGTCCCCGTGCGTCGTCGGTCGGTGCGGCGGGCAGCGAGCGTATGGTGCAGCGGCCCAGCAACTGCCTTAGTGCCAGCGGGAGTTCCGCGGCATCCAGCGCGGTGCGCGCGGCGAGGCCCAGGACCCGGGTGGGGGCGTCGACCAGATCGTGGGCGTCGGCCCGCTCGATCCAGGTGTGCGCGCCGCCGGCCAGCGAGACCACCCGGGTGATCTCGGCGCCGGTGAGGTCCGCCGGGGAGCGCAGCAGGAACTCGTCCACCGTGCCCGCGGCCAGCGGATGCGTCTGCAGGCTCAGGATGTCGACCTCGCGGCCCGCGAGGGCCGTGCACAGCGCGGCCAGCGAGCCGGGCCTGTCCTGCACCGTCGTCCGCATCCGCCACAGCACGCTCGCCCCGCCGACGGCGCCGGGCGTCTCCTCCGGCCGTTCGGCCGGCCCGGCCCGCCGCGGCTCGGCGGCCGGCCGGGCGCCGGTATGGCTCGGGGGAGGTGCGTGACCGTGGCGCCGTGCCCACCAGGTGTGGAACCCCGCCGTGGCGATCAGCGCCGCCGCGGCGATCATCAGCAGCGCCGGGCCGTCGGGGCCGTGTCCGATCAGATTGGCCACCACGTCCGCCACCGCGACGGCCGTGAAGAGGGCGGCGAGTTCCACGACGTCCCGCCGCCAGTGGTGCACGGGACGCCCGTGCCTGGCTCGTGTCACATCCGACAGGTCTCCAGTCATGCACCCACTGTGAAGGAACGGTGTTGCGTGATCACGAACGCTCTGTGACTTATGGGTAAAGCATGGTTTTGTCCTTTTTCTCCGCCTTTTCTTCGCCTTTTGCCGCCTCTTTGTCTGAGGGGGTGTCAGGAGACGAAGAAGCGCTGCTCGGCGGGGTCGGCGGGCGTCGCCGATCGCGCCGCGCACCGGGGGATGACGCCGGTGCGCGGCACGCCATCGAGGGTACGGGAGCCGGCCGCCCGGCGGGCTCCCGCCGCGCCTACTGGCCGACCCGGCCCGGCTGCAACCGCTGGGTGAACAGCACCGTGCCGTCCTGCTCGCGCAGCCGCACCGTCAGCTCACCGCTGTGGCCGTCGATGTCGACCTCGCCGAAGAACTGGTAGCCGCCCGCGGGGGAGACGTTCGACGCGGTCGGCGCCTTCACGAACACCCGCTCCGGTCCGAAGGTGCCGTCGAGTGCGCTGGCCGGGAAGGCACCCGCGTTGAGGGGTCCGGAGACGAACTCCCAGAACGGCTCGAAGTCGGTGAACGCGGCCCGCGACGGCTGGTAGTGCTGCGCCGAGGTGTGGTGCACATCGGCGGTCAGCCACACCGTGCCGGTGATCCGGCGGTGCTTGATGTACCGCAGCAGCTCGGCGATCTGCAGCTCACGGCCCAGCGGAGCGCCGGGGTCACCCTGCGCCACCGCCTCGATGTTCGGCCTGCCCTCGGTGGCGTCCGGCACGACGAGGCCGAGCGGCATGTCGGAGGCGATCACCTTCCACACCGCGCGCGACCGGGACAGCTCCCGCTTGAGCCACTCCAGCTGCTCGCGGCCGAGGATGCCCCGCGGGTCCACGGTCTGGTCGTCGGGCGAGTTGGCGTTGCGGTAGGTCCGCATGTCCAGGACGAACACATCGAGCAGCGGTCCGTAGCGCACCACGCGGTGGACGCGGCCCTCCTTCGCGCCCGGCCGCAGCGTCGGGATCGGGAAGTACTCGCTGAAGGCCCGCCGGGCGCGCGCCGCCAGCACGTCGACGCTCTTCTCGGTGTAGCGGGCGTCCGAGTCCGCGATCACCTGGCCCGGGTACCAGTTGTTGCGCACCTCGTGGTCGTCCCACTGGATGATCGACGGAACCTGCGCGTTGAACCGCTTGAGGTTGTCGTCCAGCAGGTTGTAGCGGAAGTTGCCGCGGAACTCCGCCAGCGTCTCGGCGACCTTGGACTTCTCCTCGGTGGTGATGTTCCGCCAGGTCCGGCCGTCGGGCAGGGCCTGGGTGGCGCTGATCGGACCGTCGGCGTAGATGTTGTCGCCGCTGCACAGGAAGAAGTCCGGGTCCAGCTTCGCCATGGCGTCATAGATCCGGTAGCCCCCGAGGTCGGGGTTGATGCCCCAGCCCTGGCCGGCCAGGTCGCCCGACCACAGGAACCGCACGCCGTCGCGGCTGCGCGCCGACACGGTGCGGAACGTGCCGGTCACCGGCTCGCCGGTGCGTCGCGGGTCGTCCGGGTCGGCGAGCAGCACGCGGTAGTGGATCTGTTCGCCGGACGGCAGGCCGCGCAGCTGGGTGGTGCCGGTGAAGTCGGTGCCCTGGCCCAGCAGCGGGCCGTGCCATCTGCGCGGGTTGCGGAACGACTCGGTGGCCGAGGTCTCCACCACCATCCGGGCCGGCCGGTCCGAGCGCACCCACACCAGACCGGAGTCGGAGGTCACGTCGCCGACCTGCACGCCCCAGCCCGCCTTCGGGCGTCCCGACAGGGCGAACGCGGGTGCGGCGCCGGCGGCGGCCGGCAGGGCCAGGGCCGCGGACGCGGCGAGGGAGCCGCGCAGGACGCTGCGGCGGCCGGGGAAGGAACGGTGTGACATGACTGCGCCTCCGGGGGTCGGGAACCGGACCGTGTGCAGTGCCACACCTACTGGTGTGCCGCAGCGGGCACGGAAACCACAAGTGAACAACTGGCCCGGCGGCCACGGAAACCGGAGGACACCTCCATGGCCCCGCGGGGCCCGGCGCCACCAGGCAGCGCGCCGCGAGGCGGGCGCTGCGCGGGGTGTGATGGCCGGTGGGTGACTGCGGGGACGTCGTGGCTGCTCGCGCGGTTCCCCGCGCCGCTGTGGGGCGCCGTCGCCGGGGCGCTTCTACCGGCCTGGTCGGCGGCTGCCGTCGAGGATGACGCGTGCGACGAGGGCCGGGTCGTCGTTCATCGGGCAGTGCCCGCAGCCGGGCAGGCGCACCAGCCGGGCCCGGGGGATGATCTGCTTGGCACGGATGCCCTGACGGCGCACCAGCACCAGGTCGCGGGTGCCCCAGGCGACCGTGACCGGGACGGTGGGGATGTCGTCGGTGAACCGGACGGCGCTGCCTGCCCGCAGGGTCGCGTCGAAGCCGGTGGCCCGCGCCAGCGCCAGCGTCTCGGCGACGACCGCCTGAGGTGAACGCCGGGCGGGCCGGGCGTAGATCGTGCTCGTCAGGGCGGTGCGGCCGGCCGCCGTCCGGGCCAGCCGCTCCACCAGGGGCCGCGGCAGCTGCCGGGAGGCCCGCCGCATCGCCGTCAGCACACCGAAGGCGTAACGCCGTTCGCTCGGCGACCAGAATCCGGCGGGGGACAGCGCGGTGACGGACCGTACAAGCTTCTCGCGGCCCAGTTCGAGGGCGAGCAGCCCGCCCAGCGAGTTCCCGGCCACATGCGGGCGGTCCAGCCCCAGGGCCTCGAACAGCGCCCGGAGGACGACGTTGGTCGTCGGCAGGTCGTAGGCGAGGCCGTCCGGCAGGCCCGGGGAGGCGCCGAACCCGGGCAGATCCACGGCGATCACGTCGCGTTCCACGGCGAGGATGTCCACCAACGGGTCCCACGCCTGCCGGTGGTGGCCGATGCCGTGCAGCAGGACCAGCGGTTCGCCGTGCCCCACGCGCGCGTAGGAGACGGTGACGCCCCGTGGGCCGTGCGCGGTGGGGACCTCGAAGGAGACGGTCGCGGACATGGAGTGCTCCTCGTCTGGGACGGGCCTGCGGGCAGTGGTAGACAGCTTGTCAGCAATTACTACCCACAGGTAGCCCCCGGTGCCCGCGTGTTCCGCCGCCCCGGCACAACGCGCCGCGCCCGCCCCGGCCTCCGCGCTCGCCTGGACAATCACGGGCCGCATTGGATGGGATGGGGCCGTGAGCGCCGACACTCCGACCGACGTCTTCGAAGCGCACCGACCCGTCCTCATGGGAGTCGCCTACCGCATGCTCGGACGCGTGACCGACGCGGAGGACGTCGTCCAGGACGCCTGGCTGCGCTGGTCCGGCGCCGACCACGGCCAGGTGCGCGAGCCGCGCGGGTACCTGGTGCGCATCACCACACGGCTGGCCGTCGACCGGCTGCGCGAGATCCGCGCGCGAGGCGAGGCGTACGTCGGGCCATGGCTCCCGGAGCCGTACATCACCGACTTCGCGGACAGCGCCCCGGATGGCGCCGAACGCGCGGTGCTCGCCGACTCCGTCTCCCTCGCCGTCCTCGTCGTCCTGGAGTCCCTGTCGCCCCTGGAACGCGCCGTGTTCGTCCTCCGGGAGGCATTCGGCTATCCGTACGCCGAGATCGCGGCCGTGCTCGACCGCGGCGAGGCGGCGGTGCGCCAGCTCGCCGCGCGGGCCCGCCGGCACGTCGACGAGCGACGGCCGCGCTATAGGGTCGACCCGGCCGAGCGCCGGGATCTGACGAAGCGGTTCCTCGCCGCCGCGGCCGACGGCGACCTCGCGGCGCTGATGTCCCTGCTCGCCCCGGACGTGCGCCTGGTGGGCGACAGCGGCGGCAAGGCGAAGGCGCCGCTGCGGGTCCTGGAGACGGCGGACAAGGTGGGCCGCTTCCTCGTCGCGGTCACGGCCGCGGAGGCGCCCAGGCTGTCCGTCCGTCTCCTGGAGGCCAACGGCGGCGTCGCGGTGCTCGCCCTCAGCGGCGACAAGCCCGACACCGTCATGCAACTGGACGTGGCCGACGGCGTCGTCCGCACGGTGTACCTCGTGCGCAACCCCGACAAGTTGCGGTCCCTGGCCGGGCGCTGATCCGCTCCGCCCCGAAGCCCCCTGCGACGGGGGCTTTGCCGGCATGTCACGACAGCGGCCGAGTGCGAACGGTCCATGAACGCTCCGCTGCGGCGGGCCCCCGTGCCGCCCCAGGGACCGAGGATTGGTCTTGACCAAGGGTGAGCGCCGCCCTATCGTCGCTGATAAGTGCAACAACCTTTAATAAACAAGGGCGCTAAAACGCCGCCGGACCACGGCGATCGCGGAGGACAGGGTGGGGACCACGCAGCTGGAATCGGTGCCGGAACCGAAGTACTGGCATCTCAGGACCGTGCTCAGTGAGGCTTTGGACTCCGAGTTCTCGGTCGGTGAGATCCTGCCCAACGAGCGGGACCTCGCGGCCCGCTTCGGCGTGGCCCGCGCCACGCTCCGCCAGGCCCTCGAACAGCTCGAACTGGAAGGCCGGCTCCAGCGCCGCCGCGGTGTCGGCACGACTGTCGCCCCGCCGCGCGTCGGCGTCGCCGTCGGCACCGAACAGCACGCCTGGCCGGGCGCCGCGGAAGACGCCTGGCAGAGCACCGACTGCACGCAGGCTGTGCCGCCCGCGGCCGTCGCCACGGCCCTGGAGACCGGCGCCGACGAGCCCGTGCACACCGTGCGCCGCACCCGGGTCTTTCACGGCCGGCCGGTGGCCGCCGAACTGCTCTACGTCCCCGTGTCCTCGGTGCCCGACCTGTCGGCGATCGACGCCCCCGCCGGCCCGGCACGCGCGCGTGCCGTGCTGCGCGAACTGCAGCGCCTGGACCTGGAGGGCGAGGACCGCGCCGTGGAACTCGGCTCGGCCGGCGCGGACGACGCCAAGGAACTGGACCGGCTCCCCGGGGCGCCCGTGCTGGTCGTCACGACGCGCTTCTTCGCCGAGGGCCGCACGGCGGCGCTCTCCGTCGCCCTGTACCGCGCCGACACCTGCCGCCTCACCTTCGGTGACTCGGGCAAGGTGGAGATCCACCACGGACCCGAACGGCAGGCTTCGTAACAGACGTCGTAGCCGACGGATCACCGCCGGGCCGTCGCCGTGCCCTCCACCGCGAACAACTGCTCCTCCACATGGTCGAGGGCGAGCCGCAGCGCACCCATGGGCACGGCCGCCTCACCGAGCAGGGAGAGGGTGACCTTCGGCGGGCGCAGACAGTAGCGGGCGAGTTCATGGCGCAGCGGTTCCAGGACGCCGTCCAGGCCGGCCGCCCAGCCGCCGATCACGACCAGCTCCGGATCGAGCGCCAGGACCAGCGCCGCCACATCGTGCACGAGCCGCTGGATGAACCGGTCCACGGCGGCCCGCGCCCGCAGGTCGCCCTTGCGCGCGAGCGCGAACACCTCGGCGACCGCCTGTTCGTCCAGCGGATGCAGCGGCTGGTCCGTGGTGGACAGCAGCGTCTCCGGGGTCACCTCACGGCCCAGCAGGTGCAGCGCGCCGATCTCCCCGGCCGCCCCGCCGAACCCACGGTGCAGCCGCCCGCCGATCAGCGCACCGGCGCCCGGGCTCAGCCCGGCCAGCACGAACACCACGTCGTCCGAGTCGGTCGCCGCGCCCTTCCAGTGCTCGGCGACGGCGGCCGCGTTGGCGTCGTTCTCCACCAGCACCGGGCACTTGAAGGAACGGCTCAGCCGCTCGCCGAGCCGCAGGCCCGTCCACTGCGGCAGCGCCGTGCCCAGCCGTACGGTGCCGTCGGCCTCCACGATCCCCGGCGTGCCGACCCCGACGGCCCGCAGCGAGCCGCGCGCCACCCCGGCCCGCCGCAACAGCTCGGCCACGGCGGTCCGCAGCCGCTCCAGCCGCTCGTCCGCATCGGCCCGCTCGTCGACGTCCTTGGCCTGCGCGCCCAGCACCCGGCCGTCCAGGTCGGACAGGAGCGCCGCGACACGGTGCGCGCCGATCTCCAGGCCCAGCAGATGGCCGGCCTCGGCCCGGAACCGGAACCGCCGCGCGGGGCGCCCCTGACGGCGTGCGGCGCCCTCCTCGGCCGCCGTCTCCACCACGAGGCCGGCTTCGATGAGCCCTTCGACGACCCCTTCGACGGTCGGCCGGGACAGCCCGGTCACCCGGGTGATCTCCGTGAGCGTCGCGCAGTCCGTGGCACGCATCGCGTGCAGCACCACCGCGGAATTGATCCTTCGCAGCAGCGAGGGATCGCCGCCGGTCAGCCGCCCCACCGTCCGTCCTCCCAGCTCGTGCGCGTGTTGGGCGGATCGTACTCGGCGCCGCGGGGCCCGGCGAGTGCCGGGCGCCGACTGCCGCGCGCCGCACGGGCGTTCAGCCCGGCGCGACGAAGCCCGACTCGAACGCCGCGATCACCGCCTGGGTGCGGTCGCGCGCCCCGAGCTTCGCCAGGACGGCGCTCACATGCGACTTGACCGTCTCCGTCCCGACGACCAGCCGGGCGGCGATCTCCGCGTTGGACAGCCCACGGGCCATCAACCGCAGCACCTCCGCCTCCCGTTCGGTCAGCCGGGCCCGCTCCAGCGCGGCCCGCGCCGCACGGTTGCCGTGCCCGTCGTCGCCGTAGCGCGCGGCGAGCTGCCGCACCGACGCCGGGAACAGCAGCGACTCGCCCTCGGCGACCAGCCGCACCGCGTGCACGATCTCCGCGGGCCGTGCCCGCTTCAGCAAGAACCCGTCGGCACCGGCACGCAGCGCCTCGTACACGTACTCGTCGTTCTCGAATGTGGTCACCACCAGGATCTTCGGCGGATCGGCCACGGTGCGCAGCACCGCGCGCGTGGCCTCGATCCCGTCCAGGAGCGGCATCCTGACGTCCATGGCGACCACGTCCGGCCGCAACCGCCGCACCAGAGGGATCACCGCCGCGCCGTCCGCCGCCTCCCCGACCACCTCGATGTCGGGCTGCGCATCGAGGACCGCGCGCAGCCCCGCGCGGACCAGGGGTTCGTCATCGACGATCAGAACGGTGACCGGCATCCGGCCAGCGTAGATCAGCGCACCGGCAGCTCCACGCGCACCTGCCAGTCGCCCGCGTCCGGACCCGTGCGCGCGCTGCCCCCGAGCAGGGCCGCGCGCTCGCGTATGCCGCGCAGGCCGCTGCCCCGGCCGGCACCGGACACCGCGGCCGTCAGCGGATTGCGCACCTCCAGGGCGAGCGTGCCGTCCGCCACCGTGACCCGGACCAGGACCGGCACGCCCCCCGCGTGCCGCAGCACATTGGTCAGCGCCTCCTGGAGGATGCGGTAGCCCTCCCGGGACACCGGACCCGGGACCGTCTCCAGGGGACCGGTCACGTCCGCGTCGACCTTGGCACCCGAGGCACGCGCCGACTCCAGGAGCCCGTCGGCGTCGGCCAGCGTCGGACGGGCGCTCGCCGGGCGCTGCGTCTCGCGGAGCACGCCCAGCACCCGCTCCAGGTCCTCCAGCGCGGCCCGGCCCGTCTCCTCGATGGCGCCGAGGGCCCGGTCGGTGAACTCCGCATCGCCCGCCGCCCGCGCCGCCCCGGCCTGCACCACCGCCACCGTCAGGGCGTGCCCGATGGAGTCGTGCAGTTCGCGCGCGATGCGGGTGCGCTCCAGGAGCTGTTCGGTCTGTTCCTCCAGCGCGGCCAGGCGCTCCGCCGCGGACGGGCCGAGCAGCCGGCGCGCGAGAGCGGTGACCAGCGCGCCGAGGCCCACCACCACGCCGTACAGGGCGATCAGGGGGAGCGGGGCGAGCAGCCCGTAGGCCCAGTGCGGCTGCGCCCGGTCCAGTACCGGCACCTCGGGCACGGTGTGCCCCGAGGCGAGCCGGATCAACAGGTAGGTCAGGACCGGCAGCCACACGGTGGCGACGGACGCCGGCACCGTGAGGGCCATCCGAACCTCCAGCCACAGCACGGTGCGCAGCCTGTCCCGCCATGTCGCCGACGGCGTCACCGAGATGCCCGGCTCCTCCTCGCCGGGTGTCAGCAGCAGCCGCGCCTGCACCCCCTCGCCGGTCCGCACCGCCCCGATGAGCCCCACCGGGATCAGGACGGCCGCCGGCACCCACGGCGTCGACGGGGAGACGAACAGCCACACGCTGACGATCAGCGCGGGCACCCACAGGTGCAGAAAGCGCGTGTACGTCGTCCCCCGCAGCAGCGGGCGCAGGAAGCGGGCCATCCGGACATCGTGGCAGGTGCCACCGACAACGGGCTCCCCCGGGCGGGGGAGACGGTCCGCACCGGCGGGGGAGGACCGGGCGCCCGCGCACGGCCAGGGTGGTGCCATGACCTGCATCGACGTACGAGACCTCAGCAAGGAGTACGGCGCCCGGCGGGCCGTGGACCATGTCACCTTCAGCGTCCGCCCCGGCCTGGTGACCGGTTTCCTCGGCCCCAACGGCGCCGGGAAGTCCACCACCCTGCGGCTCGTCCTGGGCCTTGACCGGCCGACCTCCGGGACCGCGACGGTCGGCGGCCGTGCCTACGCCGGACTCCGTGAGCCCCTGCGTCACGTGGGCGCGCTGCTCGACGCGCAGGCCGCGCACGGCTCCCGCACCGGGCGCGACCACCTGCGCGCCCTGGCGGCGAGCAACCGCATCCCCGTGCGCCGGGTCGACGCCGTGCTGGAGGAGACCGGGCTCGCGGCGGTGGCGCGGCACCGGGTCAGGACGTACTCCCTGGGCATGCGGCAGCGGCTCGGGATCGCCGCCGCACTGCTCGGCGATCCCGGGGTCGTCCTCCTCGACGAGCCGTCGAACGGCCTCGATCCCGAAGGCATCGTCTGGATCCGCGCGTTGCTGCGCCGGCTGGCGGGCGAGGGCCGCACCGTGCTGGTCTCCAGCCACCTCATGAACGAGACCGCGGCCTTCGCCGACCACCTCGTCGTCCTGGGCCGCGGACGCCTCCTGGCGGACACCCCGCTGCAGGACTTCATCCACGCGCGCGTACGGCCCGGCGTGCGGGTCCGCACAACCGACGGGACGGCGCTCGCGGGCCTGCTCGCCCGGCACGGCTACGACGCCGCCTCGACCGACGCCGGTCAGTGGACCGTGCGGAACGCGCGCGTGGAGGACATCGGGCGCCTCATGGCCGACGCGGGCATCCCGGCCCTCGAACTCGCCACCGAGGAGGCCACCTTGGAGCAGGCGTATTTCGACCTGACGTCGTCCGAGGCCGAGTTCACCGCCCAGCCGCAGGAGGTATGACCGTGTCCTTCCCGTCCTTCTCGTCCTTCCCGTCCTTCTCGTCCTTCCCGTCGTTCTCGTCGACGTTCCAGCCCGCCCTCCACGCCGAGTGGATCAAGATCCGTACGCTGCGCTCGCTCGTCGCCGGCCTGGGCGCGGTGCTCCTCGCCACCGTCGCCTTCGGCGCGCTCGCCTCCGCCGACGGCGACGACAACGACCCGCTGTTCGCCATGTTCTTCGGCATCTCCTTCGGACAGATCGCGGCGATCGCGTTCGGCGCGACGGCCGTATCGTCCGAGTTCCGGGGCGGCGCGCTGCGCCTGGCCCTGGCCGCGGTTCCGGACCGGCGCCGGTGGTTCGCGGCGAAGGCCACCGCGATCGCGCTGCCCGTCCTCGCCGTCGGCCTGGTCACCGGGGCGGCGACCCTGCTCGTCGGTCGCGCCGCGCTCGGGGCCTCAGCCAACCGGCCGGCCTGGGCCGAGGGACTGCGGGCCGCGGTCGGGTGCGGCATCTACCTGACGCTGATGGCGCTGTTCGCGGCCGGGGTCGCGGCCGTGCTGCGCAGCGGAGCGGCCACGCTGGGCCTGCTGATCCCGCTGCTCCTGATCGTCTCCTTCGTCGTCGGCGACCTGTCCGGCAACGCCGCCGACTACCTGCCCGACCGGGCCGGTCAAGTGATCCTGCACAGCGACTGGGACGGCGGTCTCGGCCCGTGGACCGGACTGGCGGTGACCGCGCTGTGGACGGCGGGAGCACTGCTCGCGGGAGCGTGGTGCGTGCACCGGAGGGACGCCTGACACAGCGCCAATTGTCAGTGGTGCCCGCTTTACTGGCTCCCATGGACATCGCGCGGCACCTGGCCCTCATCGACCTGCTGTGCACCCGGGGATTCCCCGCGGAGCACGGCAGGACGGAGCACGGCGAGAGCGGGCCCGGGTATCACATAGCGGAATTACAGACCAGCGGCGACTTCTGGGAGGACGGCGGCGCGCAGCGGGAGGAGACCGGGACGCAGTACGAGGCCGACCGGGAAGGGCTCGGCGCTCGGCTCACCGAGCGGTGGGGGCCGCCGGACCGCATCAGCCTGTACAGCGTGCTGGAACGGACCACGCGGGGCGAGGACATCGGCCGGCCGTGGGCCGCGCTCAGCGGGCATGTGCCCGACCTCGACCTGTGGCGGGCGCCCGGCGCGGACCGCTGGGTCGCCCTCGGCGTCTCCCAGTGGGACGGGGAGCTGCCCTTCCAGCTCCTGGCCGTCGTCACGAACCTGGACCCGCCGTGACCCGCCCCGGATCCACCACGGCATCGGCCGCCGCGACCCCGCTCCGGTCGTACGCGGCCTCCCGCAGCCGCCCGAACTCCTCGGCCATCGTCGCCGCCGTCCAATGCGCGTTCAGACCGCTCGAAGCTCTGGAAACTATGCCCAACATGGTATAATTGTCCTCGATCTTGCATGAGGGTTCGTCAGCTTTCTGACGGACCCTTTCGGCTCGTTCGGGGCGATTATTTCTGCA
>NZ_BAAJXA010000030.1:0-112351 GCF_057537855.1 Streptomyces diversicolor
GCGCCCGCCCTGGACCACCGGGCGGACATCGAGGACCGGGATGCGGCCGACGGCGGTGTCCCCGCTCGCCGGAGACCGCTCCCGGGAGGGCGGCCGGGCCTCGCCACGGCCCGCCGGCGCCACGGCGCCGTCCGTCCGTTCCTGTGCCATGGCGTCGGCCGTCCGCTTCTGCGCCACGGCGTCGGCATTCCGCTCGTGCGCCAGGGCGTCGGCATTCCGCTCCGGTGCCACGGCGTCGGCCGTCCGCTCCGGCGGCCCGGCCGCCGTGCCGTTCCTGCTGCTTGTCGGGGGTGGTGACGAGGGGTGCCTGGCGGGCATGACCGCTCCTGTCCGCGTCAACGTGGGTGTGTGGGCGGATGGGTGTGGGGAGGTGGGTCCTGCGGGGTGGCCGTGACGCCCCTGAGGGGCGTACCGCAGGAGCCTTCCCACCCTATTCGGGTGAGCAATCCGGGACTTCGTTAACTACTCACGCGTATGCCCGCGCACAAGACCGGCCCCGCGCGGTGGGAGCGGTTCCGCAGGCACCGGCGCGCCGGTACCTGCGGGAGTCCGCCCGGCGGGCCCGGCCGCACACCGCACGACCCCCGCGCACACCGGCGCGGAAATGGCCGGTTCCGTCCCGGCCGGATACGTCCGGGGCTCGCAGGCGATGCCCGGCGGGGCCCGGGCCGACACCGGTACCGTCGTCACAGACGACGAGACGCACGTCGCCGTGCGCCTCCCCGAGCAACCGCGCCGAGGTGGAATGTGAAGGCGATCCGCCGGTTCACCGTCCGTCCCGTTCTCCCCGAGCCCCTGAGCCCGCTGAGCGACCTGGCGCGCAACCTGCGCTGGTCCTGGCACGCGGAAACGCGCGACCTGTTCCAGTCCGTCGACCCCGGCCGCTGGGCCACCTCGGGCGGCGACCCGGTACGGCTCCTGGGCAGCGTGCCCCCCGCGCGCCTGGCCGAGCTGGCCGGGGACCGCCGCTTCTTGCGCCGGCTCACCGCCGTCGCCGACGACCTCGACGACTACCTCAGCAGGGGCCGCTGGTACCAGGCGCAGCCCGCCGGACTGCCCCGTGCCGTCGCCTACTTCTCGCCCGAGTTCGGCATCACCGCCGCCCTGCCCCAGTACTCCGGCGGCCTCGGCATCCTCGCCGGCGACCATCTGAAGGCGGCCAGCGACCTGGGCGTACCCCTGATCGGGGTCGGACTGCTCTACCGGCACGGCTACTTCCGGCAGACCCTGTCACGGGACGGCTGGCAGCAGGAGCACTATCCCGTCCTCGACCCCCACGAACTGCCGCTGACGCCGCTCAAGGAGCAGGACGGCAGCCCGGCCCAGGTCTCGCTCGCGCTGCCCGGCGGCCGACGGCTGCGCGCCCGTATCTGGGTCGCACAGGTGGGCCGGGTGCCGCTGCTGATGCTCGACTCGGACATCGAGGAGAACGACCACGGCGAACGCGGCGTCACCGACCGGCTGTACGGCGGCGGCAGCGAGCACCGGCTGCTCCAGGAAATGCTCCTCGGCATAGGAGGAGTGCGGGCGGTACGCGCATACGGCCGGCTGACCGGCCACCCCGGACCCGAGGTCTTCCACACCAACGAGGGGCACGCGGGCTTCCTCGGCCTGGAACGGATCGCCGAACTCTGCGCGGGCGGACAGGACTTCGACGCGGCGCTGGAGGCCGTGCGGGCCGGGACCGTGTTCACCACCCACACCCCGGTCCCGGCCGGCATCGACCGCTTCGACCGGGAACTGGTCGCCCGCCACTTCGGCCCCGACGCCGAACTCCCCGGCATCGACGTCGAACGGATCCTGCACCTGGGGATGGAGACCTACCCGGGCGGCGAGCCGAACCTGTTCAACATGGCCGTGATGGGCCTGCGGCTGGCCCAGCGCGCCAACGGCGTCTCCCTGCTGCACGGCAGGGTCAGCCGCGAGATGTTCTCCGGGCTGTGGCCGGGATTCGACCCCGACGAGGTGCCGATCACCTCCGTCACCAACGGGGTGCATGTCCCCACCTGGGTCGCCCCTCAGATGCTGCGGCTCGGTGTCGGGGACACCGGAAACATCGGAAACATCGGGGACGTCCGGGACGTCGGGGCGCGGCACGCCGAGGACACGCCCGCCGACGACGGCGCGGAGCGCTGGGACCGGTTCGCGGGCGTAGCGGACCAGGACCTGTGGGAACTGCGCCGGGAACTGCGCGAGCAGTTGGTGGCGGAGGTACGGGAGCGGCTGCGTGCCTCCTGGCGGCAGCGCGGCGCCGGCACCGCCGAACTGGGCTGGATCGACGGCGTCCTGGACCCCGACGTGCTCACCATCGGCTTCGCCCGGCGGGTCCCGTCGTACAAGCGCCTCACCTTGATGCTGCGCGACCGGGACCGGCTGATGGATCTCCTGCTGCACCCCGAGCGGCCCGTCCAGATCGTGGTCGCGGGCAAGGCACACCCCGCGGACGACGGCGGCAAGCGGCTGGTGCAGGAACTCGTCCGGTTCGCCGACGACCCGCGGGTGCGCCACCGCATCGTGTTCCTGCCGGACTACGGCATCGCGATGGCGCAGAAGCTCTACCCGGGCTGCGACATCTGGCTGAACAACCCGCTGCGCCCGCTGGAGGCATGCGGCACCTCCGGGATGAAGGCGGCCCTCAACGGCTGCCTCAACCTGTCGGTGCTGGACGGCTGGTGGGACGAGTGGTTCCAGCCGGACCTCGGCTGGGCCGTCCCGACCGCGGACGGGCCGGGCACGGACCCCGAGCGGCGCGACGACATCGAGGCCGCCGCCCTCTACGACCTGCTGGAACAGCGGGTGACCCCGCGCTTCTACGAGCGGGGGCGCGGCGGGCTGCCCGACCGCTGGATCGAGATGGTCCGCCGGACCCTGACCCTGCTCGGGCCCAAGGTGTCGGCGAGCCGCATGGTCCGCGAGTACGTGGATCGGCTCTACGCGCCCGCCGCGCACGCGCATCGCGCGCTGACTGCGGACGCGGCCCGCGAACTCGCCGCCTGGAAGGCACGGGTGCGGGCGGCCTGGCACGGCGTCAGCGTCGACCACGTGGAGACGACGGCTTCGGCCGCCACCGCGGAACTGGGGGCCACCGTCGGCCTCAGGGTGGTCGTCGGACTCGGCGGCCTCGGGCCCGACGACGTCGAGGTGCAGGCCGTGTCCGGCCGGGTCGACCCGGAGGACCGCATCTCCGACGCGACGGCGGTGCCGCTGAAGGCCGCGGGCGGGGTGGAGGCGGGGGGACGGTGGCTGTACGAGGGTTCGCTGTCGCTGGACCGTACCGGGCCCTACGGTTACACCGTGCGTGTGCTGCCCGCGCATCGGTTGCTGGCGTCGGGGGCGGAGTTGGGCGTGGTGGCGGTCCCGGCGGAGGATGTTGTTGCCGGGGCGGGAGTCCTGTTGCGCTGACCGCTTGGCTGGGCCAGGGGCGCCGTTGTGAGATGGGCCGTCGGTTGGCTGCGGACCGTTATGGCTGGTCGCGCAGTTCCCCGCGCCCCTTTGGTGGGTGGTCGCGCTGGGTTTTTCCTGCGGGTGTCTTGTGGCCGGTCGTGCAGTTCCCCCGAGTTGACCCCTTCGATTCCGTGACCTTGAGGTGAACCCCTGCGGGCAATGGGACTGGATCCAGGGCGCGACCGGGCAGCCGATCGCCGCGGCGATCGCTGACGAATGGGCCGCGCGCAGGGACGCCCGCAGGCCGAAGCCTGGTGACCGCAAGGCCGTCCCCCTCGGCGACGGTCCGGAGCGCGGCGGGCACGTCGAACCGGACGCCCCGCGCGGGATGCTGGAGTGGGACGGCCACCAGTGGACCCCGAGCGGTGTGGCCGACGACCACGCCACGGCTGCGCGGGAAACAGACCAACAGGACGAGGCGGAGCGCGTACCCCTTCCACCCTTCAGCCACCTGCCCGCCGCACCGGAGCCATGGCGGCCCACCGAGGTGTTCCACCGGCCCTGACCCCCGAGCTGCCGGCCCGGTAGTCCTCCGGGCGGAGTTGTGCGGGGCCACCCCGAGGGCCGGCTCCGGGGAACGGTTCGCATAGCGGACGTGAATATCCGGTCAACGAACCAATTCCGGCCAAACTTTTGACGCAGTCCTGACAGGTAACGCGATCTCCTGCCACTCTTCCCACGACCGACTCACCGCATTCCACGGCGCCACCGATGGCACCCGAGCCGGCCCGCACCTGGTTCCGCGTCACACCCCGTTCTGCCCGGAGGACCGACCCGGTCTCCGGACCACCTGGCCGCACACGACCGCGGCCACGCAGAAGGAGTCAGCGTTGAGAAGCAGTTCACCGTCCGGACGTGCCTCACCGAAACCGGCCGTCGCATCCCGGCAGTCGAGGGCCGGGGCCCCCGCTCGCGCGACGTCGGCGGACCGGGCGGCCGGAGGCTGACCTCCGCGTGAACCGCACGCCACCGCGGCGGGAACGGCACGCCGACCCCCGGGACAGCTCCCGGGCGCGACCCGGCTTCACCTGTCCACTCCGTTTCCCGGACAGCCGGTTTTCGGCCAACATCACATCAGGGTCCTGACATGTACACGTCCTTGGTGTCACCCTTCCTTCACCCGCCGCAGCACAGCAAGTTCGCCACTCCCTCCGGCCGGTGCCCCCGCACCGCCCGGACTCCCCCACACGAAGGAGCTTGAGTGAGCCCCCTCTACGCGCGTCACAAGCGCACCACCCTGGCCATCGCCACCGCTGTCGCGGCCGGCTCCCTGCTCGCCACCGGCCTGGCCACAAGCGCCTCCGCGCAGACCCCGGCCCGGGCCGCCGCCGCGAAGCCGCTCGCCGCCGCCCCGGCCACCCTGTCGGCCGCGGCCCGCGGCGAACTGGTCCAGCAGGCACAGGCCGACGCCGCCGGCACCGCCCGCACCATAGGTCTCGGCGCCAAGGAGAAACTGGTCGTCAAGGACGTCGTGAAGGACGTCGACGGCAGCGTCCACACCCGTTACGAGCGCACCTACGCGGGCCTGCCGGTGCTCGGCGGCGACCTGATCGTGCACTCCTCCGCGTCCGGCCGGACCGAGGGCGTCACCAAGGCCACGAAGCACACCATCGAGGTGGCCTCGCTCACGCCGCGCATCGACGCGGCCAAGGCCGAGAAGCAGGCGCTGACCGCCGCCGAGGCGGCCGGCTCGGCCAGGACCGAGGCCGACGGCGCGCGCAAGGTGATCTGGGCCGGCTCCGGCAAGCCCGTCCTCGCCTACGAGACGGTCGTCGGCGGCCTCCAGGACGACGGCACCCCGAACGAGCTGCACGTCATCACCGACGCGGCCACCGGCGAAAAGCTCTACGAGTACCAGGGCATCGAGACCGGCACCGGCAAGACCCTCTACTCCGGCACGGTCACCCTGGGCACCACGCTGTCCGGGTCGACGTACCAGCTGTACGACACCACGCGCGGCGGCCACAAGACGTACAACCTGGCCCGCGGGACCTCCGGCACCGGCACCCTGTTCACCGACGCCGACGACGTCTGGGGCACCGGCACCGCCTCCAGCTCCTCCACGGACCAGACGGCCGCCGCAGACGCCGCCTACGGCGCCCAGGTCACCTGGGACTTCTACAAGAACACCTTCGGCCGCAACGGCATCAAGAACAACGGCCAGGCCGCCTACTCGCGCGTCCACTACGGCAACGCCTACGTCAACGCCTTCTGGTCCGACAGCTGCTTCTGCATGACCTACGGCGACGGCTCCGGCAACACGCACCCGCTGACCTCGCTCGACGTGGCCGGCCACGAGATGAGCCACGGCGTCACCTCCAACACCGCGGGCCTCAACTACTCGGGTGAGTCCGGCGGTCTGAACGAGGCCACCTCCGACATCTTCGGCACCGGCGTCGAGTTCTACGCGAACAACGCCTCCGACGTCGGTGACTACCTCATCGGCGAGAAGATCAACATCAACGGCGACGGCACCCCGCTGCGCTACATGGACAAGCCCAGCAAGGACGGCGCCTCCGCCGACTACTGGTCCTCCAGCGTGGGCGGCAAGGACGTGCACTACTCGTCCGGCGTCGCCAACCACTTCTTCTACCTGCTGTCGGAGGGCAGCGGCGCGAAGACGATCAACGGGGTGTCCTACAACTCCCCGACGTACAACGGCTCCACGGTCACCGGTATCGGCCGGGCCAAGGCGCTGCAGATCTGGTACAAGGCGCTGACCACGTACATGACGTCCACGACCAACTACAAGGCCGCCCGCACGGCGACCCTGAACGCGGCCACCGCCCTGTACGGCTCCGGCAGCGCCGAGTACAACGCCGTGGCCGCCGCCTGGACGGCGGTCAACGTCACCTGATCCGAGGAGAAACGGCAGGGCGGCCCCCCAGGAGGAAGGCATTCCGGGGGGCCGCCCTACCCTTGGGTGACATGTCTTCGGCAGACTTCACCTACGAGCCGGTCGGCGCGACCCGCGAGGACCTGACCGCCTGCCCGCCCGGCTTCCACGCCCTGCATGTGCGCACGCGCATCGGCGAGGGCGAACAGGTGTTCCGCCGGGCCGCGGAGACGGTCCTCACCTGGGAGATGCACCGCGCACTGGGCGTGGGCATCGATGCCGGCGCCGACCGCGCGGCCCCCGGCGTCGACGTCACGGTCACCCTGGCCGGTCTGGTCAGGGCCCCCTGCCGCGTCGTGTGGACGGTGGCGGAACCCCGCCGGGCCGGCTGGGCGTACGGCACCCTGGAGGGCCACCCGGAGTGCGGCGAGGAGGCGTTCGTGGTCGACCGCACCGGAGACGGCACGGTCTGGCTGACCGTCGCGGCCTTCAGCCGCCCCCGCGCCTGGTACGCCCGGGCAGGCGGCCCGGCCACCAGAGCCCTCCAACACGCCTACGCCCGCCGTTGCGGAACCGTACTGCGAAAGCTGTGCGGCGAGGACACCTGACCGCGCGAGGAAGCCTTGCGGCAGTTGCGCAGTTCCCCGCGCCTCCCTCCGGGGGCCGAGCCAATCGGTTGACTGCGAGCGGAGTGTGGCTGAGCGCGCAGTTCCCCGCGCCCCTTCCGGGGCCAAGCCAATCGGCTGACTGCGAGTGGCTGGGCGCGCCCGCACCCGGACACCCAGCGCGACCACCCACCAAAGGGGCGCGGGGAACTGCGCGACCAGCCACAACGGTCCGCAGCCAACCGACGGCAGAAACCCCCGGAGGGGGCGCGGGCGAGTGTGCGGCTTGAGGGCCCGCAGATTGTCCGGCGAGTGCTGGGCCTGTCCCAAGCTTCAGGAAACCGTCGGTCAGACAGTGGAGGCCCCGAACAGCGCTCGGGTCAGAACGCCTACCGGGGCCGGCGGGTGGAGCGGCTACGCGCCCCGAACGAATACCGGGCAGTCCGGAGAGTCGAGCCATACCCGTTCGCTGTCGCCGTCCACGGTCAGCCCGAAGCGAGTGAAGCCGGGGCGGCCCTGCTTCTCCCACCAGCGGTAGGCAGTTTCTGCCTCGTCCCACAGCTTGCGCGGGCCCGACTGCCAGACGCGTGCCGTTGCGCTGTCCCGGAACATCACGCACGCCCATGAGCGGTCGGTGAGCCCGTAGAACCATACGGGCCGTGCCCCCTCGCGCTTACCCGCGACCACGCTTGCACAGTCGGGCACGCGTACCCCCAGCGCGAAGGCTTGCGGGCTGAACCGCTCGCCCACGAAATCAGCTTCCGTGACCGTGGTGGACGACTTGTCGCCATCGGCCACGCTGCCCGTGACGTACTCGGAGTGCACCACGGGCGAACGGCGCTGAGCCCGGAGTTTCATGAATTCCACGGGCCCCGTGAAGGGACCTGACGCGCTCTGTCCGTCGTGGGCAACGACCAGTCGCGCCACAGCGTCCCCGTCGGTGTAGTGCGTCCCCCACGGGGCGACGATCAACCCGCCCGGTCGGCACTGCTCAACCCATGCGAAGGGGATGGACCGGAGTCCGCAGGTGGCAATGATCCGGTCGTACGGCGCCGCCTTCGGATAGCCCTTGAAGCCATCCCCGTGCACCACGCGCACGGGCGAGCCGAACCGCTCAAGTGCCGCCCGCGCGGCCTCCGTCACAGCTCTGTCCACCTCCACTGTGACCACGTTCTCGGCCCCGAGCCGGTGAGCCAGCAAGGCAGCGTTCCAGCCGGTTCCCGTGCCGATCTCCAAGACCCGGTTTCCGGGCTGCACGTCCAGGTCCCGGAGCATGGAGAACACGACACTGGGCATGGAGGCGGAGCTGGTCGGGACTGCGCCCGGTTCGGTGCCGGAGTGCTTCCCGTCGTCCCACTGCGTGACGATCGGCTCGTCAGCGTCGGCGTGCCGCTGCCACGCTTCAGGGTCGTCTGCTTTGCTGACTGCCATGCTGCGCGCGGTGCCCATGTCGAATGGCCACATGAGATCCGGCAGGAACGCGGAGCGGGGCACGGCGGAGAAAGCGGGGGCCCAGTCGGACGACAAGCGGCCGTCAGCCCTGAGCGCCTGCCCCACCTCCGCGCGGTCGGGGTACTTGCCGTTGGCGCTGGCACTCACTGGCGGAACAGCCCTAACGACTTGGGCGGGTTGGGCACGCCGGGACCGCCGTCGGGCGTCGGCGGGTCGGCGGGACCCGGCCACGGCTCGCCCGGAAGTCCGTCGCCACCGTCGCCATTACCGTCACCGCCGTTGTTCAGGATGACATTCACCGTGTCTCCTCCTTCGGTCTGCCGACGCGGGACCCTCCCACGCCTGTGATACCCGTCCGGCTGTCTCCGCTTCACGGGGCGTGCGACGGGACGGGGGCTTGAACCGCAGCCCGCAGGCGCGGGCGGCGTCGAGCTGGACCTGCTTGTACTCGGCACGGGCCATGGACGTCGGATGGTTGACCCATCGGCAGCCCAGTGCGGACAGGACTCCGCCGAGGCCGGCGCGGGCCTGGGCCGCGGCGAACCGCTCCTCGGGCCCGGTCATGCCGTCGGGGAACTGGAACGCCCCGGGGGCGCGGTAGTACACCGCGCCGACCCGGGACAGGCCCACCGAGCGCTGAGCGGTGGCCAGTTCGCCCGCCCATCCGTGCCCCTGGTCGATCCGGCCCGTCAGCGAAAGCCGCTGAGGGAAATCCGCGGTGTCCATGCGGAACACCTCGATCCCTCGGCCGGTCAGCTCGGTCACAACGCGATCGGTCGGCCAGTCTTCGTTGGCCGCGATCACCAGGACATGAAGGGGCATGAGCTAGTCCTTCGGCCCCTCGTCCAGGGGCGGGGGTTCGTCATCGAACCGTCCGGCACGGTCGGGGTGTGGGCGTTGGCCATGCACGTCAACAGGCCCCCGTCATAAGACACCTTGACCTGGCGGGCAGGATCGTAGACGCAGGCCGGGACCGTGACAGCTTCGGTCGCGTCCGGGGCGCGGGCGAACCGCAGGGCCCAGGGCCGCGTGTCCGGCCCCGACGGGGCTTCCGCGCTGAGCGGCAGCCTGCCGCAGGCGAGCGGGTCCGCTTCCCGCGCCCGGTCCGTGGTGGTGGTCAACGGCTCTCTCTTTCTGTCAGTTGATTACGGGAGCCGGGCCGGGGTGGCTGGAGCAACGAGGCGACCCGCCCCAGTCGGTGATCGCGGAGTCGTCACACGGTCATCAGCTGCGCGACCCGGGTGAACTCCTCTTCCAGGCAGTCGCGTCCGAGGGCCGCGAATTCCTGGTCGAGGTCCGCCGGTGTCACGTCGCGCAGCTCCACCATCGTGCGGGCGGCCCGGACCCACGGCGCCCACGGCGACCCGTACTTCACCTGCTCCATGTGACACCCCGGGATGGGCTGGAGCGTCACGGGGTGGTGGAGGGGCCCGACGACTCCCCACGCGGGCACGTGTCTCGCCCAAGCCGCCACGAATCGTCCACCGCGGAGCGCGTTGCAGAGCTGGATGGAGATCCCGGCGCACGGCACACACACGGGCGGACTCGTCGTCCGCTCCCCCTCCCGGATCGCGCCGACGCTGTCCCGCAGGAGAAACAGATGCGGACCGCCCGGGTCCGGCGGCATCCGACCGCAGACCTGGCACATCATGTTCAGCATCGCCCGACGCTGCCGGTACGGATGGACGTTCCGCAGCTGCGGGCTGCCACGGCGCCGCTTCGCCCGCAGCGCGTACCGGGCCCAGAGCACGCCGAAGCTGTCGCGGTCGTACGGCGTCTCATCCACGTACCCGATCCCCGGGACCACGCGGCGGCGGGTGATCGGACACGACAGCAGCCTTTCCTCACTCCAACCGGCGATGTACGGGACAACACCTGACGGTGCCGAAGGCAACACGATCGAGAACCTTCCTTTGTCGAAACGAGGGTGGTGGGCCCGCCGGCCCCCGCGGGGGAGAATCGGGAGCGGGAAGCCGGCGAGCGCCTGGGGGCTCCGGTCGCCCCCTGGGGCGCGAGCGACCGGAGCCGGTCATGGGGTCAGCGGCCGACACCGGCCACGAGGGCGGCCATCAGGACGGCGAGGACCAGGACGTAGAGGAGTTGTCCGGTCGGGCTGTCCGGCCTCATGCGCATCGCTGCCGTTCCTCCCGATGGGCGCGTCGAGTTGATGGCGGGCCATCTGTGAGGCAGACGGGTCTTGCGCCGTGCCACGGAGATCACCCCTCTGCCTTCGGGGCGCAGTCCGTGTGCCAGTACGCCACCAGCGGAGGGGCGTCACGGCGGGCCGGCATCCCCCGGCGGCACGCCTCAAGGCTCTTGATCGGGTTACCGCATGACGGGCACGTCTCACCGGGCGGGGCGTACGTCGTGTATTCCATCTGCCGCGCGTCGCTGCCTACTTCGGCCCACCGGAGAGTTCGCGGGAGTCTGGTTGTAGCTTTGGGCACTGTCGTCAACCCCTTGATGGTTGGTGGCCGAGCCCCCGGACGTTCGCCGCGTCGCGGGGGTCCTTGCTGTTCGGCACACAGGTTGTGCCGTCTGAAGAGCTTCAGCCGGGCAGAGGGCCTCGGGGAACCGCGAACGGGGAACCCCGCAAGGCATTTGGGGAACCCTGCTGGGGTTCACAGGGCTACTCTGACGAGGAGATCACTTCTGTCTCTCCAGGGGCGCTCATGGATGACCGCACAACCCGACGCAGCCGGTATGCGCTGACGATCCCTGACACGCTGCTTCACAGTGAGGGGATGCGCCGAGCCTGCGCGGCCCGGGACTTCCAAGAGATCTTCCGTCTCGTTAACAGGCGTACGGGTTCTAGTTATGCGGTGATCGCCTCAGCAGTCGGCAAGATGACCAGTGGCCGCGTGAGTGACATCATCCGTGGCGTCCGTAGCATTCGAGGACAAGAAGTGATCGAACGGGTGTGTGATGGATTTGGCATTCCCGGAGAAATGCTGAGCGTACCTGCAAGGCCGTGGGAGAAATCGCTTCCGATCGGTGACCTTGCGTCGAACAGAAATGCAGAGCTGGATTACTCGGTCGAGACCATCGAAAACCCTGATCTGGTAACTGTTGCAGGTCTGCGGCAACAGGTTCAGACTCTGGATTCACGGTATGCGACCGAGCCGTCTACTGTGCTGGTTGCCGAGACCGGAAGGCTCCTGGGAAAGCTCACTCAGTGGCTGGGTAGCAGCGCTCCGTACCCTGTAAGCCGAGATGTGCAGGCTGCTGTAGCCGAAACCTCCACCTTCATGGGTCAATTGGTTTGGGACGCTTCTGGGAGAACTGACCACGTCACGGCTCGTACTTACTTTGGCCAGGCGGTCAACGCGGCGCGAGAATTGGGAGATCCCGTATCGGAAGGGCTGGCGCTGCTTCGTACGGCGTTCGTAGCCCTCTACGGAGAGAAGAATCCTTCCGCAGGACTTGAACTGACCCTGGAAACAGCGGAGAAGGTGCAAAAATCCAGCAATATTCTGGGCGGTCTTGCATTCCTGCATTCTGCGGAAGCGTATGCCATGCTGCGTCGGCGGATCGAGTGCGAAAAATCACTTCGTGCGGCAGAGAGTTTCCTCGGGCGGGCCGATTCGAATGATGCGGGATTTTCCATGATGTCCCCGGGACAATTCGGCCGCCTTGCCGGTTCGTGTTTTTTGTTCCTCGGCGACGCCCCCAAGGCCGAGGCTCTGCTGCGAGAAAGCGTCACAGAGGTTCGGGATAAATCAAAGTCTCAAGCGATCATCCTTGGGAATCTGGCACTGGCGCGTATCCAGCAGAAGAAGGTTGACGAGGCTGTTGGGACCCTCCACAGGGCGATTGAAGTCGTGGAAGGAAACCGCGGTGGTGGCGGACTGAACCTGATCTTCAAGGCAGGCAAGGAACTGCAATCCTGGAACGACCTTTCAGGCGTGCGGGACCTTAATGGTCGACTTTTCGGATTGATCGCAGCTTGAGGGAGGGAATGGCGAGTGAACGCCGATGGCATCGGGAAGGAAAAGCAGAAGATTCGGGAGGGGGTATGGTCGCTGCTTGACAGTAAGAAAGCGGTATTGACCGAAGCGGCCGGACGCATCCCGTTTTTCTTTGGTGCAGATTCCGCCGCTCTCCGCCTCGCCGCGCATCCTGCATGGAAGGCGTCTAGCGTCATCAAGGCAGTTCCGGACAAAGCTCAGATGGCTGTGAGAGAGCGGGCTCTCAAGGAAGGAAAGCGAGTTTACATGGCAGCACCAAAACTTGCCGCTGCCAAGCCCTTCTATTTCCTGGATCCCGAAGCTCTCACCATTTCTGCCAGTGAAGCCGCCGACAGGCGAACAGCGGCCCAATATGCAATCCCTGTAGACCTTGATGAAATGCCACCCGTTGATCTAGTGGTATGCGGCAGTGTGGCCGTCAACTCGCGCGGGGCTCGACTCGGCAAAGGTGCTGGCTACGCGGATATTGAAGTGGCCCTTCTGCAAGAAGCTGGACTGATAGGGCCTGACGTACTCATCGCAACTACGGTGCATGAGTTGCAAGTGATCGATAGAGAGATTCCGGAATCTGCCCATGACTTCCGGGTCGACCTAATTATCACACCGGACCGAATCATTGAATGTCCGCCCCATCGGCGGCCTCGGGGGATTATCTGGGACTCTCTGAACCCGAAGATGATCGCGGAGATTCCAGCTCTGGCAAACCGAAGGTCTTGAATGGTCAGCGCTGATTGTCTCCACCAGGTCACCCGGCCGATCGGCCGCCCTCATGTGCCCTTTGTGTGCCCTGGCCCGTCCGGTCGTCGGGAGTAGAGCGCCTCGGTCGCGTCATGCCCACCCCTTCCCCGCACTGCGGGCGCGCATGCGTGTCCGCGGACGTCATCAACGACGCGGCCCGACGTCTCATGTCCCGGCCCGCCGACCAGGCCCGGGCGGCCCTGGGTGGGCCGTGAGGCGGCCGCAGATGCGCTGAAACGTCTTGGACACGGTGTCTGGGGGAAGCCACCCGCCGGTCTCCGTCGCTGGAGAGCAGCTGATGCATGGAACGGCGCCTCCATGGTGAGGGGTAAGTGCCGCGCGATGAGGTGCGGGCCGGACTGTCAGGTGACCGCGGTCAGCTGCGCGACCCGGGTGAACTCCTCTTCCAGGCGGTCGCGTCCGAGGGCCGCGAACTCGCGGTCGAGGTCCGCCGGTGTCACGTCGCGCAGCTCCACCATCGTGCGAGCGGCCCGGACCCACGGTGCCCACTCCGACCCGTACTTCACCTGCTCCATGTGGCACCCCGGGATCGGCTGGAGTGTCACGGGGTGGTGGAGGGGCCCGACGACTCCCCACGCTGGCACGCGCCGGGCCCATGCCGCCACGAACCGCCCCCCGCGCAGGGCCCGGCAGAGCTGGATGGAGATCCCGGCGCAGGGCACGCACACCGGCGGGCTCGTCGTCCGCTCCCCCTCCCGGATCGCGCCGACGCTGTCCCGCAGGAGAAACAGATGCGGACCATGTGGGTCCGGCGGCATACGGGAGCAGACCTGGCACATCATGTTCAGCATCGCTCGACGCTGCCGGTAGGGGTGGACGTTCCGCAGCTGCGGGCTGCCCCGGCGCCGCTTGGGCCGCAGCGCGTACCGGGCCCAGAGCACACCGAAACTGTCCCGGTCGTACGGGGTTTCATCCACGTACGCGATCCCCGGGGCCACGCGGCGGCGGGTGATCGGACACTTCAGGAGCTTTTCCTCGCTCCATCCGGCGATGTACGGGACAACATCTGGCGGTGCCGGAGGCAACACGATCGAGAACCTTCCTTTGTCGAAACGAGGGTGGTGGGCCCGCCGGCCCCCACGGGAGAGAGTCGGGAGCGGGAAGCCGGCGGGCGCCTGGGGGCTCCGGTCGCCCCCTGGGGCGCGAGCGACCGGAGCCGGTCATCGGGTCAGCGGCCGATACCGGCCACGAGCGCGCCCATGAGAGCGGCCAGAACCAGGGCGTAGAAGAACTGGCCCCACGGACTGTCCGGCCTCATACGCATCGCCGCCTCTCTTCCCGGGCGGCCTCGACCGAAGCGACGTAGGACTCCAGGAGCCCCTTCCCCAAATCGCGCAGGTGAGCAGCCACGTAGCGGCGACATCTTCGACCGGCGGCATGAGGGGCCGGATGGTCACCGCAGTAACCCCGTCCGGACGACGGCGGAGCACTCGGCGAGGGTGGGGCTGATCTGGTCGCCGTTGATCAGTTTCCGCGGCTCGGTAGTGCCCTCGATCCACGGAGGGTTGTCCCACCGCACGCCCCGGCTCGGCGGGAGGGCGATCCAGCCGTCCCGGCCGGTGCGGACCTCGACCGACTCGTCCACCGCGGTATAGCGCCCAGTCGCCGGGAGGACCAGCAGGACATAGGTGTCAGGATGCGCGATCAGGCACGGGACCGGGGTGTCGCGGTCGAGCAGGACCATGGCGGCCATGCCGACCTGCCGGGGGACAAGGACTGCGTCGAACCGCTGGGTGTGAGCAATGAGTCCGGCGCCGGGTGCGGACTCCAGCGCGGCCGTCAGGGATGTCTCGTCCAGACTGCCGGCGCCCGGGCCAGGGTGCGCGCCCGGGATCGGGCAGTCGGTCCGGCCGCACGTACAGCCCTGCTTGGGCCGGTACCGGTGGCCGAGCGCAAGGGGCCACTCCAGCGCGAGGTACGCCCTCGCCGCTGCGGCCGCGTTTCGGGTATTGATCGGCTCCATTGCCGATACCCCCAGGTGATCACATCGGTACGAGCAGTGACCACTCCAGGTTTGCGCGCCGCCAAGGGGCCGACCCTGAGAATTCTTCAGGGGCGCTCCGGTACAACTGAGCGCCCCCTGTGGCCCTTCGGGCTAGCTGACGAGTTCCATGTTCCGGATGAGCCCGGACAGGGCGGATGCCTGCGAGGGCACCCCGACCCGGGCGAGGTCGGAGACCAGGGCGCGGGCCATCGGGTCGGCGTAGACGTAGTAAGGCGCCTGCCCGGCGGCCTCGCGCAACTTCACGACCGCGGAGGCGCTGCGCCCCATCCGGTGCAGCGCGCGCGCCTTGTCGATCGCGAAATGCGTCTTGCGCTCCTTGCTCGGGACGGCGTCGACGTTCGCCCTCGGTACCCGCTTGAGCCCCGTCTCAGGCTGGTCGACCTCGACTCCGGCCTCAGCTGCGTGGACGGCCACGGTGCCCCGCCCGAACACCGTTTGAGCCTCCAAGTCGTACCAGCCGTCACCGAGCCGGTCGGCGTCCTCCAGCGCAGCATCGATGCGTGCCCACGCGTCCCCGGCCCGCCCGCCGCGGGCGTGGCCGATCGCCGCCCGCAGGTGCAGCGCGCCCCGCAGGGACACGGCCCGCTCGTCGGCGCCCCGGGCGCTCGCGTACGGCTCCAGGTCCCGGAGCGCTGCGTCAGCGACGGCGACCGCCTCTCTGAGCGTGGCCTGATGGAGCAGCGCCCCGCACCGGTCCCATGCGACGGCGGCTTTCGTGACCGGGTCGCCGAGCTGCGTCGCCGAGCCGGCCGCGACCTCAGCCGCGGACCACGCCAAGTCCGGGTAGCCGAGCTGGTTGAGGCACATGCGCGCCGTGCGGGCGGCGTCCACCAGGAGCCGGAGGGCGTCCTCCCGGCCAGAGCCGTCGATGACGAGGAGCGCGGTGTTCAAGTCCTCGACCAGGGACGGGAGAAGGGTAGCCACCTTCGGGAGGTTCGCCGCTTGGCGTGCGGAGTTGGCCTGCTGTGACCGGCGGCTCAACGTGGCCAGGTCGACCGGCGCCCCGGTGGGGCTCAGGCCCGGGTGCCCCGAGAGGATGAGCCCGCTCCGGCGCAGGCCGGTGCGCAGTGCCGGAATGTGGGCGTGCGCGAGGGACCCGCCGTTGCGCTGGAGGCGGTAGGGCTGGCCGAGGAGCCAGACCACGTCAACGTCACACCGCTCGGCAATCGCGGTGATGACGCTGAATCGGTCGAGTGCTAGCCGTCCGTTCTCGACGCCGGCGACCCAATCGGTCGAGCGGTCGAGGAAGTCCGCCAGCTCAACTTGGGTCAAACCGGCGGCATTACGGGCGATACGAACGCGGGTACCGATGTGCTCGTCACTGCTGAGGGGCATACGGGTGCTCCGTTCTGGCCTAGGCACTCAAAACGCTACTCCGAACCGCGCCCCCGAGCCGCCCTCGCACCGCAACAACGGGATCGTCGTCTCCGCGCTGCGGGTCCGGCGGGCGCTGATGGCCAGTCCCGCGCGGACGGCGGTCGTCGCCCGAGATCTCCACGCGGAGATCGAGTCCTTCCCGGCGAGCCGGCCCGCGCTGCCCCGGGGGTAGAGTCCGCGCCATGCACCCGGTCGCTCGTTCCAGCACTCGCCTCGCCCTCCGCGAACTCGCCGTCGAGGACGTGGACATGGTGCTCGCCATTTACGGCAGCCCTGAGGCAACGGAGCACCTGTCGTTCGAGCCGCGCACCCGCGACCAGGTCGCCCAGATCGTGACCCGGTCCATCGCCGCCGCGACGGCGGACCCGCGCAGCGAGTACGCGCTCGCCGTCGTCAAGCGGGACACAGACGACGTGATCGGGTTCGGCCGGATCGCCATGGACCCCCACCAGCAGCGCGCAGCCACCTTCGGCTTCGCGCTGCGCCCGGACACCTGGGGCGTCGGCCACGGTCTCGAAACCGTTCGCCTCCTCCTCGGGCTCGGGTTCGAAACACTCGGACTGCACCGCATCTGGGGCGCCCGTTCCCCGCTCAACGAAGCCTCAGCGAAGACGATGGCGGCCGCGGGCATGGTCGAGGAAGGCACCATCCGCGGGCACATCCTCAAAGCCGGACAGTGGCGCGACTCCGTCGTACACGCCATGCTCGCGGACGAGTGGGCCACCCGCGCGCAAACGCCCTGATCGACGCCGTCGGCGCCCGGGACGCCGCTGACCGCCTGACCGAGTACGCCGACCTGAGCGGTGCCGCCTGATGAGAACGGTGACCTACCAACGCCACGAGGCGGACGCCGCCGCACGGCAAGTGGACGCGTTCCTGCCCGCGTACGAAGAGACGTACGCGGAACCGCCGTACTGTGAGGGCCCCAGCGACGTCGCCGAGTTCATCGAGCACTACCAGGTACACACCCGGCGCCCCGGCATGCGTCTGGTCCTTGCCCGTGACGGCGCGGAAGTCGTCGGCTTCACCTACGGCTACCACCTCGCCCCGGACACCCGCTGGTGGAAGAACCTCCAGGACGTGGCCTTCCCGGACGACTTCACGCGCGAGGACGGCCGACGCACGATCGCCGTCATCGAACTCGCGGTACGCAAGCCGTGGCGGCGGCACGGCATCGCCGGTGAACTGCACGCCCGCCTCCTGCAAGGCGTGGACGCCGAACGGGCCACGCTCACCGTGCGCCAGGAACCCGAGGCCGCTCCCGCGCAGTTGGCCTACGCCGCCTGGGGATACCGGAAGATCGGCGTGTCCCACCCGTGGCCGGAGGCGCCGTTCTACGATTGCATGATCCGCGAGCTACGCACCCAGGGGCCGTAGCCCCACTGCCGCACAGACGCCCCGCACTCGGCGGCAACCCTGACCTGACAGGTGTTCGCCTGGTCCGACAGGGTCGTGCGGGATGTGCCCGGAACCGGACGTGACCCAGTGGAGGCGCCACCTCTGACCTGCGGCGTTTTCCCGACCCGCGACGTTCTTCCTGCCTCGGCCCGCTCGGCCCGCCTAAGCCCGCCGTACAAAGGGCGTGCCCGACCCGGGCCCACGATCACCAGCCGGGAGGGCGGTCATGGCATGGGTTCCGTGTGCCAGGTTCGCCACAGGGCCGCGTATGCGCCGTCGGCCTTCACCAGGGCGTCGTGTGTGCCCAGTTCGGTGAGCCGGCCCTCCTCCATCACGGCCACCCGGTCCGCGTCGTGGGCGGTGTGCAGACGGTGGGCGATCGCGATGACGGTGCGGCCCGCCAGCACGGCGGCCAGCGCACGCTCGGTGTGCCGCGCGGTCGCCGGGTCCAGCAGGGCCGTGGCCTCGTCCAGGATCAGGGTGTGCGGGTCGGCCAGCACCACCCGGGCCAGGGCGAGCTGCTGGGCCTGGGACCCGTCGGTGGCCGTACCGCCGGGACCCAGCCGGGTGTCGAGACCGTCCGGCAGCTCGCGCACCCAGGCGTCGGCGCCCACCGCGGCCAGCGCCGCCCACAACTCCTCGTCGCCGGCCGCCGGTTCGGCGATCCGCAGATTGTCCCGTACGGTGCCGAGGAAGACATGGTGCTCCTGGGTGACCAGCACCACCTGCCGGCGCAGCCGCTCCGGTTCCAGATCCGCGATCGGCACCCCGCCCACCGTCACCGTGCCCGCGCCCGGCGCGTCGACGCCCGCGAGCAGCCGGCTCAGCGTGGTCTTGCCCGCGCCGGACGGCCCGACCACCGCCAGCCGCTCACCGGGCCGCACCGTCAGATCGACCCCGCGCAGCACCTCCCCGCCCCGCTCATAGGCGTACCGCACCCCGGACACGTCGATCCGGTCGTCCGCCGGGGCCGCTGCGCCGCCGTCCGGCACCGACCGCGGCGCCCCGGCCAGCCCCTCCACCCGGGCGAACGACGCGTTGCTGCTCTGCAGTTGCTCGATCCGCATCAGGATCTGGTCCAGCGGCTCGGTGAGCTGCCGCAGATACAGCGCCGCCGCCACCACCGCGCCGAGGCCCACCGCCCCGCGCGCGTGCAGCACCCCGCCGACCAGCAGCACCGCCGCCACCGCGATCGTGTACGACACCTCCACGGCCGGGAAGAACACCGTGCGCAGATACAGCGTGTACAGCCGGGTCCGCCGGGACGTGTCCAGCGCGTCCCGGCTCGCCGCGATCCGCCGCTCCTCAAGGCGGAACGCCTCCACCGTGCGGGCCCCGGACGCGGTGGCCGCGATGATCTCCGCGACCTGGGAGGTGGCCGCGCCCTCGGCGAGATAGCCGTCCCGGGCCCGGCGCAGATACCAGCGCAGCGCGCACCAGATCGGGATCGTCCCGAGCACTCCGAACAGGCCGAGCAGCGGGTCCAGCGCGAACACGGCGGCGATCACGAACAGCGCCTGTACGGAGGAGACCAGCAGCTCGGGGCCCACGTCCCGGAGCGTGGTGCCGACCGCGGCCACGTCCGCGGTGCCGCGCGCGGTGAGGTCTCCGGTGCCGGCCCGCTCCACCGTCGACGCGGGCAGCGCGAGCGCCCGGTCGACGAACTCCTCACGGACCCGGGCCAGCGTCCGCTCCCCGAACCGGTAGCCCACGTACCGGGCCCAGCGCGCCAGCAGCAGCTGGGCCAGCGCGCACACCAGGATGCCGAGCGCCAGCCGGTCCACCACCGCGACCCCGGCGCCGGCCCGGACCTCGTCCACGATCCGGCCGACCAGCCACGGCCCGGCAAGACCGGCCGCCGCGGCCAGCGCGTTCAGCAGCAGCGCGGCGGCGAAGGACCGCCCGTCGGCCCGCACCAGCCGCACCGTCGCCCGGCGCACGTCGGCCCGCCCGGCGACCGGCAGATGACCCGTGTCCTGCGTCACCGCACGACCTCCTCGGCGTTGTCCCGGGCCACCAGGGCGCGGTAGCCGGGCTCGTCCGCGAGCAGCGTGCGGTGCCGCCCGGTGGCCGCGACCTTGCCGTCCACCAGGTAGTGCACGGTGTCCGCGCAGTCCAGCACCAGCGGCGAGGTGGTGGTCACCACCGTCGTACGGCCGGTGCGCGCGGCCCGCAGCCGGCGGCCCACCGTGGCCTCCGTGTGCGCGTCCAGCGCCGACGTCGGCTCCACCGCGAGCAGCACCTCCGGACCGGCCAGCAACGCCCGGGCCAGCCGCACCCGTTGCCGCTGGCCGCCCGACAGGCTGCGGCCCTGCGCCGACACGGCCGAGTCGAGCCCGTCCGGCAGGCCCTGCACGATGTCGTCGGCGGCGGCCGCGTGCACGGCCCGCGCCAGCGCGGCGTCGTCGCGCTCCAGGCGTCCGGTCACCACCTCCCGCAGTGTGCCCGCGAACAGGTCTGCCTCGTTGTCGCAGACCAGGATCCGGGAGCGCACCTCGGCCAGCGGGATCGCGTCGAGCCGCACCCCGCCCCAGGTGGCGGCGGACGGCGCGAAGCGGCCGAGGCGGTCGACCACGGCCGCGGCGTCCGCGGGCCGGGCGGTGACCAGCGCGGTCAGCCGCCCCGGCGGCACCCGCACCCCTGACTCGGGATCGACCAGCACGGCCGGCTCCGCCGGGCCGGGCCGGGTCCCCTCGTCCGGCTCCGGGTCGAGCCGCAGCAGCGCCACCACCCGGCGCGCGGCCACCACGCCCCGGCTGAGCTGGTAGCCCATCTCCAGGAAGAAGGCCACCGGACCGACCAGCACCGCGACATAGCCGTACACCGCCACCAACTCTCCGATGCTCAGTTCGCCCGCGGCGGTCATCCGGGCCGCGAGCCAGGTGACCACCGCGAGGAACAGGGTCGGCAGGCCCACCCCGAGCGCCTGCACCCAGCTGGCCACCGCGCCCACCCGGTAGCCCTGCGCCCGCAGCCGCCGCGAGTCACCCCGGAACGCGTCCGCGAACAGCCCCTTGCCGCCGAGGCCGTTGAGGACCCGCAGTCCGCCCGCCAGATCGCCGATGCGCGCGGTCAGCACGCCCTGCCGCTCCCGGTACTCGGTCTCCGCCGCCTGCAACCGCACCGTCAGCGGACCCGCGACCAGCGCGATCACCGGCATCCCCAGCAGCACCACCGCTGCCAGCAGCGGCGAGACGGACAGCAGCACGCCGGCCACCACGACGTAGACCACCACGGAGCCCACCCCGGGTCCGACGACGGTCAGTGACTGGGCGATCGTCTGCACATCGCCGACGCCGACCGTGACGAGCTCCCCGGCCCCGGCCCGCCGCGGCAGCGCGGCCCCCAGCCGCACCGCGTGCCCGACGACCACCTTGACCGTGCGGAAGTTGGCGTCCATCCGCACCCGTGTCATCGTCCGGTGGCGCATGATGCTCAGCCACGAGTTGACCGCCCCGACCAGGAACAGCACCACGGTCCACGCGGCCAGCGCGCCCAGGTCACCCGCGACCAGACCGTCGTCGACCGCCCGGGCCATCAGATACGGCGCCGCCGCCATCAGCACCAGCCAGACGCTGCCCAGCAGCGCCCCGGCCAGCGACCGGCCCGGCTGGCACCGCACCAGCCACCACAGAAACCGCCAGCCGCCGCGCGTGTCGGGTGCCCCGGGATCCTCGTACGCGTCGATCATGCATGCTCCCCGTCCGTTCCGCTGTGCCAAGTGCTCCGCTGGTTGTGCCGCTCTGTGCCGTCGGTCGGCTGCGGCGTTGTTGTGCCTTGTCGCGCCGTTCCCCGCGCCCCCTTCGGGCGCCGAGTGCCGTCAGTCGTCTGCGGCGGCGTTGTGGCTTGGCGCGCCGTTCCCCGCGCCCCTTCGGGGCGCCAAGTGTCGTCAGTCGTCTGCGACGCCGTCGTGGCTTGGCGCGCCCGCGCGGCGGAGCCGCATATCGAATACAGCCCCGCGCCCCTTCGGGGCGGTGTCCAACCGCGGCGGTCGCTGTCAGGCCAGGCTGTCCCGCCAGGCGCGGTGGAGGTTCGCGAAGCGGCCCGTTCCGGCGATCAGTTCGGTGGGTTCGCCGTCCTCGACGATCCGCCCGTGCTCCATGACCAGCACCCGGTCGGCGATCTCCACGGTCGACAGGCGGTGCGCGATCACCACGGCCGTACGGCCGCGCAGCACCGTCGACATGGCCCGCTGCACCGCCCGCTCCCCGGGCACGTCCAGCGAACTGGTCGCCTCGTCGAGGATCAGCACCGCCGGGTCGGCGAGCAACGCCCGGGCGAAGCTGACCAGTTGACGCTGGCCCGCCGAGATGCGGCCGCCCCGCTTGCGTACGTCCGTGTCGTAGCCGTCCGGCAGCGCGTCGATGAACTCGTGCGCCCCGATCGCCTTCGCCGCCCGTTCGATGTCCGCACGGGTGGCGTCCGGGCGGCCGATGGCGATGTTCTCGGCCACCGTGCCCGAGAACAGGAACGACTCCTGCGTCACCATCACCACTCCGCGGCGCAGTTCGGGCGAGGACAGCTCCCGCAGGTCCACCCCGTCGAGCAGGACCCGGCCGTCGGAGGGGTCGTAGAACCGGGCGAGCAGCTTGGCCAGGGTCGACTTGCCCGCGCCCGTCGAACCGACCACGGCGACCGTCTGACCGGCCGGGATCGTGAGGTCGAAGCGGGGCAGTACCTCCCCGCCGGTGCGGTAGGCGAACCGGACGCCGGCGAAGACGACCTCGCGGCCGGGGCGGCCCTGCGCCGACCGCTCCGGCAGCGCCCGGGGCGCGGCCGGCTCCGGCACCGACGGTGTCTGCGCCAGCAGGCCCGCGATCTTCTCCAGCGAGGCGGCGGCCGACTGGTAGGAGTTGAGGAACATGCCCAGCCGGTCGATGGGGTCGTACAGGCGGCGCAGATACAGCACCGCCGCCGCGAGCACGCCGAGCGCCAGCGAGCCGGACGCCACCCGGGTGGCGCCCCACAGCACGATCAGCGCGACCGCCGTGTTGGCGACCAGCCGGGACCCCACGACATAGCGGGCCATCTCCAGCAGGGCGTCGCCGTTCGTCCGCTCGTGGCGCCGGTTGAGCACGTCGAACTCGGCGTCGTTCGCGGCCTCCCGGCGGAAGGCGCGCACCGGCCGGATGCCGTTCATCGTCTCGACGAACTTCACGATCACCGCCGCGATGGCCGTGGAACGGAGCCGGAACACCCGCCCGGCGCGCCGCTGGTAGAGCCGTACCAGCAGATACAGCGGCACGAAGGAGGCCACCGCGACCGCGCCGAGGCCCAGGTCGAGCCAGAGCAGCATCGCGGAGATGTACACGAAGGACAGGATCACCGTGACGAGTTCCTGAAGCCCCTCGCTGAGCAGTTCGCGCAGCGACTCCACGTCCGCGGTGGAGCGCGAGATGAGCCGGCCCGAGGTGTACCGCTCGTGGAAGTCGACGCTCAGCGCCTGCGCATGCCGGAAGATGCGGCCGCGCAGGTCGAGCAGCACGTCCTGGTTGACGCGCGCGGCCGCCTCGATGAACGCGAACTGGAGGCCGCCGGAGAGCAGCGCGCACAGCAGATAGCCGACGCCGACCGCGATCAGCGGGCCGTGCTCGCCGCCTCGGAGGGACGGTACGGCGCTGTCGATGGCGTACGCCACCAGCAGCGGACCGGCCTGCACGGCGGCCTGCTGGAACAGCAGCAGCAGCGTGGTGACGGCGACGCGGGCCTTCATCGGGGCGAGCAGCGAGCGCAGCAGGGTGGCCGTGGCACCCGGCGGAGCGGGCAGCACGTCCCGGTCGAAGGGGTCCTGGGAGTCCTGCGGCCGGGCCGGAGCGTCCCCCGCGTCCGGCGGGGTCACGGACCCGGAGGCGGCGGGCGGCGGAGCCGACGAGGCGGGAGCGGTCATCGAGCATCCTCCACTTCCGTGCCCGGCACACCGGCGGCTCGCGGCGCACCACCGCGTCCGTCTCCGTTCCGTTGGTCACCCGCGCCGGATCCGGGCCGTTCGCCGGCGGCGGGTTGTCCGGTCCGTCCGTCGGGCCGGTCGTCGGTTCGCCGGTCCGACGGCCGGCCTGCCTGTTCCCGGGGTGCGGCTGCGGCGTGTCGTCCGGCGTCTGTTCCGGTCCGTGTCCCGGCCTGTGCCCTCGGGTGTCCGTCGTCCTGTGCGGCCGCGCCGGGTGCGGGCTCTTCGCCGGACATCAGGTGGGCGTACTCCGCGTTGGTGCGGAGCAGTTCGTGGTGGGTGCCGATCGCGGCGATGCGGCCCTGGGAGAGCAGGGCGACCCGGTCGGCGAGCAGCACCGTCGAGGGGCGGTGGGCCACGATCAGCGCGGTGGTGTCCGCGAGGACCCGGCGCAGCGCGGCCTCCACGGCGGCCTCGGTGTGCACGTCGAGCGCGGACAGCGGGTCGTCCAGCACGAGGAAGCGCGGGCGGCCCACCACCGCCCGGGCGAGCGCGAGCCGCTGCCGCTGCCCGCCGGACAGGCTGAGCCCCTGCTCGCCGACCTGGGTGTCCGTGCCGTGCGGCAGGGCGTGCGCGAACTCGGCCTGCGCGACGGACAGCGCCCGCTCCAGGTCCGCCCGGCCGGTGCCGCCGTCGCCGCCCATGAGGACGTTCTCCGCGACGGACGCGGAGAACAGTGTCGGTTCCTCGAAGGCCACGGCCACCTTCGCGCGCAGCTCCTCGCGGGGCATGGCGGTGATGTCCCGCCCGTCCAGCGTGATCCGCCCGGCGGTGGCCTCGTGCAGCCGGGGGATGAGCGCCGTCAGGGTGGTCTTCCCGCTGCCGGTCGCCCCGACCAGGGCCATGGATTCGCCGGGGCGGATGTGCAGGTCGATGCCGTCGAGGGTGGGCGGGGAGCCGGGCGGGGCGTCGGGATAGCGGAACCGGACGCCGTGGAACCGGAGTCCGCCGTCCGCCGGCCCCGGCTTCCGGTCGGGGCCGCCGGTTCCCCCCGGCTCCTCCACCCGGGCGTCCCGCGCCTCGAAGTACCGTTCCGTCGCCGTCGCCGCCTCCTGCGTCATCGCCAGCAGGAACCCGATCGAGTCCACCGGCCAGCGCAGCGCGAGCGCCGTGCTCAAGAAGGCGACCAGCGTCCCCGCGGACAGCTGACCGTCCGCCACCCGCACGGTCCCCAGCACCAGCGCCGCGCCGATCGCGACCTCCGGCAGCGTCACGATGACGGCCCAGATCGTCGCCAGCAGCCGCGCCTTGCGCAGCTCCGTGTCGCGCAGCGTCCCCGACAGCTCGCGGAACGCCCGCGCCTGGCTGCGGTGCCGGCCGAACCCCTTGATGACGCGGATGCCGAGCACGCTCTCCTCGACGACCGTCGTCAGGTCGCCGACCTGGTCCTGGGCGAGCCGCGCCACCAGGGAGTACCGCCGTTCGAAGACCGCACAGGTCCACATCAGGGGCACCGCGGGCCCGAGGACGACCAGCCCGAGCAGCCAGTCCTGGGACATCATGATCGCCACGCCGACCAGGATGGTCACACCGTTGACGAGCAGGAACGTCAACGGGAAGGCGAGGAACATGCGCAGCAGCATCAGGTCGGTGGTGCCCCGGGAGAGCAGCTGGCCCGACGCCCAGCGGTCGTGGAAGGCCACCGGCAGCCGTTGCAGATGCCCGTACAGCTCGGCCCGCATCTCCGCCTCGACGTGCGACAGCGGCCGGGCCACCAGCCACCGCCGCAGCCCGAACAGTCCCGCCTCCGCGATCCCGAGCAGCAGCAGGTACAGCGCGCCCAGCCACACGCCCGCCGGATCACGGTCGGCGACCGGACCGTCCACCATCCACTTCAGGACCAGCGGGATCACCAGCCCCACACAGGAGGCGACCACCGCGACGAACGCGGCGGTACACAGCCGTACCCGCACCGGGCGTACATACGGCCACAGCCGCATCAGGGTGCGCACGGTGGAGCGGTCGGGACGGTCCTTGGTGGGTGCATGTGTCGAGGGCATCACACGGAGCCTACGGACCAGCACCGACAACGCCCACCGAGTTTCAGCCGGGGTCCCCTCCGCCGTTGGTCCTACGACCAGCGTGTTCGCGGTGCGACGCACCTGGCGGCACGACGGGTCGCACAGATGCGCGCACGGGGCGTAAGGCCGCGCCCCGCAGGGGCGCGGGAAACCGCGCGACAAGCCACGCCGGCGCGGCAGCCGAAGAACGGCGCGGCAACCCCACGACAGAGCAGCGCTGCCAAAGAACGGCGCGGCAACCGCACGACGGCACCCCGCGGCCCGTCCGGCCGAGGTCACAGAACCCGCAGCAGCAGCACCGCCCGCTCCGGCACCGTGATCGCCGCACCGGCCGCGTGCACCACGCCCGGTGCCTCCGCCTGGTCCTCCCGGGACGTGTCGACGACGACCTCGTAGCGGTCCGCCCACGGCGGTCCCGGCAGGACGAAGGGCGCCGGGCGGTCCCCGGCGTGCAGCACGGTGAGGAAGCTGTCGTCGAGGATCGGCGCGCCCCGCTCGTCGCGGCCCGGTATGTCACGCCCCGAGAGGTACATGCCGAGCGCGGCGGCGGGGGCGTACCAGTCGTCCTCCGTCATCTCCGCGCCCCGCGAGGTGAACCAGGCCAGATCGCGCAGTCCGTCCGCCGTGTGGGCGCGCCCGGAGAAGAACGCGCGCCGGCGCAGCACCGGGTGCCGGTGGCGCAGGGCGATGAGACGGCACGTCAGGTCGAGCAGCGCCCGCCAGCCGGGCTCCGCCGCCAGCGACCAGTCCAGCCAGCTGATCGGGTTGTCCTGGCAGTAGGCGTTGTTGTTGCCCTGCTGGGTGCGGCCCAGTTCGTCGCCGGCCACCAGCATCGGTACGCCCGTGGACAGCAGCAGCGTGCTGAGCAGATTGCGCATCTGCCGGCGGCGCAGCGCCCGGATCCGCTCCTCGTCCGTCTCGCCCTCGGCCCCGCAGTTCCACGAGCGGTTGTCGCCGGAGCCGTCCCGGTTGTCCTCGCCGTTCGCCTCGTTGTGCTTGCGCTCGTAGGACACCAGGTCACGGAGGGTGAAACCGTCGTGCGCGGTGACGAAGTTGACCGAGGCGTAGGGGCGGCGGCCGCCCCAGGCGTACAGGTCGCTGGAGCCGGACAGCCGGTAGCCGAGGTCGCGCACGTCCGGCAGCGCGCCGCGCCAGAAGTCACGGACGGCGCCACGGAAGCGGTCGTTCCACTCGGTCCACAGCGGCGGGAACGCGCCGACCTGGTAGCCGCCCGAGCCGATGTCCCAGGGCTCGGCGATGAGCTTGACCCGGCGCAGCACCGGGTCCTGGGCGATCACCGCGAGGAACGGGGAGAGCATGTCTACGTCGTGCAGGGAACGGGCCAGCGCCGCCGCCAGGTCGAACCGGAAGCCGTCCACGCCCATCTCCGTCACCCAGTAGCGCAGCGAGTCGGTGATCAGGCGCAGCACCTGCGGCCGTACGACGTGCAGGGTGTTGCCGCAGCCGGTGTAGTCGGCGTACCGGCGGGCGTCGTCCTGGAGGCGGTAGTAGCCGCGGTTGTCGATGCCCTTGAGGGAGAGCGTCGGGCCCAGCTCGCCCGCCTCCGCGGTGTGGTTGTAGACCACGTCGAGGATGACCTCGATGCCGGCCGCGTGCAGGGCGCGGACCATGCGTTTGAACTCGCCCACCTGCTCGCCGGCGGTACCGGAGGCCGCGTAGGCCGCGTGCGGGGCGAAGTAGCCGATCGAGTTGTAGCCCCAGTAGTTCCGCAGTCCGCGGCGCAGCAGATGGTCCTCGTGCGCGAACTGGTGCACGGGCAGCAGTTCCACCGCGGTCACGCCCAGCCGCACCAGGTGCTCGATGGCCGCCGGATGGGCCAGCCCGGCGTAGGTGCCGCGCAGTTCCTCGGGGATGCCCGGGTGCAGTTTGGTGAACCCGCGCACATGCAGCTCGTAGATCACCGAGTCCGCCCACGGCGTCTTGGGCCGGCGGTCGTCGGCCCAGTCGTCGTCATCGTGGACGACGACACCCTTGGGCACGAACGGCGCCGAGTCCCGCTCGTCGCGCACGGTGTCGGCGACATGCTGCTCCGGCCAGTCCCGCACGTGCCCGTACAGCTCCGGTGCCAGCCCGAAGGTGGCGTACTCGCCGTCCACCGCGCGCGCGTACGGGTCGAGCAGCAGCTTGGCCGGGTTCCACCGGGCGCCGGTCCACGGGTCCCAGCGGCCGTGCACCCGGTAGCCGTAACGCTGGCCGGGCCGCACGCCCGGCAGGAAGCCGTGCCATATCTCGTGCGTCAGCTCGGTCAGCGCCACCCGGGTCTCCCGGCCGGCGTCGTCGAACAGACACAGCTGGACGGCCTCGGCCCCGCCCGCCCAGAGCGCGAAGTTGGTGCCGGCGCTCCCCTCGGGGCCGGGCCGGAACCGGGCCCCGAGGGGCGTGGGGGCGCCCGGCCAGACGGCCGGCGCGGGCGGCGTGGGACGCCGGGCGCCGCTCGTCGCGGCGGCCCTGCGGCCGTCCTGCCCGGCCCGCCCCTGAGCCGTCGCCCGCTGCTCGGCTGCGCTCGTCACCCTGTCGGCCCCTTAGCGTCGGCTCGTTCGCCCACGGGGGCGCACCCGGCCCGCGCCATGCGGCCGGGTGCGCCGTACCCCTTGGGCAACGGCGCGCCCGGCCGCATGACACGGCGCGCCCGCGGCGGCTCGCGCGGGCGCGGCGGCTCCCCATCTCGTCGTCCTCCCCCTGTTCTGCCCACAGCGTGCGTCGCACTCACGTTTCCCCAGGGCCGGGCCGTCGTTGAGTCACGCGTGAGGCATGGACATGGGCGCGCACGGCGCGCGACGGCCGCACTGGCCGCGGTGTTGACATGGGCAGGGCTGCTGGCGGGCGCCGCCGGCTGTACCTCGGGCGGCGACCTCGGCATCGGCCGGTTGTTCGGCAAGCCGCCGGCCCCCAAGGACGCCATCAGCGTCTCCCCGGACGACGGCGGCAAGAACGTGCGCCCCGGCGAACGGCTACGGGTACGGGTGGCGAGCGGACGCCTGGAGTCGGTGCGGGTGGTCAAGCACCAGGACGCCCAGGAGAGTCCGGTCGCCGGGCACATCACCGGCGACGGCATGCTCTGGGAGCCGGACGAGCGGCAGCTGGCGCTCGCCGCCAAGTACACGGTGGACGTGGTGGCCCTGGACGGGCACGGGCGCCGCTCGGCCCGGCACACCGAGTTCACCACCCAGGTGCCGGCGGAGCGTTTCATCGCGTACATCACTCCGGAGAACCGCTCCACCGTGGGCACCGGGATGATCGTCTCGTTGAGTTTCAACCGGGACATCGCCGACCGTGCCGCCGTCGAACGCGCGGTCCGCGTCACGGCGCGGCCCGCCGTCGAGATCCGCCCGCACTGGTTCGGCAAGAACCGACTCGACTTCCGCCCCGAGCGGTACTGGAAGCCCGGCACCAAGGTCACCGTCGATCTGGCCCTGCGCGACGTCGAGGGAGCGCGCGGCGTGTACGGACTCCAGCGCAAGACGGTCGAGTTCACCATCGGCCGCAGCCAGGTCTCGCTGGTCGACGCGGCGGAGCACACCATGGAGGTGCGGCGCGACGGCCAACTGCTGTCCACCGTGCCGATCACCGCCGGGGCCCCGGAGACCACCACGTACAACGGGAAGATGGTGGTGATGGAGATGTACGAGGTCACCCGGATGAACGGCCAGACGGTCGGCTTCGGCGGCGAGTACGACATCCCCGACGTCCCGCACGCCATGAAACTCACCGACACCGGCACCTATCTGCACGGCAACTACTGGGCCCAGGACGCCCCCGGGGTGGCCAACGTCAGCCACGGCTGCGTGGGACTCAGGGACGTCCAGGGCGGCAGTTCCAGCACGCCCGCGGGCTGGTTCTTCGACCGCACCCTCATCGGTGACGTCGTCGAGGTCGTCAACAGCGACGACGACGTCGTCGATCCCGGCAACGGCCTGAGCGGATGGAACATGGGCTGGAAGGAGTGGAAGGCGGGCGGCGCGGTCAAATAACGGGAGGGGGAGAGCGGTTGGGGTGGCCGACGGGCGGGCCGCGAACGGCGGAAGTTGCGACGGAACGGTGACCATTGCCTGACACGAAGCTCAAAACCCTGCGGTTAATATGCGCCAGAGTGTGCGTACGACGCACCGGGGCGGGGGCCTGACCAGGCCCGGCGGAGGGGAGAAGAGTTGAACGTGCGGCCGATATCGGGGGCGTCGGTTGACGCGCGGCGGCGGACGGGCAAGGGGGGTGGCGGGCGGACGCGGAAGGGACTGCCGGCGCTCATAGCCGGCGTCCTGCTCATGGGCGTCACCGCGTGCGGCGGTTCGGGGCCGGACTCCGGGTCCGGCTCCCAGGACGGCAAGGGCAAGGACTCCTCGACGCAGCGGAGCACGCAGTCGCAGGCCGTCGTCACCGTCGCCCCCGAGGACGGCGCCCGGTCGGTCGGCACCAGCGGGGCCCTGAAGGTCTCCGCCGCCAAGGGCAGGCTGACCGAGGTCGTCGTCAAGGACGCCAAGGGCAGGACGGTCGACGGCACCATCACCGGCGGGGGCTCCCGTTGGACGCCGTCCCGTCATCTGGCCGCCGCCACCGCGTACACGGTGCACGCGGTCGCCGAGGACTCCGCGGGCCGCAAGGCCGCCGAGGACTCCCGCTTCACCACACTGACCCCGCAGCACACCTTCACCGGGTACTTCACCCCCGAGGACGGGTCCACGGTCGGCGTCGGCATGCCGTTCTCGCTGCGCTTCACCCGGGGCATCACGCATCCCGAGGACGTCGAGAAGGCCATCAGCATCACCACCGAGCCGGCCGTCGACGTCGAGGGCCACTGGTTCGGCAACGACCGCCTGGACTTCCGCCCCGAGAAGTACTGGAAGGCGGGCACGAAGGTCACCGTCCGGCTCGACCTGGACGGCGTCGAGGGGCGGCCGGGCGTCTACGGCAAGCAGGCCAAGACCGTGAAGTTCACCATCGGCCGCAACCAGGTCTCCGTCGTGGACGCCAAGAAGCACACGATGAAGGTCACCCAGGACGGCAAGGTCATCAAGACCATCCCGGTCACCACCGGCAAGCCCGGCTACGACACCTGGAACGGCCAGATGGTCATGAGCGAGAAGCTCACGGTGACCCGGATGAACGGGGAGACCGTCGGCTACGGCGGCGAGTACGACATCAAGGACGTGCCGCACGCCATCCGGCTGACCACCTCGGGCACCTTCATCCACGGCAACTACTGGGGCGGCGGCGCCTTCGGCAACTACAACGCGAGCCACGGCTGCGTGGGCCTGCGGGACGTGCGCGGCGGCTGGGACAAGGGCGCACCGGCGGCCTGGTTCTTCAACCACTCGATGATCGGCGACGTGGTGGTCGTCAAGAACTCCGACGACCGCACGGTGGCCCCGGACAACGGCCTCAACGGCTGGAACATGCCGTGGAAGGAATGGACCGCGTAACGGCAGGCGCGGCGCCGCGTCCCGCGTCGATGCCCACCTGCGCCACGGGCCCGCCACCCCCGACACCAGCCGCCGCACGGCGGCGGACCGGGTGGCCGTGATGGAGGATGGCCGACTCACCGAACTGGGCACACACGACGCCCTGGTGAAGGCCGACGGCGCATACGCGGCCCTGTGGCGAACCTGGCACACGGAGGGCACACCATGACCCTCTTGGCCGCACAGCCCGTCGCCGCCCACCGTGTCGTGGATCGTGCTGCCTCCGGGGTTTGCCGACAGCTCCCCCCGGAGGCGTCCCTCGGTCAGGCCTTGGCCGCCGCGACCTCTCGCACCCGGCCCGCGAGTTCTCGCACAGCACGGGATTTGGCGTACGGTGCGAGATCCGTGCGCAGGGTGGCGAAGTGGTCGTCACCGCGGATGGACGAGACGTGTTCGTACTCGTCGAGGAAGCGGCTCCAGGACTGGCATGCGGCGTCCACGTGCCCGTACCTGAGCTGTCGTTGGGCCAGTACCGCGTAGGCGTGTACGCGGCCCTGCCGCTCCTGGGCGGGCTGGAGCCGGATGGACTGCTTCATCGCCTTGATGCTGCCGGAGAGATCACCCTCTTCCTTCAGCACGTGGGAGACGTGGAAGAGATAGGCGGTCTGGTCGTAACCGCCGATTGCGTCGCGCCGGTTGTCGGCCTTGCTCAGCGCTGTCTCGGCTTCGCGTAGACGGGTGTGGGCCTGGTGCCGGTCGCCGACCATGGATGCCGCGTGGGCCTGCTGTCCACGCAGGAACGCGACCAGACGAGGCCCTGCGGTCGGCGCCGCCTTGGCCGCGGAGTCCGCCAGGTCGAGTGCCATCTGCCCGCGTCCGAGGTTCGAGGCTTGCAGCGACATGCCGCGCAGCGTGCGGCAGTAGGTGATGTGATCGCCGGCTTCGTCAGCGAGTTTGAGCGCCTTGACGTAGTAGGTCTGTCCCAGACCGTGAGCCTTCTCGTACATGGCCATCCAGCCCGTCAGGTACGTGAGGTCGGACGCGGCGGCGAGTATGTCCCGCTTGACCGGCTCGGATGCCTGCGCCCGTAGCCACGGGCCCACGGTGTTGACGAGGAAGGCGGCTGCCATCGGCCGGGCGTGACCTGCGCCGAACTCATCCAGAATGTCCGCGATCCTCGCCGTCATGGACCGCACGGAGGCGACTTGGGACGCACCGATCCGGGTCGTCGCCTTTCCTGGTGTGACCGGACTGTCGGCGGCCCGTGCGGTCTGCTGGAACGCGGGCACGGACAGCGCTGCCGAGAAGAGAGTCGCGGCCAGAACTCCGCGACGGGATGGATCCATGTCCGCCCTTCCCAAGTCGATCAACTCCTCAACGGTATCGACCGGTTGAGAGCCGTCGCCGGACACGGCGGGCTGGAGACCGGCTTCCTCGTGGGTCACCGGTCGCCCTAGACGAGCAGACAGGGCTTCCAGGATCAGTGGCCTGACCTGGGGCTTCGGCGGCGTACCGGCAATCCAGTGCGCGACGGCGGTCCGGTCGTAGGTGAGACGCAGCCCGGCTTGCGGGCCGAGCCGGTTGACTTGTTGTGCCAGTTGCGTGCGCGTCCATCGTGCCTGCTCAAGCAGCTTGTCCAAGGCAAGGTTGGGCGTGCGGTCTCTCGTGGCCATGTACTCACTCCCGACAGCTCCATGGCGTTCACGGTGTTCACGGTCGCACCTGTCTCCAACGGTACCCGCAGTGCGTAGTCGGGCGATTACCTCTTACGAGCAATCAGAATCGTCTCGGCCAGGGGAGCAAAGGTGGCCAGCGCACAAGCATTGAAACGGGACGTCTCCACGCCGGAGGCTGACCAATGACGCGCTCAGGGAGACGGCCAGGGGCGCTGGTGCCCAGGATGCAGTCGGCGCAGGCCGTGCTTCCTGGCCGTCTGCTCACGGGGACGCTGGTCCTCCTGCCCCCCGCCTGGCGTCCATGTCCCGGAGTCGGTGGCCGGGCGCGGCCGGCTCGTCCCGCCCTGCCATCCGGAGACGGGCGCGCCGCTGTGCGCCGAGGTGATACCCGGTGGCGCCCTCGTGGCCGGTGTCGGCCGCTGACCCCATGACCGGCTCCGGTCGCTCGCGCCCCAGGGGGCGACCGGAGCCCCCAGCCGCTCGCCGGCCGGCCCGGCACACCCGATCCCGTGAAACCGTGCGGTGTGCCGGGCTGCCACTCTCATCTCGAACAGGAAGGTTCTCGATCGTGTTGCCTTCGGCACCGCCAGGTGTTGTCCCGTATATCGCCGGTTGGAGTGAGGAAAGGCTGCTGTCGTGTCCGATCGTCCGCCGCCGCGTGGTCCCGGGGATCGCGTACGTGGATGAAACCCCGTACGACCGGGACAGTTTCGGTGTGCTCTGGGTCCGGTACGCGCTGCGGGCGAAGCGGCGCCGGGGCAGCCCGCAGCTGCGGAACGTCCACCCCTACCGGCAGCGCCGCGCGATGCTGAACATGATGTGCCAGGTCTGCGGTCGGACGCCGCCGGACCCACATGGCCCGCATCTGTTTCTCCTGCGGGACAGCGTCGGCCCGATCCGGGAAGGCGAGCGGACGACGAGTCCGCCCGTGTGCGTGCCCTGCGCCGGGATCTCCATCCAGCTCTGCCGTGCCCTGCGCGGGGGGCGGTTCGTGGCGGCATGGGCCCGGCGCGTGCCAGCGTGGGGAGTCGTCGGGCCCCTCCACCACCCCGTGACACTCCAGCCGATCCCGGGGTGCCACATGGAGCAGGTGAAGTACGGGTCGGAGTGGGCACCGTGGGTCCGGGCCGCTCGCACGATGGTGGAGCTGCGTGACGTGACACCGGCGGACCTCGACCGGGAGTTCGCGGCCCTCGGGCGGGACCGCCTGGAGGAGGAGTTCGCCCGGGTCGCGGAGCTGACGGCGGTCACCTGCACCTGAGGCACCCCCCTCGGGCCGGCCGCGGCGCCGTGACCGGTTCCCTGTGCCGCAAGGACCCGCACCCCTCCCGCGTGGTCCCCGGCCCGAGGTGTGGGCCCGTCAGTTGGCGTTTGGTGGTGTATCGGCGTCCCGTCGGCTGTGAACGACCGCTAACCTGCGGAGCATGACCGTACATCTCGAAGTCGCCGAAGGCGTCGGCACGCTGCGGCTCGACCGCCCGCCGATGAACGCGCTGGACGTCGCCCTGCAGGACCGGATCAGGGAGCTTGCCGAGGAGGTCACGCGCCGCGACGACGTGCGCGCCGTGGTGCTCTACGGCGGCGAGAAGGTGTTCGCGGCGGGCGCGGACATCAAGGAGATGCGCGCCATGGACCACGCCGCGATGGTCCTGCGCGCCCGTGGCCTTCAGGACTCCTTCACCGCCGTGGCCCGCATCCCCAAGCCGGTGGTCGCCGCCGTCACCGGCTACGCGCTCGGCGGGGGCTTGGAACTCGCGCTGTGCGCGGACCACCGCATCGCCGCCGACAACGCGAAGCTGGGCCAGCCGGAGATCCTGCTCGGTCTGATCCCGGGCGCCGGCGGCACCCAGCGGCTGCCGCGGCTGATCGGCCCCGCCAAGGCCAAGGACCTCATCTTCACGGGCCGTCAGGTCAGGGCCGACGAGGCGCTGGCCATCGGCCTGGTGGACCGGGTGGTTCCGGCCGCCGACGTGTACACCGAGGCGCACGCCTGGGCCGCGAGGCTGGCACGGGGCCCGGCGATCGCGCTGCGCGCGGCGAAGGAGTCGATCGACACCGGCCTTGAGGCGGACCTCGACACCGGGCTCGCCGTCGAACGGACCTGGTTCGCGGGGCTGTTCGCCACCGAGGACCGCGAGCGGGGCATGCGCAGCTTCGTGGAGGAGGGCCCGGGCAAGGCCACGTTCCTGTGAAGAACTCCCGCCAGAACACTTGCAATTGACGCCATGTCTCATCCGGGGTCCCTCGATGGGGCGGATTGTGGCAGCCTTGAGGCTGCCCTGAGTCTGCCTTGTCGAGGAGACCTGTCCCTTGCCCGGGAACCAACCGTCTGCGCAGGTCAACCAGGCCGCCATCAGCCCTGACATGTCTTTGGCATATGCCGAAGGGGTACCGCGCAAGGACAGCCCGTCACGGGCGTATTCCTGCGGAACGGCCACGGACAACGCCCGGGGCGGCCATGATGGGGGCATGGCGGGGCTGGAGGGCATCGAACAGCCGCGGGGACACGGCCGTGCGACCACGGCGCGCTGGTCGCCTGCGGTCGAGGACGAACAAGCGCTCAAGGTACTCGACCTGTTCGGCAACCCCGCCGATGCCGAGGTCCCGCTGCCGTCCCGCCCCGAGTCCGCGGCCACCGCCCGCCGGCTCGCGCAGGTCGTGGTCCTGCGCCACTGGGGGCTCACCCCGAAGCTGACCGAGGACGCCGTCCTGCTCGTCTCCGAACTCGTCGGCAACGCCGTGCGCCACACCGGCGCCCGTGTCTTCGGGCTGCGGATGCGCCGTCGTCGCGGCTGGATGCGGGTGGAGGTCCGCGACCCCTCGCGCGGGCTGCCGTGTCTGATGCCGGTGCAGGAGCTGGACATCAGCGGCCGGGGGCTGTTCCTCGTGGACAGGCTGTCCGACCGGTGGGGCGTGGACCTGCTGCCGCGGGGCAAGACGACATGGTTCGAGATGCGGGTGACCGACCGCTGACGGCCGGCGGAGCGCCACGCGACGCGACCCGGGAACTGTCCCTCGATGGGCGCAATCAGCGTTTTTTCGTATCTCATGCCTTTTAAATGGTGTGCGTGACCACGACCGACCGCCGCGGGGCCCTGCGCGCGGGCGCCGGGCTCGTCACCGGTGGCGTCCTCGCCGCCGGGTGCGGGTCCGCCGCGGGCTCCGGGCAGCCCGCACCCACGCGCCCCACCGCCACCCTCGCGCCCACCCCCGCGAAGGCCACGCCCCGCGCCGCCCCCGCACCCCGGGCCTTCCCCCGGCAGCCCGCCCAGATCAGCCACGGCCCGCGCGACCACCCCCGCGTCGCCCTCACCTTCCACGGCCAGGGCGACCCCGCGCTGGCCCGCGCCCTGCTCACCGAGGCCGAACGGCGCGGCGCCCGCGTCACCGTGCTCGCCGTCGGCAGCTGGCTGGACGAGCACCCGCAGATGGCCCGCCGCATCCTCGACGGCGGCCACGACCTCGGCAACCACACCCAGCGGCACCTCTCGGTCAACACCCTGCCCGAGGCCGAGGCCCGCGCCGAGATCACCGGCTGCGCGGACCGGCTGAAACGGCTCACCGGCTCGATCGGCAGCTGGTTCCGCCCGTCCCGGGCCCAGGCCGCCTCCCCGCTGGTCGAACGGCTGGCCCGCGCCGCGGGCTACCCGCATGTGCTGTCGTACGACGTCGACTCGCTCGACCACACCCAACCGGGCCCGGCCGCCGTCACCCGCACGGTCCTCACCGAGGTCACCGCAGGATCGGTGGTCAGCCTGCACTTCGGCTACCCGGACACGGTGGCCGCCCTCCCCGACGTCCTGCAAGAACTCGACCGCCGCGGACTGCACGCGGTCACCACCACGGAGCTGCTGAGCTGATGCAACCCACCCTCGCCGCCCGCGTCCTGTCCGCCGCTGCCGCCCTGTCCCTGCTGTCCGCGCTGTCCGGGTGCGGCGACCCCGAGCACCGCACGGACACGGCGATCCCCAGCAAGGCGCCCGTCCCCGGCCGGTCGATGGGGCACCAGGGCGACGGGCTGCCCGGCATGCCGCCCGTGCTCGACCCGAAGGACGTCTACGCCGCCGACCGCCCCGGCCTGCTCTCCCCGGTCGTCGACGACTTCCCGTCACGGATCTACGTACCCAACACCAACTCCAACACCGTCAGCGTCATCGACCCGAAGACGTACAAGGTCATCGGGACGATCCCGGTCGGCGTCCAGCCCCAGCACGTCGTGCCCTCCTGGGACCTGAAGACGCTGTGGGTCAACAACGACCGCGGCAACTCCCTGACCCCCATCGACCCGAGGACCGGGAAGGCGGGCAAACCGGTCCCCGTGCACGACCCGTACAACCTCTACTTCACACCCGACGGCAAGTACGCGATCGTCATGGCCTCCCTCGACCGTCAGCTGGTCTTCCGCGACCCGCACACCATGAAGACCGCCAAGGCCGTCCCGGTCAGCTGCTACGGCGTCAACCACGCCGACTTCTCCCTGGACGGCCGCTACTTCATCGTCTCCTGCGAGTTCAGCGGCGAACTGCTGAAGGTCGACACGGCGCGGATGGAGGTCGTCGCGCAGCAGAAGCTGCCGCTCCAGGGCGCGATGCCCCAGGACGTCAAGATGTCGCCCGACGGCAGGCTGTTCTACATCGCCGACATGAAGGCCAACGGGATGTGGATCCTTGACGGCGACACCTTCGACAAGCCGCGGTTCCTGGCCACCGGCAAGGGCGCCCACGGCCTCTACGTCAGCCGCGACTCCCGCGTGATGTACGTGTCCAACCGGGGCGAGGGCACCATCTCCCTGTTCGACTTCGGCCGCGGCAAGCTCACCGGGAAGTGGCGCCTGCCCGGCGGCGGCAGCCCCGACATGGGCGGCGTCTCCGCGGACGGCAAGGTGCTGTGGCTGTCCGGCCGCTACCACTCCGAGGTGTACGCGATCGACACCCGCACCGGCGCCCAGCTGGCCCGCATCAAGGTCGGCAGCGGCCCGCACGGACTGGCCGTCTATCCGCAGCCGGGCCGCTACTCGCTCGGGCACACCGGCATCTTCCGCTGAAGAGCGGCCAGTTGGACACGCCCCCGATGGGGTGACGGTCCCGGCCGCACGGCCAGGGAACCGGGATCGTCACCCCCATGACCAGTACCCGCCCGCGGCGCCGCGCCGCTGCCGCCGCCCTCTGTCTCACGGCCGTCCTCGCCACGACGGCCGCGGCCCCGGCCGACTCCACCCCCGTGCGGGCAGCCGCCGAGGCCGCCCCGGTCTGCCCCCGGTTCGAGGACCGGATCGAGGCGGCCGCCGACCGCCGCGTCGACATCGGCCGGATCACCCCGACGCCGGCCTGGCGCACCGGGTGCGGCACCCTGTACCGCAGCGACAGCCGCGCCCCGTCCGTCGTCTTCGAGGAGGGCTTTCGGCCCAAGGACGTGGTGAACGGGCAGTACGACATCGAGAAGTACGTCCTCGTCAACCAGCCCTCGCCGTACGTCTCCACCACCTACGACCACGACCTGTACAAAACCTGGTACAAGTCCGGCTACAACTACTACATCGACGCGCCCGGCGGCATCGACGTCAACAAGACCATCGGCGACACCCACCAATGGGCCGACCAGGTGGAGGTCGCCTTCCCCGGCGGCATCCAGCGCAAGTACGTCATCGGCGTCTGCCCCGTCGACAAGACCACCAAGACCGAGATCATGAACGAGTGCCGGAGCAATCCGCACTACCGGCCCTGGCACTGAGCAGCGCCTCCGCCGCCACCGGGCGGTAGCCGGCCGCAAGGAACGCCCGCAGGCTGCGGGCGTTCCCCGGCGACACCTGCGCCCACACCGGCTCGTCGGCGAGCCGCAGCGCCGCCGCCACGAGGTCCCGTCCCAGCCCGCGGTGGCGCGCCGCCTTGTCCACCTCCACGGACACCTCCAGCCGTCCGGCCACCCCGCGGCCCAGCACCACCACCCCGCCGTCCGCCGCCCAGGCCCGTACCCCGTCGCGGCGCTCGCGGGCGTAGCCGATCCGGGGATGACCCGGGTCCGTGACCTCCCGGAGCGCGAGCGGCGGCCGACCCGGCAGCGCAGTGCCGACCAGCAGCGCGTCGACCGTGTCGTGGGCGCGCCCCGTGCGCGCCATGAAGTCCGCCAGGAAGCGCGGATGCACGGCGGCGGCCAGCGGATCGCAGTCGACCGCGTCGAGCGCCCCGCGCACCCACCCCTCGTCCTCGTCCGTGAACACCACCGCGTGCGCGGTGAAGGCGATCACACCCGCGTGGCGGTGCGTGTGCTGCGGCACCACGGTCGTGCCGCCGTCGTCCGGCGGGAAGACTCCCCGGGCCGCCGCGTCGAGAATGTCCCGCAGGGTCTTCGTCACGCCCGCACTCCCGGCTCTCCTTGAGTCTCCACCCACTGGAAGGCCCAGACTGGCAGACATGCAGCACCCTCCGCGGGGCCACCCCCCAGAGCCCCCGTACGACGGCGGCGGCCTGTTCACCATCGGCGAGCTGGCCCGGGCCACCGGACTGACCGTGCGCACCATCCGCTACTGGTCCGACGAGGGCGTCCTCGACCCGGTGGCCCGCTCGGCCGGCGGCTACCGGCTCTACGACGCCGCCTCCGCCGCCCGTCTGGAGCTGATCCGTACCCTGCGCGAACTGGGCCTCGGCCTGGCTCAGGTGCGGGACGTGCTCTCCGGCGAGCGGACGGTGGCGCAGGTAGCCGCCGCGCACGTGGCGGCCCTCGACACCCAGATCCGCTCGCTGAAGGTGACCCGCGCGGTGCTGTCGACCGTGGCCCGACGCGGCTCGACCGCACAGGAGATGACACTGATGAACAAACTGGCGCGGCTGTCGGCCGCCGAACGGCAGCGGATCGTGGACGAGTTCGTGGAGGAGACCTTCCGCGGGCTCGACACCGCCGACCCGGCGATCCGGGAGCGGATGCGGCACACCGGGGTGAACCTGCCCGACGATCCGACGCCGGCCCAGGTCGACGCCTGGGTGGAGCTGGCCGAACTGCTCCAGGACCCCGGCTTCCGGGCCGCGATGCGCCGGAACATCGAGGTCAACGCGGCCGACCGCGGCCCGGACACCCCTGCGGGCGCGTCCCTGTGGTTCTTCCGGCGCATGGTGGACCTGGTGGGCGCCGCCCGGGCGCGCGGCGTTGCCCCCGAGGGCCCGCAGGCCGACGCGGTACTGGCCGAACTGCTCGGCGAGGGCGCCGACCACGCGGCGGTGCTGCGCCGCATCGACCTCGGCGCCCAGGTCGCCCGCTACCGCGAACTGGCCGCCGCCGTCGCCGGACACCAGGAGCCTCCGCGGCACCAGGAGGAGTTCGCCTGGGTGGTCACCGCGCTGAGGGCGCGGACGGGCGGTTAATCTGACCCGCGGCACTACGCCGACACGGCACGAGAAACACGAACAAAAAGGGGCGGATCGGTGGCGGACATCGACGAGGCACGCAAGCACTTCGAGCGGATCGACGCGGACGGCGACGGGTTCATCACCGCCGCCGAGTTCAAGACCGCCCTGGCCCAGGGGGGCGACTGGAACGTCACCGAGTCGGTGGCCGAGGCCGTCATCAAGACCCGCGACCTCAACGGCGACAAGGTGCTGTCGTTCGACGAGTTCTGGGCCTACCTGAACAAGTGACATGAGCGCAGCGGGGGGCGCCCGGCCGGGCGCCCCCCGCTGTCACACCGGCCGCTCGACGCGCACGGTCCAGCGGCCGCCGTGGCGTTCCAGGACCAGTGGCAGGTCGAAGCACTTGCCGAGCCGGTCGCCGGTGAGCACGTCATCGGCCGGGCCCTGGGCCAGACTGCGCCCGTCGCGCAGCAGCAGGGCGTGCGTGGTCCCCGCCGGCAGCTCCTCCAGATGGTGGGTGACCAGCACCGTCGCCAGCCGCGGATGCTCCCGGCGCAGCGCGTCCAGCGAACCGAGCAGCTGTTCCCGGCCCGGCAGGTCGAGGCCGGTGGCCGGCTCGTCAAGGAGCAGCAGCCGCGGCTCGGGCATCAGCGCCCGCGCGATCAGGGTCCGGCCGCGCTGCCCCTGGGAGAGCGTCGGCCAGCGGGCCTCGCGACGCTCGGCCAGCCCCAGCGTCTCGATGAGCCGGTCCGCCCGCGCATCCTGCTCCGGCGTCGGCCGCCAGCGGGGCAGCGGCGCGACCGAGTTGGTGAGCCCGGTCAGCACCACACCGCGCACGGTCAGCGGCTCGGTGAGCGGATGGCGGGGGTCGACGTGTCCCACGTACGACCGCAGCTCCCGCACGTCGACCCGGCCGAGGCGCCGGCCCAGCACCTCGACCGTGCCGCGCGTCGGATGGGTGAGGGCGCCGAGCAGGCCGAGCAGGGTGGACTTGCCGGCACCGTTGGCGCCGAGCAGCGCCCAGTGCTCGCCCGCCCGCACGGTCAGCGAGACCTCCTGGAGGATCGGCCGGCCGTCGCGCACGACGTGCACGTCCTCCGCACGCAGGACGATCACCGGCGCACCGCCCGGTTCACCGCGGACAGCACCGCCAGCACGGTGGCGGCCGGCGCCGAGTCGTCCTGTCCCGCGCCCCACACCGTCCGGCCGGCCACCCGGCACTCCGCGAAGGCGAACGGCCCGCTCGCGGCGGTCTCCAGGACCTCGACGGGGTACCCGGCGCCCGTCAGCGCGGCGGCGAACGCGGCCAGCGGGCCGGCGCCGGTGCCCGTGTGCTCGGCGATGCCGTGCTCGGTGCGCAGGGCGCAGACGAACCGGTCGCTGCCCGGCCCGTCCTGGCGGCTCGACCAGGACTCCAGCCGCAGCGGGCCGTCGTCCAGGTAGGCGGCGCTGAAGAGGTCGTACAGCTCCTTCGGGGTGACCTCCCGCCCGTCGGCGTCCGCCACCTCCTGGACGAGGCGCGCGAACTCGGGCCGCATGCGCTCCGGCAGGTCGACGCCGTGCCGCGTGCGCAACAGGAAGGCCGAACCGCCCTTACCCGACTGCGAGTTGACCCGGATCACGGCCTCGTAGGAGCGGCCCAGGTCGGCCGGGTCCACCGGCAGATACGGCACCGACCAGGGCGCCTGCCGCTCCGGTACCCCCGACTCGGCCGCCCGGCGGGCGTGCCGGGCCAGGCCCTTGCTGATCGCGTCCTGATGGGTGCCGGAGAAGGCGGTGTGCACCAGCTCGCCCGCGTACGGGTGGCGGGGGTGTACGGGCAGCCGGTTGCAGTGCTCGACCGTCTCCCGTACCGCGTCGATGTCGCCGAAGTCGACCATCGGGTCGACCCCTTGGGCGTAGAGGTTCAGTGCGAGGGTCACCAGGTCGACATTACCGGTGCGTTCGCCGTTGCCGAACAGACAGCCCTCCACGCGCTGGGCGCCCGCCAGCAGGGCCAGTTCGGCGCAGGCGACACCGGTGCCGCGGTCGTTGTGCGGGTGCACGGACAGGATCACCGAGGTGCGGCGGGACAAGTGGCGGTGCATGTACTCGATCTGGTCGGCGTAGACGTTCGGGGTGGCGATCTCCACCGTCGCGGGCAGGTTGTGGGTGACCGGGCGGTCGGGGCTCGCGTCCCACAACGTGGTCAGTTGGTCGCACAGTTCGAGGACGAAGTCGGGCTCGGTGAGGTTGAAGGTCTCCGGCGAGAACTGGAAGCGGACGCCTGCCCTGTCCCCGGCCCGGCGCGCCATGTGCCCGGCCGCCTCCCGCACGGTCCGCCGCACCTCGGCCCGGTCCCGGCGCAGCACCACCTCGCGCCACACCGGCGAGGTCGCGATGTACAGGTGGACCACGGCCCTGGGCATCCCCTCGATCGCCTCGAAGGTGCGGTCGATCAGGTCCGCCCTGGCCGGGGTGAACACGACCGGGGTGACGTCGTCGGGGACGGCCCCGGAGGTCACCAGGTGCCGTACGAAGTCGAAGTCGGTGCGGCTCGCCGACGGGTAGCCGATCTCGATCTCCTTGAAGCCGAGCCGGACCAGCAGGTCGAAGAAGCGGCGCTTGCGGGGCGTGTCCATCGGCTCGGCCAGCGCCTGGTTGCCGTCGCGCAGGTCGACGGGAACCCACAGCGGCGCCTGGGTCAGGCGCGCGGAGGGCCAGGAGCGGTCGCCGGCCGGGACGTGCACGCGCCGGTCGTAGGGGCGGTAGCGGTGGTACGGCATGGGGCTGGGGCGCTGGGGATTCCAGCCGGTAGTCAGGACGGTGGCCATCGTCGGGTGGTGCCCTTCGGCTCGGTCGGACGGTGACCGGCGGCACGGCGACCCCGCGGCGGGGTGCCGGTCGCGTCAGGCCCCGCCGCGGCAGCCGAGGAGAAGCAGACCGCGAAGCGTCATGCGGGATACGCTAGCCACCCCTCAGGTCCTCAGACAAGTGAGAATCTTCAGTGCGCCCCCACGCCCCCCGGCTGCGGGCCCCACGCCCCCGACGAGTTGGTGACACTCCATGGCCCTGGATCCCGTCCGCCCGAGCCCGCTGGTCGAACAGGCCGCCGCGCGTCTGCGCGAGCAGATCGCCGCCGGTCACTGGCCCGTCGGCACCCGGCTGCCCGGTGAGACCACCCTCGCCAGGGAACTCGGCGTGGGCCGCTCCACCGTGCGTGAGGCGCTGCGCGCGCTCACCGGGGCCGGGCTGGTGCGGCCCCGGCAGGGCGCGGGCGTGTTCGTCGTCGCGACACAGCCCGTCGAGGACTGGCCGACGCGGCTGCGCCGGGCCGCGGTGAGCGACGTCTACGAGGTCCGGATGGCCGTCGAGGTGCACGCGGCCCGGCTGGCCGCCGCCCGGCGCACCCCCGAGGACGTGGCGGCGATCGGGGCCGCGCTCGACGACCGCCGGGCCGCCGCCACGGCGGACGACCGGGCGTTCGTCGACGCCGACATCGCCTTCCACGCGGCCGTAGTCGACGCCGCGCACAACCCCGTACTGGCCGACCTGTTCGCCGAGTTCACCCCCGTGCTGCGGGAGGGCCTGGTCGACCTGCTGACGCTGACCGGGCAGCGCGTACAGGACCCGAACACCGCCGACGACGCCCACGCTGCCCTGGCCCGGGCGATCGCCGACGGGGATGCCGAGACCGCGGCGAACGTCCTGCGGGCGGAACTGGAGGACCCGTTCGGCGGGCCCCGAGAGCATGGATCACGAGCGATGCCGACCGGAATCACCCGGCTGCCGCGCGGACCGGAATAGTCCGCGGGGTGTCCTGGTTGACGTCCACAACGCATGCGCATGCATCGATCTTGGAGGGTCTGTCATGAAGATCGGCATCATCGGCGCGGGCAACATCGGCGGCAACCTCACCCGACGGCTCACCGCCCTCGGGCACGACGTGTCCGTCGCCAACTCCCGCGGCCCGCACACCCTCACCGAACTGGCCCGGGAGACGGGCGCGACGCCCGTCGCGGCCGCGGAGGCGGCCCGCGGGGCGCAGGTCGTCGTGGTCACGGTCCCGGTGCGGGCCGTCCGGGACCTGCCGTCCGGACTGCTCGACGGGGCGGCCGAGGGTGTCGCCGTGATCGACACGGGCAACTACTATCCGCAGCGGGACGGCCGGATCGCGGGCATCGAGGACGACGGGATCACCGAGAGCCGCTGGACCGAGCGGCAGATCGGCCACCCGGTGATCAAGGCGTTCAACGGCACCTACGCCCAGGACATCCTGGACCGCCACCGCCCGGCCGGCGACCCCGACCGCATGGCGCTCCCGGTGGCAGGCGACGACGAGGCCGCCAAGCGGGCCGTGCGCGACCTGATCGACGAACTCGGCTTCGACACGGTGGACACGGGCGGCATCGACGAGTCCTGGCGGCAGCAGCCGGGCACCCCGGTGTACGGGCTGCGGGCGGGCGCCGAGGCGGTGCGCAAGGCCCTCGCCAAGGCGTCACCGCAGCGGCCTGCGGACTTCCGCGCCTGACGCTCCGCTGGATGCGCCGCGATATGCCGTCGGTTGTCTGCGGCGCCGTTGTGGTTGAGCGCGCCCGCGCGGCGGAGCCGCATATCGATACAGCCCCGCGCCCCTTCGGGGCGCTGTCGGCGTGGCGGACCTTCGCCGGTCAGGCGTTTTCTGCCCAGGCCCGCAGGGCGGCCTTGTCCGCGAAGGCCGCCACGTTCTTGTCGTGCGGTTCGCTGGTGTACTGGTGGAAGCGCCACTTCGCCTTGATGCGGGGCTCGCCCGCGCTCACGTAGTCGGCGATCCACAGACCGTCGCCCGCGTACGAGGTGGTGTCGACGTTCAGCCAGAAGTGCCGGTTGGCGTACAGCACCACCTGGTGGCTCGGCCGCAGGTCCTTCACCTTCCGGATGAACAGGTCCTTCTCGGCGTTGTTCGCGTGCGTCCCCTCGCTCGTCGTCTCCCAGTCGACGGCGAGGATGTCGCCCGCCTTCTCCGGGGCGTGCTGGACGAAGTACTCGGCCTGGGCGCCGATGTCGCCGGGCCACAGGAAGTGGTAGAAACCGACGACGAGCCCCGCGTCACGGGCCCGCCCGGTCTGGGCACTGAGTTTCGGGTTGACGTACGAACGCCCCTCCGTCGCCTTGATGAAGACGAAGGAGACGCCGTCCGTGTCATAGGACGAGGGCTGATACGCACTCACATCGATGCCGTGCAGCATGCGGGGACTCCCTCAGACGTCAGTGGGGTGACAGGAGTTGACTCCTCTATGCCCCCCACCCCACCCCGCCACCCGTGATCCGCGCCCGCGCGTACGGCAGTTGTTGCGGAGGAGCTTCGAGATCCGCACCGCAGCCGCCGGTGGTACGGCGGAGCGACCCGGCCGACCCGGCCGGAGCGGGACGGTTCCGTCGGCGGGCGAGTCATGATGGGCGCCGGAGGGGGCGGCTTCGGGGGCGGGAGTGCCTTCGGGAGCTATGGCGACGTGCTCTCGTGAGACGATGAGAGAAGCGGAGGAACCTCCGTTCGGCCCACCGTAACGCTACCGGAGGTTCCTCCGCTTTGGACCGGTCCGCCACACCCCCGCCCCACGTCCCCGACGACACACCCGAGAACGCCGGCCGTCCGGTCCGCCGTGACGCGCGGCGCAACCGCGAAAAGCTCATCGCCACCGCCCAGGCCGCCTTCGCCACCGCCGACGGCCCGGTCGCCCTGGAGGCCATCGCCCGCCAGGCCGGAGTCGGCATCGGGACCCTCTACCGCCACTTCCCCACCCGCGAGGACCTGGTCGACGCCGTCTACGCCGCCGAACTCGACGAGGTCACCGCGAGCGTCGCCACCCTGCTCGACCAGTTCCCCGCCGACCTCGCGCTGCGGGCCTGGATGGGCCGCTACGCGACCTTCATCGCCACCAAGCGCGGAATGATGGAGACGCTGCGTGCCGGCTTCGCCTCCGGGCGCATCGCACCCCCCAGCCGGGAGCGCGTCACCGCCGCGATCGCCACGATCCTCGCCAAGGGCGCCGAAACGGGCTCGCTCCGCGCAGACGCCGACCCCGCGGACGTCACCACCATGCTCAGCGGCATCTTCGTCGCCATCACGGCCGGCGGCACCACCGAGCAGACCGGCCGCCTGCTCGACCTGCTCGTCGACGCACTCCGCCCGCGAACCGGTCCGCCCCGATAAGAGCGCCCGGCAGCAGGCGAGCGGACGCACGTGATCGCCGCCCTGGTGCACGGCTCCGGATACGAGCGCATCGCCGGGGCCGTGTGTGGGGACCGCACATCCGACGTCGCGTCAGGCCCTGGAACCCGTCGTCACTACGGTCGGTGCTGTGCGGCGGTGTCAGCATTCGATGATGTTCACCGCGAGCCCGCCGCGGGCCGTTTCCTTGTACTTGACGGACATGTCCGCGCCCGTGTCCTTCATGGTCTTGATGACCTTGTCGAGGGAGACGTGGTGGCGGCCGTCGCCGCGCATCGACATGCGGGCGGCCGTGACGGCCTTGACGGCGGCCATGCCGTTGCGCTCGATGCAGGGGATCTGGACCAGGCCGCCGACCGGGTCGCAGGTGAGGCCGAGGTTGTGCTCCATGCCGATCTCCGCGGCGTTCTCGACCTGTTCGGGGCTGCCGCCCAGCACCTCCGCGAGGGCGCCCGCCGCCATGGAGCACGCGGAGCCGACCTCGCCCTGGCAGCCGACCTCGGCGCCGGAGATGGACGCGTTCTCCTTGAACAGCATGCCGATCGCGCCGGCCGCGAGCAGGAAACGGACCACGCCGTCCTCGTCGGCGCCGGGCACGAAGTCGAGGTAGTAGTGCAGGACCGCCGGGATGATGCCGGCCGCGCCGTTCGTCGGGGCGGTCACCACCCGCCCGCCGGCCGCGTTCTCCTCGTTCACCGCCATCGCGTACAGCGTGATCCACTCCATTGCGTGCGCGAGCGGATCGCCCTCGGCGCGCAACTGGCGGGCCGACACGGCGGCCCTGCGCCGCACCTTCAGGCCGCCCGGCAGGATGCCCTCCCGGGACAGGCCGCGCGCCACGCACTCCCGCATCACCCGCCAGATCTCCAGCAGGCCCGCGCGGATCTCCTCCTCGGTGCGCCAGGCACGCTCGTTCTCCAGCATCAGCGACGAGATCGACAGGCCCGTCTCGCGGGTCAGCCGCAGCAGCTCGTCGCCCGTGCGGAAGGGGTACTTGAGCACCGTGTCGTCCAGCTTGATCCGGTCCGCGCCGACCGCGTCCTCGTCGACGACGAAGCCGCCGCCGACCGAGTAGTAGGTCTTGCTCAGCAGATCGGTGCCCCCGGCGTCGTACGCCCACAGGGTCATGCCGTTGGCGTGGTACGGCAGTGCCTTGCGGCGGTGCAGCACCAGGTCCGCGTCGGCGTCGAACGCGATCTCGTGCTCGCCGAGGAGCCGCAGCCGGCCCGACTCCCCGATGCCCGCCACCCGCTGGTCGGCGCCCTCCACGTCCACCGTCCTGGGCGAGGCGCCCTCCAGGCCGAGCAGCACCGCCTTCGGCGTGCCGTGGCCGTGGCCCGTCGCGCCGAGCGAGCCGTACAGCTCGGCACGGACCGACGCAACGGAGCCGAGCAGGCCCTCGTTGCGCAGCCGGGCGGCGAACATGCGTGCCGCGCGCATCGGGCCGACCGTGTGGGAGCTGGACGGGCCGATGCCGATCGAGAACAGGTCGAACACCGAGATGGCCACGGTGCCTCCTCCAAGCGGATGGTGCGGGACGGGGTGCCGCGCCCGGCACAGCGCGGGCGCGGCACCCCGTACGGCGGGACTACTTCCCCAGGCCGGGGTAGAGCGGGTGCTTGGCGGCCAGCGCCCGCACCCGTGCCGCCAGGGCGGCCGCGTCGTACGACGGCTTCAGCGCCTCGGCGATGACGTCCGCGACCTCGGTGAAGTCCGCGGCCGAGAAGCCGCGGGTGGCGAGCGCGGGCGTGCCGATGCGCAGGCCCGACGTGACCATCGGGGGGCGCGGGTCGTTCGGGACGGCGTTGCGGTTGACGGTGATGCCGACCTCGTGCAGCCGGTCCTCGGCCTGCTGCCCGTCCAGCTCGGAGGCGCGCAGGTCCACCAGGACCAGATGCACATCGGTGCCGCCCGACAGCACGCTCACACCGGCCTCGCGGACGTCCGGCGCGGTCAGCCGCTCGGCGAGGATGCGGGCGCCCTCGACCGTACGGCGCTGGCGCTCCGCGAACTCCTCGGAGGCCGCGACCTTGAACGAGACCGCCTTGGCGGCGATCACATGCTCCAGCGGGCCGCCCTGGAAGCCGGGGAACACGGACGAGTTCAGCTTCTTCGCGAAGTCCTTCCTCGCGAGGATGATGCCGCCGCGCGGGCCGCCCAGCGTCTTGTGGGTGGTGGAGGTGACGACATCGGCGTACTCCACCGGGTTCGGGTGCAGACCGGCGGCGACCAGACCCGCGAAGTGGGCCATGTCGACCCACAGATACGCCTCCACCTCGTCGGCGATCCGGCGGAACTCCGCGAAGTCCAGCTGCCGCGGGTAGGCCGACCAGCCCGCGATGATCACCTTCGGGCGGTGCTCCTTCGCCAGCCGCTCGACCTCGGCCATGTCGACAAGACCGGCCTCGTCGACGTGGTAGGCGACCACGTCGAACTGCTTGCCGGAGAAGTTCAGCCGCATGCCGTGGGTCAGGTGGCCGCCGTGCGCCAGGTCCAGACCGAGGATGGTGTCGCCGGGCCGGGCCAGCGCGAACAGCGCGGCCTGGTTGGCGGAGGCGCCCGAGTGGGGCTGCACGTTGGCGTACTCGGCGCCGAACAGCTCCTTGACCCGGTCGATGGCGATCTGCTCGGTCACGTCGACGTGCTCGCAGCCGCCGTAGTACCGGCGGCCCGGGTAGCCCTCGGCGTACTTGTTGGTGAGGACCGAGCCCTGCGCCTCCATGACCGCGACCGGCGCGAAGTTCTCGGAGGCGATCATCTCCAGGGTGGACTGCTGGCGGTGCAGCTCGGCGTCGACCGCGGCGGCCACGTCCGGGTCCAGCTCGTGCAGCGGGGTGTTCATCAGCGACATGTGGTCATCGACTCCTCAGCCGGCGGTGAAGGCGACGTACTCGTCGGCCGAGAGCAGGTCGGCCGGCTCCTCGGCGACGCGCACCTTGAACAGCCAGCCGCCCTCGAAGGGGGCCGAGTTGACCAGCGACGGATCGTCCACGACGTCCTCGTTGACGGCGGTGACCTCGCCGGTCACGGGGGAGTACAGGTCGGACACCGACTTGGTCGACTCCAGCTCACCGCAGGACTCGCCCGCGGTCACGGTGGAGCCGACCTCCGGGAGCTGGGCGTAGACGACATCGCCGAGCGCGTTGGCCGCGAACTCCGTGATGCCGACCGTCGAGACGCCGTCCTCGGCGGCCGACAGCCACTCGTGCTCCTTGCTGTAGCGCAGCTGCTGGGGGTTGCTCATGACCTGAATTCTCCTGTATGCGAGACAGTGCTGATGACGGGGGAGGGCGGAAGGCGCAGGTGAGCGGGGTGGTGTGCCCGGCATCACAGCGGGGCAGGGGCCGCGGGGCGCCCCGCGGTGCAGTCTCTACTTCTGCCGCCGGTAGAAGGGCAGCGCCACGACCTCGTACGGCTCATGGGTGCCCCGGATGTCCACGCCGACGCCCGCCGTGCCGGGCGCCGCGTGCGCCGCGTCGACGTACGCCATCGCGATGGGCCGGCCCAGCGTGGGCGAGGGGGCGCCGGAGGTCACCTCGCCGACCACCTCGCCGCCCGCGACGACCGGATACCCGGCGCGCGGCACCCGGCGGCCCTCGGCGACCAGGCCGACCAGCACGCGCGGCGGGTTCTGCTCGGCGCGCGCGGACGCCGCAAGCAGCGCCTCGCGCCCGACGAAGTCGCCCTCCTTCTCGAACTTCACCACCCGGCCGAGCCCGGCGTCGAAGGGGGTGAGCGAGGTCGACAGCTCGTGCCCGTACAGCGGCATGCCCGCCTCCAGGCGCAGCGTGTCCCGGCAGGACAGGCCGCACGGCACCAGGCCGACGCCCTCGCCCGCCTCGGTCAGCGCCTGCCACAGCCGCACGGCGTGCTCCGGCTTCACGAACAGCTCGAAGCCGTCCTCGCCGGTGTAGCCGGTACGGGCGATCAGCGCGGGTACACCGGCGACGGTGCCTGGCAGGCCCGCGTAGTACTTGAGGCCCGCCAGATCGGCGTCCGTGAGGGAGGCCAGGACACCCGGGGACTCGGGGCCCTGGACGGCGATCAGCGCGTAGGCGTCGCGGTCGTCGCGTACCTGCGCGTCGAAGCCGGCGCCGCGCTCCACCAGCGCGTCGAGCACCACCTGCGCGTTGGCGGCGTTCGCGACGACCAGGAACTCGTGCTCGGCGAGCCGGTAGACGATCAGGTCGTCCAGGATGCCGCCGTCGGACCGGCAGATCATGGTGTAGCGGGCGCGGCCGACACCGACCGAGGCGATGTTCCCGACCAGGGCGAAGTTCAGCAGGGCGGCGGCCCCGGGCCCGGTCACCCCGATCTCCCCCATGTGGGAGAGGTCGAAGAGGCCGGCCCTCGTGCGTACGGCCGTGTGCTCGTCGCGCTCTGAGCCGTAGCGCAGGGGCATGTCCCAGCCGGCGAAGTCGGTCATCGTCGCACCGAGCGAGCGGTGCAGCGCGTCCAGCGCGGTATGCCGCAGTGTCGAGTGTTCGGTACTGCTCATCGGACGGATGTCTCCCAAGGCGTGGGGAAGGCGAGGTGGATCCTCCCCATCTGTCATCGGAACCTGAGAGGTTCGCCCTGACCACCTGTGTGGTCACGGCTTGCACCTTGGGTGGAGCCACTGGACAGCGGCCCGCTTTTCAGATGTGCCTCGCCCGCGCGGTAACGGGGCCTGAGAGATTCAAGGGAGGGACTTGCTCCTTCGGCGTCCCAGCGGGGCTGCTGGGAACTCTCCCGCGCGGATTCAAGCGGCCGGTATGCAGTTGGCGGGCTCATCATTGCACGCATCGCCGCCGCACGGCAGGCCGGATCCGTGACCGGGCTGTGGCAGAACGCGCACGACACCGTGAGACGCCACGCATTACCTTCTCTTTACACTCGACGGGGATGGGGATGTCCGGACCCAAGGGGAGGACGATCACGGTGAACAGGACCACGGCGTACGCCACGACCACGGGCCTCGCACTACCCGGGCAGCCGGGCGCCCCCGCCGCCGAGCGCTGCGCGGACCGCCCGGCGGCCCCGATCGTCCGCGACCTGCGCGAGCGGGCCGGCCGCAGCCCCTACGCGCTCGTCTTCGGCCGCCACGACCTGGCCGTGGTCACCGGCCTGCCCGGCAGCGGCAAGTCGACCCTGATGGACCGCGCGGTCGACGGCATCCGCATCGACTCCCAGGACACCCGGGACCGCTGGGACGCCCGCCTCCCGCGGCTGCTGCCCTACGCGCTGTACCGCCCGCTGGTACGCCTCGCCCACTACGCCGCGCTGCGCCGCGCCCTGCGCACCGGCGAGGGCGTCGTGGTGCACGACTGCGGCACCCAGTCCTGGGTGCGCGGCTGGCTGGCCCGCGAGGCCCGCCGCCGCGGCGGCACCCTGCACCTGATCCTCCTCGACGTGCCGCCCACGACCGCGCTCGACGGGCAGCGCGAGCGCGGCCGGGGCGTCTCCCGCCACGCCTTTGTGCGCCACCGCAGGTCGGCGGCCCGGCTGCTGCGCGCGGTCGAGCGGGGGGAACTGCCCGGGGGCTGCGGCTCCGCGGTGCTCCTCGACCGGGACGCGGCGGACGTGCTGCACCGGATCGGCTTCGCACGGTGAAGGGCCGGCACCGCCACCCGTTAGCCTTTTCAGCCACAGCAGCGGTTCCCAGCAGGCGGTAGGCAGATGGACTTCCCGGCACAGGCGCACCCCCACCCGCACGGCGGATGGCCCGGCAACGAGCTGGAGGAGGTGCTTTCGGCCTCGCTCGGCGTCCCGTCGGCCGGCGGCCGGATCATCGAAGTCCTCGGGCGCAGCTTCCTGTGGATCCCGCTGCCGAGCGGCGGCGGCCCGCACAGCGGCCCCCTCGACCTGCCCACCGTGGACATCGACGGTCAGGTCCATGTGCCGGTCTTCAGCTCCGAGGAGCAGTTCCGACAGGTCGCCGGCTCCCACATGTCGTACACCATCGCCCCCGCCGTGGAGTTCGCCCGCGGGCTGCCCCCGCAGGTCGGCATCGCGGTCAACCCGGGCGGCGTGGTCGGCGCCCCGCTCCCGCCGGAGGCGGTGGCCGAACTGTGCCGGGCCGGGCGCACCGAGCTGGACGGACCGGCGAGCGGCGGCCGGGTCCGGCTGTTCGAGCCCGACTGGCAGGACGACCCGGTCGACTTCCTGTCCGCCGCGTCCGCCGAGTTCACCGCGATCGGCGTGGTCCGCTCGGCCCGTCGGTGCCTCGCGGCCATCGAGACGGCGGATCCGGTGCTGTTCGTGGGCGTCGAACTCAACCAGTGGGAGGGCGATCTGCGGGCGCTGCCGCTGGAGGCGTTGGGGCGGGCCCTCGCGGAGGTTCCGGTGCGGTGGCCGGTCAACCTGGTCCTGCTCGATGTCGCGGAGGACCCGGTGGGGGAGTGGCTGAGGGCGAAGGTGCGGCCCTTCTACGAACGGTAGCGCTCCGCTGGGTGGGCCGTTTCTACGGTTGCCTGCGACGCCGGTTGCCTGCGGCGCCGGTTGCCTGCGGCGCTTTGGGGGCGCTGCGGGGTGTTGTTCGGCTGCGGCTCCGTCGTGGCCGATCGCGCAGTTCCCCGCGCCCCTGCGGCGCTGCCGGGCGTCGTTGTTCGGCTGCGGCTTTGTTGTGGTTGGTCGCGCAGTTCCCCGCGCCCCTATGGCGCTGCCGGGCGTCGTTGTTCGGCTGCGGGGCCGTTGTGGTTGGTCGCGCCGTTCCCCGCGCCCCTATGGCGCTGCCGGGCGGCGTTGTTCGGCTGCGGCTTTGTTGTGGTTGGGCGCGCAGTTCCCCGCGCCCCTGCGGCGCTGCCGGGCGGCGTTGTTCGGCTGCGGCTTTGTTGTGGTTGGGCGCGCAGTTCCCCGCGCCCCTGCGGCGCTGCCGGGCGGCGTCGTTTGGCTGCGGCTTTGTTGTGGTTGGAGCCTCGCGCCCCTTTGGGGGGCTGTCGGGTCGGGGGCTTGATGGGCGCGGTGGGGTGGGGGTGGGGCGCTTAAGCTGTGTGGCGAATGCGGGGTACTCGAAGAAGAGGCGGTAAGTCAGGTGAGCGCGAGCCTCAGCGGCAGCGTCGAGCACACGCTGCGCCAGGTCACGCCCGGGCGCTACGACGCCTACGAGGCGCTGCTGCGCGCGCTCGCGACACCCGGCTCCGGCCAGGTCTGGATGCTGCTGTGGCACGGCCAGTCCGGCTCCCCCGACGCCCAGTACGGGAACATGGAGATCGACGGCCACGGCTACGTCCCCTGCGTCACCTCCGCCCAGGAACTCTCCGCCAGTGGCTGGAACCGCTCGTACGAGGTGGTCGACGGAGTCGACGTCGCCCGCACCCTCTACCCCGACCACTACGGCCTCTGGCTCAACCCGCACGCGCCGGGCGGCGGCGTCGGCGTGCCCTGGCTCGATCTGCGGCGCATCGCCACGGGCCTGGACCGCCAGCCGGCCGGCCCGCTCAGACTGTCGGAACCCGGCATCGAGATCCCGCAGTTCTACGCCCTGCTCGCGCAGAACGCCCACCGCACCGCGGCCGTACGCTCGCTGCGCCGGGCCTGGGTGCAGCCCGCCCTCGGGTCGCCCTACCTCGCCATCGGCCTTGACGTGTACGACACTTCGCCGCCAGCGGTGGACTCGGTGCGCGCGATGATGCAGCAGTCGATGGGCGCCGTACCGGAGGGGCTGCCGGTCGCGACCGTCGCGATGACCGACGAGTACGACCCGGTCGTCATGTGGATGCGGGCCGCCGCCCGCCCCTTCTACGACCGTGAGGCGCACGCCGCCCAACCGCCAGCCCCGGCCGCCGGGTACGGCTATCCCCCGGTCCAGGGCAGGTACTGACGCCATGCCGCCGCGGGCGGGTGGTGAGCCGGGTGACGGAGTGACAGCAGCGGGTCTTCGCGTGTAGAGCGCGCCGGAACGTCCGACTCCGTCCCGTTGGCCCAACTCCTCCACGTCCGAACCCCGTTACCCACTGTCCGGATAACGGAACCCTCCAGACAGCATCACGTTTACGCATCCATTCGCCGCCAAGTCTGGCAGCAGATCGCCCAAGCATTGAAGACTCCCGCAGCAGGGGCCTGTCGCCCCTTTGTACGACGGACTGATCATGCCGCCACAGCGGCAAGTGCGGGCCGGCTACCGCCGGTTGAGAGGGGTCCCTGCCAGATGACGGCACCATTGCACGAGCCGACCGCGGAAGCGGCCCCGAGCCCGGCCGAGGAAGCGGCGGTTGTCAGCGCCGGCGCCAAGGCCGTCCAGGGACGCTCTTTGGGGCGGATCGCCTGGGAACGCCTCAAGCGGGACAAGCTCGCCCTCACGGGCGGCATCGTGGTCCTGGCGCTCATCGTGATCGCCCTGCTCGCGCCGGTGATCACGAACCTCGTCGGGCAGGACCCCGACGTCTACCACGAGGACCTGATCGACCCGCTGTTCGGCACTCCCACCGGCTCACTGGGGGGCATCAGCGGGGACCACCTGCTGGGCGTCGAGCCGGTCAACGGCCGCGACATCTTCGCGCGCATCCTCTACGGCGCCCGTATCTCGCTGCTGGTCGGCTTCCTGTCCGCGGTGGTGGCCGTGATCCTCGGCACCGTCCTGGGCATCCTCGCGGGCTTCTTCGGCGGCTGGGTCGACTCCGTCATCAGCCGGGTCATGGACGGCCTGCTGGCCTTCCCGCAGCTGCTCTTCATCATCGCCCTCGTCTCCGTCATGCCGAGCGACATGCTGGGGCTGACCGGTACGAGCGTGCGTGTGTTCGTGATGATCCTGGTCATCGGCTTCTTCGGCTGGCCCTACATCGGACGCGTGGTGCGCGGTCAGACGCTGTCGCTGCGCGAGCGGGAGTACGTCGAGGCCGCCCGATCGCTGGGCGCCGGGCGGCTGTACATCCTCTTCAAGGAACTGCTGCCCAACCTGGTCGCGCCGATCATCGTCTACACGACGATGATGATCCCGACCAACATCCTCACCGAGGCGGCACTCAGCTTCCTGGGCGTGGGCGTCAAGCCGCCCACGGCCTCCTGGGGGCAGATGCTGTCGAGCGCGATCGACTACTACGACTCGGACCCCATGTACATGGTGGTCCCGGGCGTGGCGATCTTCATCACCGTTCTTGCCTTCAACCTCTTCGGCGACGGCGTGCGCGACGCGCTGGACCCGAAGGGCTCCCGCTGAACTGCCGTACCCCAAGCGACCCGTGGCTCATACACGGGATCTCTCATCAAATCCATCCGGAGGATCCGAGATCGTGACTACCCAACGCACCTCAGGGCGGCGCAAGCAGGCCATGGCCGCTGCCGCCGTGGTCGCCGCGCTGCTGACCACGGCAGCGTGCGGCGGCGGCGACGACAGTGGCGACAAGGGCTCGAAGAACGGCGCCGCGGGCTTCGACGCCGCGAACAACAAGGTCGCCCAGGCCTCGCTGGCCAAGAAGGGTGGCACGCTGAAGTTCGGCGGTGCCCAGGACGCCGACTCGTGGGACACCACCCGCGGCTACTACGGCTTCATGTGGAACTTCTCGCGCTACTACAGCCGTCAGCTCGTCACGAACAAGCCGGCCCCGGGCAAGGACGGCGCCTCCGTGGCGCCCGACCTCGCCACCAGTGTCGCCAAGGTCAGCGACGACGGCAAGACCTACACGTACACCCTGCGCGACGGCATCACGTGGGAAGACGGCAAGCCGATCACCTCGAAGGACGTCAAGTACGGCATCGAGCGGGTGTGGGCACAGGACGTGCTCTCCGGCGGTCCGACGTACCTGAAGGAGGTGCTCGACCCCAAGGGTGAGTACCAGGGCCCGTACAAGGACAAGTCCGCGGACAAGCTCGGTCTGAAGGCGATCGAGACGCCCGACGACAAGACCATCGTCTTCCACCTGCCGAAGGCCAACTCGGACTTCGAGGAGATGCTGGCCCTGACCTCGGGCTCCCCGGTCCGCCAGGACAAGGACACCAAGTCCAAGTACCAGCTGCACCCGTTCTCCTCGGGCCCGTACAAGTTCGAGTCCTACAACCCGGGCAAGGACCTCACCCTGGTCCGCAACACCGAGTGGAAGCAGTCCTCGGACCCGGTCCGCAAGGCGTACCCGGACAAGATCACGGTCAAGTTCTTCACCAACGCCAACGAGCTGGACCAGCGCCTGATCAACGGTGACCTGGACCTGGACATCAACCAGACCGGCATGTCCCCGCAGGGTCGCACCACCGCCCTGAAGCAGCACAAGGCCAACCTGGACAACCCCGTCTCCGGCTTCATCCGCTACGCGGTCTTCCCGCAGAGCGTGAAGCCGTTCGACAACATCCACTGCCGCAAGGCCGTCATCTACGGCGCCGACCACGTGTCGCTGCAGACCGCCCGCGGCGGCCCGCTCGCCGGCGGTGACATCGGCACCAACATGCTGCCCCCGGCGGTGCCCGGCTCCGAGGGCCAGAGCTACGACCCGTACGAGCTGGCCGGCGCCAACAAGAGCGGCAACGCCGCCAAGGCCAAGGAAGAGCTGAAGGCCTGCGGCAAGCCGAACGGCTTCAAGACCACCATCGCCGTCCGCAACAACAAGCCGGTCGAGGTGGCCACCGCTCAGTCCATGCAGGCGTCGCTGAAGAAGGTCGGCATCGACGTCGAGATCGACCAGTACGACGGTTCGCAGACCACCGGCATCATCGGCAGCCCCTCGAACGTGAAGAAGAAGGGCTACGGCATCATCATCATGGGCTGGGGCCCGGACTTCCCGTCCGTCCAGGGCTACGGTCTGCCGCTGTGGAACAGCAACTACATCCTGGAGAGCGGTAACAACAACTACGCTCTGATCAAGGACAAGTCGATCGACGGCCTGTTCGACGACTACGTCGACACGCTGGACGACGCGGGCAAGGCCAAGATCGCCACGGAGATCAACCACAAGGTCATGGAGGGCGGCTACTACCTGCCCTTCGTGTTCGAGAAGTTCCTCAACTGGCGCTCCAGCAACCTGGCGAACGTCTACACGTCCGACGGCTACAGCGGCATGTACGACTTCGTCAACCTCGGTCTGAAGAACCCGAAGTAACCCGGCACACCCGCCGTACGGCACGAAAGGCAGGTGAAGGCCGGCGACGCGTGATCGCGGGCCACCGGAGGTCCCCCACCGCCCACAAGGCGTGGGAAAGCCCCACCGGTGGCCCGCGGCCCGCGGCGGGCCGAGAGCTGTGCTCGCTTACCTCATCAGGCGGTTGTTCGCCGCCGCAGTGATGCTCGTGGTCATCATCCTGGTGGTCTTCGGCATCTTCTTCCTCGTCCCCAAGTGGGCGGGCGTCGACATCGCCACGAGCTTCGTGGGCAAGCAGGCCGATCCCGCGGCCGTCGAGGCCGTACGGGTGAAGCTGGGCCTGAACGACCCGATCTACGCCCAGGTCTGGGAGTTCTTCAAGGGCATCTTCGCGGGCCGCACCTACGCGGCCGGCGGTGACGTCACCCACTGCGCCGCGCCGTGCTTCGGCTACTCCTTCCGCACCGAGCAGGCCATCTGGCCGGTGCTCACCGACCGCTTCCCGGTGACCCTGGGTCTCGCGCTCGGTGCCGCCGTCCTGTGGCTGGTCGTCGGTGTCGCGGCGGGTGTCCTCTCCGCGCTCAAGCGGGGCAGCATCTGGGACCGCGGCGCGATGGTCATCGCCCTGTCCGGTGTCTCGCTCCCCATCTACTTCACGGGCATGATCGCCCTGTCGGTCTTCGCCTTCGGCCTGAAGTGGTTCGACGCCGAGTACGTGCCCCTCAGCCAGAGCTTCGGCGGCTGGTTCGGCGGCATGATCCTCCCGTGGATCACCCTCGCCTTCCTCTACGCGGCGATGTACGCCCGGATCACCCGCGCGACCATGCTGGAGATCCTGGGCGAGGACTACATCCGCACCGCCCGCGCCAAGGGCCTGCGGGAGCAGACCGTCATCGGCAAGCACGCCATGCGCTCCACGATGACGCCGATCCTGACCATGCTCGGCATGGACCTCGGGGCCCTGATCGGCGGCGCGGTCCTGACCGAGAGCACGTTCAACCTGCCCGGCCTCGGCCGGGAGGTGCTGACCGCGATCAAGACCCAGGACCTGCCCATCATCCTGGGCGTCGTTCTGATCACCTCGCTCGCCGTGCTCATCGCCAACCTGGTCGTGGACATCCTCTACGCCGTGATCGACCCCCGAGTGAGGCTCGCATGACCGAACTCAGCAAGAGCGGAGCGGCCGTGGGCGAGCCCACCGCCGCCTCGCCCAGCACCGCCTTCCTGGAAGTACGCGACCTGAAGGTGCACTTCCCGACCGACGACGGCCTGGTCAAGTCCGTCGACGGGCTCAGCTTCAAGCTGGAGAAGGGCAAGACCCTCGGGATCGTGGGCGAGTCGGGCTCCGGCAAGTCGGTGACCTCGCTCGGCATCATGGGCCTGCACACGGCCGGCCAGTACGGCAAGCGCAAGGCGCAGATCTCCGGCGAGATCTGGCTGGACGGCACCGAGCTGCTGTCCGCCGACCCCGACCACGTGCGCAAGCTGCGCGGCCGGCAGATGGCGATGATCTTCCAGGACCCGCTGTCCGCGCTGCACCCGTACTACACGATCGGCCAGCAGATCGTGGAGGCATACCGGATCCACCACGACGTCGACAAGAAGACCGCCAAGCGGCGTGCGGTCGAGATGCTCGACCGGGTGGGCATCCCGCAGCCCGACAAGCGGGTCGACAGCTACCCGCACGAGTTCTCCGGCGGTATGCGCCAGCGCGCGATGATCGCGATGTCGCTGGTCAACAACCCCGAGCTGCTGATCGCGGACGAGCCGACCACCGCCCTGGACGTGACGGTCCAGGCGCAGATCCTGGACCTGATCCGGGACCTGCAGAAGGAGTTCGGCTCCGCGGTCGTCATCATCACCCACGACCTGGGCGTCGTCGCCGAACTGGCCGACGACATCCTGGTGATGTACGGCGGCCGCTGCGTCGAGCGGGGCCCGGCGGACAAGGTCTTCTACGAGCCCCGCCACCCCTACACCTGGGGCCTGCTGGGCTCGATGCCGCGCCTCGACCGCGAGCAGCAGGAGCGGCTGATCCCGGTCAAGGGCTCCCCGCCCTCCCTGATCAACGTCCCGTCCGGCTGCGCCTTCAACCCGCGCTGCCCGTACGCCGACGTGCCGAAGGACAACGTCACCCGCACGGTCCGCCCCGAGCTGACCGAGGTCGGCAGCCGGCACTGGGCCGCCTGCCACATGTCGCAGGAGCAGCGGGAGCGGATCTGGACCGAAGAGATTGCGCCGAAGCTGTGAGTGAGAACGCAGAGGACAACGCAGTGAGCATCCCTGCACAGAGCGACGACGCTGACAACGCCGGTGCGCGGACCGCGGGGACGGCCACCCTGGACAAGGGCGCCGCACCCGGCGAGGTCCTGCTCAAGGTGACCGGGCTGCAAAAGCACTTCCCGATCAAGAAGGGCCTGCTGCAGCGGCAGGTCGGTTCGGTGCGGGCGGTCGACGGGCTCGACTTCGAGGTGCGCTCCGGTGAAACCCTCGGCGTGGTGGGGGAGTCGGGCTGCGGCAAGTCCACGATGGGTCGGCTGATCACCCGGCTGCTCGAACCGACCGCGGGGAAGGTCGAGTTCGAGGGGAAGGACATCACGCACCTCGGCGTCGGCGGCATGCGTCCGCTGCGCCGTGACGTGCAGATGATCTTCCAGGACCCGTACTCGTCGCTGAACCCGCGGCACACCATCGGCACCATCATCGGCGCTCCCTTCAAGCTCCAGGATGTGACGCCCGAGGGCGGCATCAAGAAGGAAGTGCAGCGGCTGCTGTCGGTCGTGGGCCTCAACCCCGAGCACTACAACCGCTATCCGCACGAGTTCTCCGGCGGTCAGCGCCAGCGCATCGGCATCGCCCGCGCGCTCGCGCTCAACCCGAAACTGGTCGTGGCGGACGAGCCGGTGTCGGCCCTCGACGTGTCGATCCAGGCGCAGGTCGTGAACCTCCTCGACGACCTCCAGCAGGAGCTGGGCCTGACGTATGTGATCATCGCGCACGACCTCTCGGTCGTCCGGCACGTCTCGGACCGGATCGCGGTGATGTACCTCGGCAAGATCGTGGAGCTGGCCGACCGCGACTCGCTGTACAAGGCGCCGATGCACCCGTACACCAAGGCGCTGATGTCGGCCGTGCCGATCCCGGACCCGAGGCGCAAGAACGCCAAGAGCGAGCGCATTCTGCTCAAGGGCGATGTGCCCTCGCCGATCGCCCCGCCGAGCGGCTGCCGCTTCCACACCCGCTGCTGGAAGGCCACGGAGATCTGCCGCACGACCGAACCGCAGCTCCTGGAGCTGCGGCCCGGTCAGCGCGTCGCCTGCCACCACCCGGAGAACTTCGCCGACCAGGCACCGCAGGACACCGTCCTGCTGTCCGCGGCGAAGGAGGCCGGGGAACTCGTCCCGGACGCGATCCTGGAGGAGTCGGCGGAGACGTCGGCCGCGGTCGCGGCGGCGGTCTCGGATCAGGACGCGGACGCGCCCGCCGAGGAGTCCGCGCAGGCCCCTGCCGAGGCGACCGCGGTCAAGAGCGCGGACAAGACCGCCGACAAGGGCTCGGACAAGGGCTCCGAGGAGAGCGCGGACAAGGGCTCGGACAAGGGTTCCGAGGAGAGCGCGGACAGGGGCTCGGACAAGGGTTCCGAGGAGAGTGCGGACAAGGGCGCCGCGGTGACCGCGAAGGCGACCGCGGCGGAGCCCGCCGAGGCGAGCGCGGTGCCGGCGGAGGCGTCCGCGCCGAGCGCGCAGGACTCCGAGGCGGACGCAGCCGAGGGCGAGTCCCGGGAGACCTCCGACGACGAGCCCGACGAGGCCGCCCGTGACGCCGCCGGTGAGGCGGCGGCGGACGAGACGCCGCGGTCGAAGGACGCATAGGGACACCTGGTAGGGCGGCCGGCCGAGGCCGCCGAAGGACCGGACGGGAGGGTGCGCGGGGCGCGCCCTCCCGTCCGGCACGTGCGCGGACGGTCCCGCGCCGGGCCCGCGTTCCGGCCCCGGGTGAGAATGTCCGGGTGTTCCAGCAACTCTTCGGCCCGTCCGTCCAGCACACCCTCGATCTCGTCGGCATCTTCGTCTTCGCGATCTCCGGTGCGCTGCTGGCCGTGCGCAAGAACTTCGACGTCTTCGGCATCGCCGTGCTCGCCGAGGTCACCGCGCTCGGCGGCGGGCTGTTCCGCGACCTGGTCATCGGCGCCGTGCCGCCGGCCGCGTTCACGGACCTCGGGTACTTCAGCACACCGCTGCTCGCCGCCCTGCTGGTGATCTTCCTGCACCCCCAGGTGGAGCGCATCCAGGTCGCGGTCAACGTCTTCGACGCGGCGGGCCTCGGCCTGTTCTGCGTGGCGGGGACGACGAAGGCGTACGCCTACGGGCTCGGCCTGACCGCGTCGGCGGCGCTGGGCCTCGCCACCGCGGTCGGCGGCGGCGTCCTGCGCGATGTGCTCGCCAACGAGGTCCCCTCCCTGCTGCGCTGGGACCGCGACCTGTACGCGGTCCCGGCGATCGTCGGCGCCGCCTTGGTGGCGCTGTGCCTGCGCTACGGCGCGCTCAATCCGTTCACCAGCGGGCTCGCTGCGCTCACCGCCTTCGTCCTGCGGCTGCTGGCGATGCGTTTCCACTGGCGAGCGCCGCGCGCCTGGAACCGGCGGTCGACGGTGACGGAGGAGTAGCGCCGCCGACCCGGCTCTGGCCCATCTGCACGGTCAGCCAGCGGAACACGGCCGGCACCTGGGGCCGCCACAGCGCCATGGTGTGCCCGCCCGCGCTGCGCGGCAGGAACACCACGTGCACCGTCGTCGGCGCCCTGGCCACCGACTCCAGGGCCACGCCGGCCTGGTAGCCGTCACCGGACTCGCCGGAGACGTACAGCGCGATCCTGGGCGGCACGGGGGCCTTCTTCAGCAGCAGATAGGGGTTGTTGCGGGCGCGTACGGCAGGGTTCTGCGCCGTCAGCGAGTTCCGCTCGCCGATCGGGTCGTTGTAGCCGGACAGGCTCACCGCGGCCCGGTAGCGGTCGGGGTGGGCCACGGCCAGCTTGACGGCGCAGTGCGCGCCCGCCGAGTACCCGGCGACCGCCCAGCCGGCCGGCCCGGGCTCCGCGCGGAAGTTGTCCGTGACCATCTTGGGCACGTCGATGCTCAGCCAGCTGTCGGCGTTCACCGTGCCCGGGATGTTCGCGCAGCCCGTGTCCACCCCGGCCAGCAGGTTGGTGCGGGGCGCCACCAGGATGAACGGCGCGACTCGGCCGCTCTCCATCAGCGGCAGCACCTGCTCGTGCGCCTTCAGCGAGCCGAACCACGCCTTCGCCGAGCCGGGGTAGCCGGGCAGCAGTTCCACCACGGGGAACTTCCGGTGCCGGTAGGCGGGTTGGCCGTACTGCGGCGGGAGCCAGACGTAGACCTCCGCGTTCACCCCGGACACCCGGCCCCTGAGCTGGGTCACGCGGACCCCGCCGGCCGCGCGCATGCCGGGCCCGTCGGCCGCCTGGAACGCCTGCTTCACCTTGGGCAGCCGCTGGAGCGCAAGCCCGCCGGTGCCGTCCCTGCCGAGGTCGGCGGCCTGCTGCACATGGTTGCCGGTGCCGAGCAGGTCGGACCAGTTGTCGTACAGGTTGTTGGAGTTGTTGACCAGGACGAAGACCAGGGTCACGGCGGTGCCCTGGGCGAACAGCAGCATCAGCATCCGGGCGACGACGCGCAGGGCCTTGGGACCCCGTATCCGCGACCACAGGACGAGCGGCAGGACGAGGGCGACCACGCCCAGCACGAAGGTCGTGTAGAAGAAAGCAGTCCCGGTGAGGCTCATGCCCCCATAGAGGGGAAAGACCGGCGCGGGGTTACGGACGTGTCCGGACACTTACCGAGAAATTGCCGGAACCTCACCTGGCGGGCGGATCGTCATGTGATCAGATCGGGGGCCTCGAAAGCTACCGCTTAGTAGTTTCCCGTTGTACGGTTCACGCATGCCAGAACAAGCCACCGCGGCGGACCGGCGGGCCGTGCCCGGCGACAGCGAGTTCGACCGCGACACCGCCGTCGCCCGGCGCGAGCCCGGCGTCTACGACATCGACCTGCACGCTGGCTGGACGATCGCCAACGCGGTCAACGGCGGCTATCTGCTGGCCGTTCTCGGCCGGGCCCTCGCGGACGCCCTTCCGCATCCCGACCCGTTCACGGTCTCCGCGCACTATCTGACCGCCTCCCGGCCCGGCCCCGCCGTCATCCGCACCGAGACCGTGCGCACCGGCCGCACCCTCTCCACCGGCCAGGCATCCCTCTACCAGCGTGACGAACACGGCGAGGAGGTCGAGCGCATCCGCGTCCTCGCCTCCTACGGCGACCTCGACGCGCTCCCGGACGACGTCCGTACGACGGCGACGCCGCCCGCGCTGCCGCCCATGGACCAGTGCCTCGGCCCGAAGGACGGCCCGAGCCCGGTGGACGTCGGCTCGGCCATCACCGACCGGCTGACGCTGAAGCTCGACCCCGCCACCCTCGGCTGGGCGCTCGGCGCGCCCTCCGGCAAGGGGGAGATGCGCTCCTGGTTCGGCCTCGCGGACGGCCGGGACGCCGACCCCCTCGCGCTGCTGCTCGCCGTCGACTCCCTGCCGCCCACCGCTTTCGAACTCGGCCTGTCCGGCTGGGTCCCCACGGTCGAACTGACCGTGCATGTGCGGCACCGTCCGGCGCCCGGCCCGCTGCGGGTGTCGATCACCACCCGCAACCTGGCCGGCGGCTTCCTGGAGGAGGACGCCGAGGTCTGGGACGGCGCGGACCGGCTGGTCGCCCAGTCACGGCAACTGGCCCGGGTCAGGCTCGACTGAGCGGCCTGCGCCCCAGCCAGGCCGCCAACCGGCCGTAGGCGTCGGCGCCTTCGGGCGCCGTGACGGCGGCGTCGAAGGGGGTGTCGGCGCCCCGCGGCCGGGACTGCGGCAGCACCCGCCGGGCGTTCGCCAGTGCGAACTCGGCGAGATCCGGGGCGAGTTCACGCGGATGCCCAAGGGCCTCGGAGAGATCCCAGGTGTGCGTCACGATCTCCATCACATAGCCGGCGAGCGCGGCCCGGCCCGGAACCTCGCCCCAGGGCACCCGCACCGGTGCCGCCATCCGCTCGTCGCTCTCCCATGCCTTCAGAGCCCGGAGCCGGGCCTCCTCGTACGCCGCCGCCCAGCCGTCGTCCGGGACGCCGTCCACGAACGAGGGGACCGCGAAGCCGTCGCCGCCCTCGCCGATCACCGTGTTGCGCCGGGTGCCGCCGACGACATGGCTCAGCAGGGTGCGCACGTCGAACTCGGCGCACGGTGTCGGACCGGTCAGCTGCTCCGGCCGCACGGTCGCGATGAGCGCCGCCGCCTGCTCGGTGGCGCGGGCGTAGACGGGGCGCGGGTCGGGGCCGGTGACCTCGGGCGTGTCGCTGGTCATGATGTTGCCTTCCGTGAGTCGGTGCGGCCAGGATTCCCGGATAACCTGACAGCCGCCGTCAGCATTTGCCGCGCTTTCCCCACGGCGGGATCCTGGGGCAGTGAAGTCCGACCGGCTGCTGTCGATCCTGCTGCTCCTGCAGACCCGGGGGCGCGTCCCCGCCCATGAACTGGCCGACCGGCTGGAGGTGTCGGTCAGGACCATCTACCGCGACGTCGAGGCCCTGTCGGCCGCAGGCGTCCCCGTGTACGCGGAACGCGGCCGGCACGGCGGCATCGCGCTCCTCGCCGGATTCCGCACCGACGTCACCGGGCTGACCGCCGACGAGTCACGGGCCCTGTTCATCCTGGCCGCGCAGGGCGCGCATGCCGCGCTCGGCCTCGACGCGGCCCTCGGCTCGGCGCTGCGCAAGGTGATGGCGGCCCTGCCGGCGCCCCACCGGCCGGCCGCCGAGGTCACCAGCCGGCGCATCCTGGTGGACGCCACCCGCTGGCGGAGCGGGCCGCAGCGGGCCGTCGACCTGGACATCTTGCAGGACGCGGTGTTCGCCGACCGGCGGCTCAGACTGCGCTACCGGCACAGCGGGCAGCGGGAGGCACGGACGTACACCGTCGACCCGTACGGTCTCGTCGCCAAGGCCGGGGTCTGGTACCTGGTCGCCGACCGGCGCGCGAAGCCGCGGCTGTTCCGGGCCGACCGGGTGCACTCGGCCCGGCTGCTGGACGAACCGGTGCGCCGGCGGCCGGGCGTCGAACTCGCCGACGCCTGGGAGGTGCTGCGCCGCGAGGTGGAGCGGCGACCGGGCGGGGTCGAGGTCACCGTGCGGGTGCGGCGGGACCACCTCGACCTGGTCCGGCGGATGCTCGCCTCGGCACTGACCGGGCCCGCCGACGACACGGAGCCGGGCGATGCGGTCACCCTCCGGCTGACGTTCCCGACGCTGCGCGCCACCCGCCAACTGCTCGCGTTCTCCGACCGGGTGGAAGTCCTGGACCCACCCGAGGCCCGCACGGAGCTGAGACAGGCGGCCCACTCCATCACGACCCTGTACGGCACGAAACCCGTCGAGACCGGCTGAGAGGCGACACCGGAGCGGCTGTTCGGGGGCGAGGACCGCCGTGATGAGCGGGGTGCTGGGGGAGGGGCCGTCCTGACCGGGGGCAGGGGATGGTCAGGTCAGCCAGTTCCGGCGGCCGATGCCGATCAGCCGCAGGCGGCGGGTCGCGGCCCGGGTGACGTGTGCGCGTTCCGCCTCCGACGCGTCCGGCGCCTCCATGGCCTCAAGGAACAGCGAGGCCGTGCTGATCATCTGGTCGACGTAGAGGTGGGCCAGCATCAGCAGGTCGTCGTCGTCCCAGCCCGCGGCCTCCGGATCCTTGGCCAGCTCCGCCTTCACCTCCGCCGCGAACCGCGCCAACTGCTCCCGGATGGCCTCGCGCACCGGCTGCACCCCGCCGTGCCGCTCCCGGGCGAGGAAGCGGATGTGAGCGGGGTGCGTCCGCACATGACGGGAGATCAACTCGACGGTACGGGTGATGCGTTCGTCGCCGTCGGCCGTGGAGACCGTCGTGCGCACCATCGGGTGCAGGCTGCCCAGCGCCTCGTCGACCAGGGCCACGCCGAGATCCGCGACGGAGCGGAAGTGCCGGTAGAAGGCGGTCGGCGCGATCCCGACGGCACGGGTGACCTCGCGCAGGCCCAGGCTGCTCAGGCTCTGCTCCTCCAGCAGCGCCAACGCCGCGTCCAGGAGCGCCTGCCGGGTCTTCTGCTTCTGGGCCTGCCGGACACCGAGGGTGTGACTCATGTCATCCAGTTAACAACTGTTCTCCGGAATTGGGAAGGCATCCGGCGCGCTAGGGTGGGTAGTCAGTGAACAGTTGTAGCCACAACCGTTCACCGAGACCTGACGAGCGCATCTCGGAAGGGGATCGCATCCCATGCTGTTCATCGTCGCCGCGCTCCTGCTGCTGGGCGTCCTGATGGGCACCGTCGCCCACGCGCCGCTGCCCCTCACCGCCGTCGCCGGCGCCGCCATCGCCGTCTGGCTCGGTGTCTTCGCCCTCCGCGAGCGCCACGCCCGCCGTCGCGGCCCGTCGGCCGACTGACCCCGACGCACCGCACCCCACCGTCCACGCCGACCGTCCACCCCACCCCACCGTCATCGCTGAACCAGCCGACCGTCGGGAGCTGACCACCATGCACCTCACCGCACCGGCAACCCGCCGCCCCGCCACCCGGGACGCCGACGGCATGGCCGTCGCGTCCTTCATCCTGGGCCTGCTCGGCCTCCTCGTCCTCAACCTCGTCCTCGGCCCCATCGCCATCGCGCTGGCCGGCGTCGCCCTGTGGCGCGGCACCACCCGCCCCGGCCGCGCCGTCCTCGGCCTCACCCTGGGCATCGCCGACCTGCTGGTCCTGGTGGCCTTCATGCAGGCCGACCGCACGGTCTCCTGGAGCTTCTGAGCCGACCGGCCGCCGCCGCGCGCGGACACCGGTCCCGGCTGTACGGGGCGAGCGGCCGGGGACGGGCCGCGCCCGCCGCGCCGACTGGCCGAGAGCAGCCCCACACCCCCCGTGGCCGCCCGAGCGGGCGCCGTAGAATCGGCCTCACCATGGCTTACCTCGACCACGCCGCGACCACCCCGATGCTTCCGCAGGCGGCGGAGACATTGACCGCCCACCTGAGCGTCACCGGCAACGCGTCCTCGCTGCACGCCTCCGGCCGACAGGCCCGCCGTACGGTCGAGGAGTCCCGGGAAGCCCTCGCGGAGGCGCTGGGCGCCCGCCCCAGCGAGGTCGTCTTCACCTCCGGGGGCACCGAGGCCGACAACCTCGCCGTCAAGGGCCTGTACTGGGCCCGCCGTGCCGCCGACCCGGCCCGCACCCGCGTCCTGTCCAGCCCCGTCGAGCACCACGCGGTCCTCGACGCCGTCCACTGGCTCGGCGAACACGAGGGCGCCACCGTCGAGTACCTGCCCGTCGACCGGTACGGCCGCGTCCACCCGGACGCCCTGCGCGAGGCCATCGCCCGCAACCCCGACGATGTCGCCCTGGCCACGGTCATGTGGGCCAACAACGAGATCGGCACCGTCCTGCCGGTCCGTGAACTGGCCGAGGCGGCGGGCGAGTTCGGCGTGCCGCTGCACGCCGACGCGGTGCAGGCGTTCGGTCAGGTTCCGGTCGACTTCGCCGCGTCCGGGCTCGCCGCGCTGACCGTCTCCGGTCACAAGATCGGCGGCCCGTACGGCATCGGGGCCCTGCTCCTCGGCCGTGAGTACACCCCCGTACCCGTCCTGCACGGCGGCGGCCAGGAGCGGCACGTCCGCTCCGGCACCCTCGACGTCCCCGCCATCGCCTCCTTCGCCGTCGCCGGCCGGGTGGCGGCCGCCCAGCGGGACTCGTTCGCCCGTGAGATCGGCGCCCTGCGCGACGAACTCGTCGCCGCCGTGCGGTCGGCGGTGCCGGACGCGATCCTCGGCGGCGACCCCGTGCACCGTCTGCCGGCCAACGCCCACTTCACGTTCCCCGGCTGCGAGGGCGACTCGCTGCTGCTCCTGCTGGACGCCCAGGGCATCGAGTGCTCCACCGGCTCCGCCTGCACCGCGGGCGTCGCCCAGCCCAGCCATGTCCTGCTGGCCACGGGCACCGACCCGGACCTGGCCCGCGGCACCCTCCGCTTCTCCCTGGGCCACACCTCCACACAGGCCGACGTGGATGCCGTCGCCAAGGCCATCGGCCCCGCAGTCGAACGAGCCCGCGCAGCCGGCCTCACCTGAGAGCCGAGACCACCACCGCCCGCTCCGGTCGACCTGGCACAGGCGCCGCGCTCGCCCCGCCGGGTGGAGCGGGTCTCTGCCCGGCCGTCTCCCGGGCTGCCGGCGCTGCGGACTCCGGGCGGGGCCGCGCGGCTCGGCGGGGGTCAGGTCGCCGACGCGGTCGGCTGCGTAAGGTCGGTCGATGCCCTGCGCACCAGCCGCAGGTACCGGTCCCAGTCCCAGTGCCGCCCCGGGTCCGTGTGGTCCGTACCGGGCACCTCCACATGCCCGATGATGTGCCGGCGGTCCACGGACATGCCGTAGCGGGCGCATATCGCGGCCGTCAGCCGCGCGGAGGCCGCGTACATCTCGTCCGTGAAGGACGAGGCGCGCTCCACGAACCCCTCGTGCTCGATGCCGACGCTGCGCTCGTTGTACTCCCGGTTCCCCGCGTGGAACGCCACGTCCAGCTCCCGCACCAACTGCGTGATCCGGCCGTCCTTGCCGACGATGTAGTGCGAGGCCGCCCCGTGCCCGGGGTCCTGGAAGACCCGCACCGCGCTGCGGTAGCCGCCCTGCGTGACATGGACCACCACCCGGTCGATCCGGTAGTCGGCCGGCCGGTCCGCGCGCCGGTAGTTCGCCGAGGACGCCGCAACCCAGCGCGCGCCCCGGAAGTCCACCGCGCCCGCCACCCGCGGCTTGTCCACCCCCGGAAGCCGCCACCACAGATGGGACAGCTCCTGGCGGGCCAGCACGGCCGTGCCCACCGCCGCCGCCGCGCCGCCCACCAGCAGCGCACGCCGGCCCAACTGCCGGTCCCCGTCCCGCTTCCTGTCCCCCATGTGATCGTCAACGGATACTCGCGCGCCCCGGTTCCCGCGGCCCCGTACCCTGGAGGGGCTATGACTGACACCCAGCAGCGCACCCGTCCCCTCCGCGTCCTCGCCGCCATGTCGGGCGGCGTCGACTCCGCCGTGGCCGCCGCCCGCGCGGCCGAAGCGGGCCATGACGTGACCGGCGTCCACCTCGCACTCTCCGCGAACCCGCAGTCGTTCCGCACCGGCGCCCGGGGCTGCTGCACCATCGAGGACTCACGCGACGCCCGCCGCGCCGCCGACGTCATCGGCATCCCCTTCTACGTCTGGGACCTCGCCGACCGCTTCCGGGAGGACGTGGTCGAGGACTTCGTCGCCGAGTACGAGGCCGGCCGCACCCCCAACCCGTGTCTGCGCTGCAACGAGAAGATCAAGTTCGCCGCGCTCCTGGACAAGGCGCTGGCGCTGGGCTTCGACGCGGTCTGCACCGGCCACTACGCGAAGGTGGTGACGCTCGCCGACGGCACCCGGGAGCTGCACCGCGCCTCGGACCTGGCCAAGGACCAGTCGTACGTGCTCGGCGTGCTGGACGACCGGCAGCTGGCCCACGCGATGTTCCCGCTGGGCGACACGGTGACCACGAAGGACGAGATCCGCGCCGAGGCCGAGCGCCGCGGGCTCGCCGTCGCCCAGAAGCCCGACTCGCACGACATCTGCTTCATCGCCGACGGCGACACCCAGGGATTCCTCGCCCGGCGGCTCGGCCGGGCCGAGGGCGACATCGTCGACGAGGCCGGCACCAAGGTGGGCACCCACGACGGCGCGTACGGCTTCACCATCGGCCAGCGCAAGGGGCTGCGCATCGGCACCCCGGCCCCCGACGGCAAGCCCCGCTACGTCCTGGACATCTCCCCGGTGACCAACACCGTGACCGTCGGCCCGGCCGCCGCCCTTGACGTCACCGCGCTGACCGCGATCAAGCCCCGCTGGTGCGGCGCCGCCCCCGAAGGCCCCGGCGGCTACTCCGCGCAGCTGCGCGCGCACGGCGACGAGACCGAGGTGACCGCCGAACTGGTCGACGGCGCCCTGGAGGTGTCGTTCGCGGCACCGGTCCGCGGCGTCGCCCCGGGCCAGGCGATCGTCCTGTACGACGGCACGCGCGTGGTGGGCTCGGCGACCATCGCCTCGACCACACGCGCGACGCCCGCGGCGGTCTGAGCAGGCCCGACGAAGTCCCTTTGCGGTGCGACAGGGCGCCCCGAAGGGGCGCGGGGCTGTATCAATGTGCGGCTCCGCCGCGGTGGGGGTCCCCCCTGTTCGAGCGAAGCCGAGAACTTGGGGGAGCGAGCAGCCACGACGGCGCCGCAGCCGACCGACGGCACCGCGCGGCACAGACCGGCGCTGTCGGCCCGCGCGGAGCGCACGGCACCCGGCATTGCGCCCCGCCCCGCGCCTCAGCCGGTGGTGAAGAACTCGGCCAGGACCGGGGCGAGGACGTCCGGGTCGACCATGTGGGTCTGGTCCGCCAGGGTGCGGAACGCGCCCCGGGGAGCCGCCTTCGCGACCTCCGCCGTCGACGCCCGCAGCCATTCGGGGCTCGCCCCGCCCGCCACGGCCAGCACCGGCACGCCGATCGACGCGATCCGCTCCCGCGGCAGCACACCGCCGCCCAGCACGGCGTCGTCGTAGGCCAGGGTCGGCGCGATCGCCTCCATGTCGGCCCACATCGGGGACTGCCGGGCACCCTGGATCATCTGCTCGGCCAGCCCCGTGAGCCGCAGGAACAGCTCGACCGCGTCCCCGCGCCGCCCATGGGCAAGCGCCTCGGCGAGCCGTTCGGTGTACTCGGCGCGCTCCTTCTCACCGGCGGGCTGCGCGAACGGCGGCTCGTACACGGCGACCCGGGCGACCGGCAGGCCGCTCGCCGCCGCCTCCAGCGCCAGCGCGCCGCCCGACGAGACGCCGTACAGGGCCGCACGGCCGCCCACCGCCTCGATCAGCGCCGCCAGGTCCTCGACCTCGCGGGCCACGGCGTACGGCGCCGTGTCACCGCTCGCGCCGCGGCCCCGGCGGTCGTACACGACGACGGTGAACCGATCCGCGAGCCGCTTGGCCAGCGGGGCCAGCGTCCCGCCCGTCGACATCGCGCCGCTCACCAGGACGACGGCAGGACCCGCTCCCGAGCGTCCGTACGCGATGGGCGTGCCGTCAGGCGAAATGATCTGCTTGTCCATGCCTGTGCAGACTGCCATCCGGCACGCGCGTCATCGGTCCGACACTTCGGTCACGCCACTTCAGCGGGCGACACTTCCACTTCGTAGAAGCACAGGTGGTCCTTGATCCGGGCCACGTCGTCCTTGGGCTGCGGATAACCCCAGACGAGGTCTGGAGCGTCCGGCAGCGACCAGTAGGACGCCGTGCCCTTGAAGGGGCAGTAGGTATGGGTGTCGGAGGGGGTGAGGAGGTCGAGGCGCACGTCCTCGGCCGGGATGTAGTACCGCACCGGGCAACCGGTCTCACGCAGCAGCAGGGGGCGGTCGGTCTCGGCGAGCACCTGGTCCCCGTGCACCACGCGCACGTGCTGCCCGCCCTGTTCGATGGTGATGGTGTGTCCTTCGGCCATATCGGAACAGCACCCGTCGGCCCCGACTTCTTCCCGCGTACGGTGGGGCCCATGAACATCTGCGTCTTCCTGTCGGCCGCCGACCTCGACGACCGCTACACGCGCCCCGCGCGCGACTTCGCGACCCTGATCGGGAAGGGCGGCCACACGCTGGTCTGGGGCGGCTCCGACGTCGGCCTGATGAAGGTCGTCGCGGACGGCGTGCAGGAGGCGGGCGGCAGGCTGCTCGGCGTCTCCGTCGAGTTCCTTTCGACGAAGGCGCGGCGCGACGCGCACGACATGGTGATCGCCAAGGACCTCGCCGAGCGCAAGCGGCTGCTGCTGGAGAAGGCCGACGCCGTGGTGATCATGGTGGGGGGCACCGGGACGCTCGACGAGGCCACCGAGATCCTGGAGCTGAAGAAGCACGGGCACACCGACAAGCCCGTCGTGCTGCTCAACACCGCGGGCTTCTACGACGGCCTCAAGGAGCAGTTCCGCCGCATGGAGACCGAGGGATTCCTGCCCCGCCCACTGAGCGACCTGGTGTTCTTCGCCCAGGAACCGGTCGGGGCGATGGCCTACCTGGAGGAGAGCCTCGGCATCGAGTGACGCCCCGCTGATGCGACCATGGCCCGCATGGCTACTCATGTGATCACCGGGGCGGGCTCCGGCATCGGCGCGGCCGTGGCGCGCCGCCTCCACGCGCGCGGGGACGAACTCGTCCTGCACGCGCGTGACGCGGGCCGTGCGAAGGACCTCGCCGCGGAGTTTCCAGGGGCGCGCACGCTCGTCGGTGACCTCGCGGACCCGGACCGGCTGTCCTGGGCCTTCTCCCACCAGACGCTCCCGGACCGGGTGGACTCGCTGCTGCACATCGCGGGCGTGGTCGACCTCGGCGCGGTGCACGAGCTGACCCCGAAGTCCTGGCGGCAGCAGCTCGACGTCAACCTGATCGCCCCCGCCGAGCTGACCCGTCACTTCCTGCCCCAGCTGCGCGTCGCCCGCGGGCACGTGGTCTTCGTGAACTCCGGCGCGGGCCTGAGCGCCCACGCCGGCTGGTCCGCGTACGCCGCCTCCAAACACGGCCTGAAGGCGCTCGCCGACTCCCTGCGCGAGGAGGAGCACGGCAACGGGGTCCGGGTCACCTCCGTCTACCCCGGGCGCACCGCGAGCCCCATGCAGGCCAAGGTCCACCGGCAGGAGGGCAAGGACTACGACCCGGCCCGCTGGATCGACCCCGAGTCCGTCGCGACGACGATCCTGACGTCCCTGGACCTGCCACCCGACGCGGAACTCAACGACGTGACCATCCGCCCGGGCCGCTGAGCACTGCGCCGAACGGGCCGCGCCGTGCCGTCGGTCGCCCGCGGCACCACCCCCGCCCCGAACCACCGACCGCACTGTGCGACGCGACCGGCGTCCGACGCCCCCGGAACACCGGTCGGGCGGTGTGAAGCGGACCGCACCCGATGACCCCCGCCCCGGAACACCGACCGGGTTGTGTGACGCGGGCTGTGTCCGACGGCCCCCGGCCCCGCCCCCGGAAGCGGACCAGTCTCCGTGATGGGAGTGTGTCCGATCGCCGCTGCTCCGCCCTGGGCGTCGGGTTGATGGTTCCGTGGACGGGCTGTGCCGCTTCGGGGGGCGGTGGGGTCTCCGCGTGGGGGGCGCTTGTCGGTGGGCCGAGTCGGGTGGGTGGGTGGGCGAGGACGGGCACCCCGAAGCGGAGCGCTTACGCTTCCGGGGTGAGTGAGAACGAGTTCAGGTTCCCGGCAGCCACCGGTGTCGGGTCCATGCCCGGCGAGGACGCACGGGAGGCGGCCAAGACCGTCACCGGCAGCTTCGAGGACTTCCCGCATCTGCCCGAGCTGCCAGCCCGCGGACCCGGCGCCGACATGATCGGGCGGACCGCGGGGATGCTCGTCGAGCTGTACGCGCGCGTGGAGCCCAGCGGCTGGCGCCTCGCCGACCGTCCGGGCCGGGACACCAGGCGGGCGCGGTCCTGGCTGGGGGAGGACCTCGACGCGCTGGAGGAGTTCACCCAGGGCCACGAGGGCGACCTCAAGGTGCAGGCGGTCGGCCCATGGACACTGGCCGCCGCCCTGGAGCTGAGGAACGGCGAGGCGGCCCTCTCCGACCCCGGCGCCTGCCGTGACCTCGCCGCCTCGCTCGCCGAGGGCCTGCGCCTGCACCTCGCCGAGGTACGGCGCCGCGTCCCCGGCGCCCGGCTCGTGCTCCAGCTCGACGAGCCCTCCCTCACCGCCGTACTGCGCGGACAGGTCCGCACCGCCAGCGGCTACCGCACCCACAGGGCCGTGGACCGGCAGATCGTGGAGGCCACCCTGCGGGACGTCGTCGGGGCGCACGGCGGTGACCCCGTCGTCGTCCACTGCTGCGCACCCGACGTCCCGTTCGCGCTGCTGCGCCGCGCCGGTGCCGCCGCCGTCTCGTTCGACGTCGCACTCCTCACCGAGCGTGACGACGAGGCGATCGGGGAGGCCGTGGAGGGCGGCACGCGGCTGTTCGCCGGTGTCGTGCCGGCCACGGACGGCCCATTGTCAGACCCTGCCGGTAGCGTCGTGGGTGTCAGGACGCTGTGGCGCAGGCTGGGGCTGCATCCGGGGCTGCTCGCGGACGCGGTCACCCTCACCCCGTCGTGCGGTCTCGCGGGCGCTTCCCCCGCGTACGCCCGCGCGGCGCTCGCCCACTGCGTCCGGGCGGCGAGATCCCTCGCGGACGACCCAGAGTAACGGGAGGACAACACGGTGGCCGGCGACAAGCAAGCGGAGACGACGGTGCCCGCGGCGGCACGCGACAAGCACGCGCGGCTCGCTGAGCAGATCGAGGAGCACCGCTTCCGGTACTACGTGAAGGACGCTCCCGTCATCAGCGACGCGGAGTTCGACAAACTCCTGCGCTCCCTGGAGGCGCTGGAGGAGGAGTATCCGGAGCTGCGCACGCCCGACTCGCCGACCCAGAAGGTCGCCGGGGCGTACGAGACGGAGTTCACCGCGGTCGAACACCGCGAGCGCATGCTCTCCCTCGACAACACCTTCAACGACGAGGAACTGGCCGCCTGGGCGGACCGTATCCACCGTGAACTCGGCGACCAGGAGTTCCACTTCCTGTGCGAGCTGAAGGTCGACGGCCTCGCGGTGAACCTCACCTACGAGCGCGGCCGGCTCACCCGCGCGGCGACCCGCGGTGACGGCCGCACCGGCGAGGACATCACGCCCAACGTCCGTACGATCGCCGAGATCCCCGACCGGCTGCACGGCGAGCGCGTCCCCGACGTCGTGGAGATCCGCGGCGAGGTCTACTTCCCGATGGAGAAGTTCCTGGAGCTGAACGAACGGCTGGTCGCGGCCGGCGACAAGCCGTTCGCCAACCCGCGCAACGCGGCCGCCGGTTCACTGCGCCAGAAGGACCCGCGCGTCACCGCGACCCGGCCCCTGCACATGGTCGTCCACGGCATCGGCGCCCTGGAGGGCTACTCGGGCTTCACCCGGCTCTCCCAGGCCTACGACCTGCTCAAGGGCTGGGGACTGCCCACCTCCCCGCACAACCGCGTGGTCGACGACCTCGACGGCGTACGGAAGTTCATCGCCCACTACGGCGAGCACCGCCACTCCGTGGAGCACGAGATCGACGGCGTGGTCGTCAAGCTGGACGAGATCCGCCTCCAGGGCCGTCTCGGCTCCACCGCCCGCGCCCCGCGCTGGGCGATCGCGTACAAGTACGCGCCGGAGGAGGTCAACACCAAGCTCATCGACATCAAGGTGGGCGTCGGCCGCACCGGCCGTGTCACGCCGTACGCGCAGGTCGAGCCGGTCACGGTCGCGGGCTCCGAGGTCGAGTTCGCCACCCTGCACAACCAGGACGTGGTCAAGGCCAAGGGCGTCCTCATCGGTGACACCGTGGTGATCCGCAAGGCCGGTGACGTCATCCCGGAGATCCTCGGCCCGGTCGTCGACCTGCGTGACGGCACCGAGCGGGAGTTCGTGATGCCCGCCGAGTGCCCGGAGTGCGGGACGCCGCTGCGGGCCATGAAGGAGGGCGACATCGACCTGCGCTGCCCCAACGCGCGCGCGTGCCCCGCCCAGTTGCGCGAGCGCGTCTCCTACCTCGCCGGCCGGGAGTGCCTGGACATCGAGCACTTCGGCGAGGTGGCCGCGGCGGCGCTGACCCGGCCGCTTGAGCCGGCCGACCCGCCGCTGCGCGACGAGGGCGACCTGTTCGACCTCACGGTGGACAAGCTGCTGCCCATCAAGGCGTACGTCCTCGACCCGGACAGCGGACTGCCCAAGCGGGACCCCAAGACGGGCCAGGAGAAGGTCGTCACGGTCTTCGCGAACCAGAAGGGCGAACCGAAGAAGAACACCCTCGCGCTGCTGCAGAACATCGAGGCGGCCAAGGAACGTCCGCTCGCCCGCTTCCTGAACGGGCTGTCCATCCGCCATGTGGGACCGGTCGCCGCCCAGGCGCTCGCCCGCGAGTTCCGTTCCGTCGACCGCATCGAGCAGGCCACCGAGGAGGAACTGGCGGGCATCGACGGCGTCGGCCCGATCATCGCCGCCGCGCTCAAGGAGTGGTTCGCCGAGGACTGGCACCGCGAGATCCTTCGCAAGTGGAAGGCGGCCGGAGTCCGCCTGGAGGACGAGTCGTCGGGCGAGGAGGAGGGTCCGCGCCCGCTGGAGGGACTGACCGTCGTCGTGACCGGCACCCTGGAGAACTTCACCCGTGACGGCGCCAAGGACGCGTTGCAGAGCCGCGGCGCGAAGGTGACCGGATCGGTGTCGAAGAAGACCTCGTTCGTCGTCGTGGGGGACAACCCGGGATCGAAGTACGACAAGGCCATGCAGCTGAAGGTGCCGGTCCTGGACGAGGACGGCTTCGGCGTCCTGCTCGCCCAGGGGCCCGAGGCGGCGGCCGAAGTCGCCCTGCCGGCCGGCGAGTAGCGGTTGAAGACCACCCGATCGGCGCATACCAGATGCATACGGGAGCCCGGGGCGCATTCGGGCAACCGTCGACGACCGCTGCCCGTGAAAGCCTTCCGCGGCCTACTGTTGGGATGTGCGCCTGCCGTGCCCAGCTGCGGTCGGGGCATCCCCGTGTGCCCGAAGAGCACGGGGAAGGAATGTTCCAACGCGGAGCCGTCGACGGACGTCGGGCGTCGGGCCGCGTGGCGTGGGCACCGCCGGCTGTGAGAGGGACGGGAATGGAACCGACCGAGAGCGCCGCCCCGGACGCGTGGCTGCGCCTGCGCCGCAGAGCGGTCGCATGGCGGGAGAGCCGGTGGCCGGGCCGGACCGCGGAGCGCGCGGGCGTCGACGCCCGCGCCGCCGTCCGCTCGGCGCCCCGGGCACACGCCGTTCCCCTGGCCGTCGAGGGCGCCCCGGTGCTGGCCGGCGCCGACCATTCCCAGCCGGCCTGGCCGGCGCTGCCCGCCGCCGTCGTCGCGGCGGCCGGGTTCGCGCTGGGCGCCGGGTTCTACCGGGCGTTCACCGACAACCACGCCCTCTTTCCGTCCGGCACCGTCGGCTGGTCGCTCGCGATGCTCACCGGCATCATCGTCGGCCACCTCGTGATGCTCGGCCGGGCCCGCTGGTGGGGCGGCACCGGCTCCGGCGCCGCCCTCACCCTCGCCGTCCTGCTGCTCTACGGCTGGGTGCCGGCCGGCATGGTCAGCCTCACCGTCGTCGTCCTGGTCGGCGTCGCCCGCAGGCACCGCTGGCGGCAGGGCGTGCTGCACGGCGCCGTGGACATCCTCGGCATCGGCGCCGCCGCCCTGCTGCTGGGCTCCTTCGGCCGCGTACCGACCGTCGAGGACCCCTGGAACCCCGACCACTGGGACGTCACCACCGTCCCCGAGGTCGTGCTGGTCGCCGCGGCCTACCTCGCCGTCACCCGCATCCTGCTGTGGTATCTGAGCGCGCCGCGCGGCGGCGGCCTGCCCACCGTCGCCCGCACCGCCCTGGTCAGACAGGGCCTCGTCGCGGTCGCGCTGCTCGGCATCGCCCCGCTGATCTGCGTCGTGGCGGTCGCCCATCCGGTGCTGCTGCCGCTGTTCGCCATCCCGCTGGTCGCCCTCGACTCCACCCTGTGGATCGCCCGGGCCCGGGCCGAGGAGCAACTGCGCGACCCGCTGACCGGACTGCCCAACCGGCAGTGGCTGCTGGAACGTATCTGGACGGCCCTCGACGACGCCGAACGCATCGGCGCCCGGTCCGCGCTCATGCTGATCGACCTCGACCGGTTCCGCTCCGTGAACGACACCCTCGGGCATCTCGCCGGGGACCGGCTGCTGCTCCAGATCGCCGACCGGCTGCGTCTCGCGCTGCCGCGCGGCGCGGAGGCCGCGCGCCTCGGCGGCGACGAGTTCGCCGTGTTACTGCCGGTCGCCGACTCCACGACGTCCGCCACCCGCGTCGCCCGCAACCTGGTCACCGCGCTCAGCTCGCCGCTCGACCTCGACGGGCTCACCCTCGTCCTGGAGGCCAGCGCGGGCGTCGCCGTCTTCCCGGACCACGCGCTCGACGCCGAGGGCATGCTGCGCCGCGCGGACGTGGCGATGTACCAGGCGAAGCGGGACCGCACGGGCGTCGAGGTGTACGAGTCGAAGCGGGACTCCAACACCCCGGACCGGCTCGGGCTGCTGGGCGATCTGCGCCGGGCGCTGGACGCGCACGAGGTGCAGCTGCACTACCAGCCCAAGGTCCGCTTCGACGGGCAGGTCGCAGGGCTGGAGGCGCTGGTGCGGTGGGTGCATCCCGAGCGCGGGAAGGTGCCGCCGGACGAGTTCATAGCGATCGCCGAGTCCTCCGGGCTGATGCCCCATCTGACCGAGTACGTGCTGGAGACCGCGCTCGGGCAGGTCGCCAAGTGGCGGGCCCAGGGACTGCGGGTGCCGGTGGCCGTGAACGTCTCCCCGCGCGATGTCCACACGCCCGGCTTCGCGGGTTCCGTCGCCGCCCGGCTGGCCCGGCACGGAGTGCCCGCGGGAGCGCTCCAGCTGGAGATCACCGAGCATGTGCTGCTGGAGGACCCGCAGCGGGCCGCCGACACCCTCGCCGGGCTCACCGGGCACGGCGTGAAGATGTCCCTGGACGACTTCGGAACCGGCTACTCCTCGCTGGTGCACCTGCGCCGGCTGCCGGTGAGCGAGCTGAAGATCGACCGGTCCTTCGTGGCCCGGCTGGCCGTGGACAACGAGGACGCCGAGATCGTGCGCTGCACCGTCGACCTGGCGCATTCGCTGGGGCTCCTCGTCGTCGCCGAGGGCGTGGAGGACGACGAGACCTGGGAGCGGCTGCGGGACCTCGGCTGCGACGCCGTACAGGGATGGCTGGTGGCCGCGGCGATGCCGCCGGAGGAGACGACGGCATGGCTGCGGGCGCGGGGGTCCCGGGGATGGCAGCGGCCGCGTGCCGCGTTGCCCGCCGCCGAATAGTCTTCGACCCGGCCGTCCGGCTCGGCCGGGGAGTGGGCGTTTGCCGTGGGCCGTTCGCGGCCGCGGGCTCGTTGCGGCTGATCGCGCAGTTCCCCGCGCCCGGCGGGGCGCCATCTCGCCCCGCGCCGTCAGCCGCCCGCGAAATGACGGATCAGCAGCTCCAGCCTCTCTTCGTGTGCCTGCTCCGGCAGCCGGCCACTGCGCATCAGCGTCGCCAGGCCGTGCAGGCTCGCCCAGAACGTCTCCGTCAACAGGCCGGCGTCCTCTCCTTCGGACGTGATCGGCTCCACGACGACCAGCAGCTCGCCGAACGCCTCCCGCAGCGGTGCCGGGGCCGCCTCCGTCGCGAAGGGAAGGTCCACCAGGTGGGTGAACATCGCGTCGTAGAGGGCGGGCCGGCGCCGGGCGAAGGACGTGTACGTCTCCGCGATCGCCGCCAGCGCCTCGCGCGTGCCCGGCGCCGCCGTCCGCGCCTGCCGTAGCTCCGTCGCCAGGTCGGCGCAGCCCTGCACCGCGACCGCCGCCATGATCGCGTCCTTGCCCTTGAAGTGGCTGTAGAGGACGGGCTGGCTGTACTCGATCTCGGCGGCCAGCCGGCGGGTGGTCACCGCGTCCCAGCCCTCCGCCTCGGCCAGTTCCCGCGCGGCCGTCACGATCAGCCGCTCACGCTCCGCTCGTTCGCGCTCCCGGCGCTTCTGGATCGTCATACCAGAGACTCTAGCAGCGCTAGTCTTTCTGTCGGCGATCTGCTAGCTTCGCTCTTGTTCCTAGCGTTGCTAGCACCCATCTGGGGGAGATCCCATGACCGTCACCGCCTACGCCCTGGCCGTCCTGCTCGACCTGTTCTGCCTGTTCCTCGGCTACCGGTTCTGGTTCCAGCCCGGCCCGGCCGCGGCGGGTTACGGCGTCCCGGCCGACCCCCGCGGCGACGCCGGCGCCTATCTGTCGGTCAAGGGCCTGAGGGACGGCACCCTCGGGGTGCTGGGCCTGGTCCTGCTGGCCGCCGCCGGGGCCCGAGCCGAGGCATGGTTCATGGTCTGCGTGGCACTCGTGCCGCTCCTGGACACCGTGATAGTCCTGCGCAACGGCGGGGCGAAGGCGGTCGCCTTCGGGATCCACTTCGCCACCGCCGTCGTCGTACTGATCAGCGCCGGACTGCTCTTCGCGGTCTGACCATCAAAGAAGGCAAGGGGGACACCAGTCATGTCGCTGTCCGTTCCGAGATTCGACCAGTCCGTGATCGTCCGGGAGGCCGAGGCAGAGGTCGTCGGCCGGGCGCCCACCACCGTGCGCCTGCTGGCCGACAGCAGCGCCACCGGCGGCGCCCTGTCCACCCAGCGGGTCACCCTCACGGCGGGCGCCGACGGCGCCAAACCGCACTGGCACGACAACTCCGCCGAGATGTTCTTCCTGCTCGACGGCGCCGCCGACATCCTCTCCGGCGAGGACGTCGTCACCGCGGGCCGCGGTGACCTCGTCGTCGTCCCGCCGGGCAGGCCGCACGCCTTCGCGGCCGTGCCGGGATCCGACGCCGATCTGCTCATCGTCATCACACCCGGCGTCGAGCGCTTCGAGTACTTCCGGCACCTGCACCGCATCCGCCTGGGCGAGGCCACCCCGGAGAGCATCCTCGAAGTCCAGGACCTCTACGACAACCACTTCCTCACCAGCGAGGCATGGGAGACGCGCCGGGCCTGATAGGCGGGGCGGGGCAGACGCACCGGGTCCGCCGTGCGGGCCGGGGAAACCGTTTCACGGGGACCGGTCCCCGCCCCATAGGATTGGCCCCAAACCACACACACTCACCCCAGAGGATCGCTGCATGCCTGGCATCACGCGCGAGGAGGTCGCCCACCTCGCCCGGCTGGCGCGTCTGGAGCTGAAGCCCGAAGAACTCGACCACTTCGCGGGCCAGCTCGACGACATCATCGGCGCGGTCGCCCGCGTCAGCGAGGTCGCCGACCAAGACGTACCGCCGACCTCGCACCCGCTCCCGCTGACCAACGTCATGCGCGCGGACGAGGTCCGTCCCTCGCTCACCCCCGCGCAGGCGCTCTCCAGCGCCCCCGCCCAGGAGCAGCAGCGTTTCAAGGTGCCGCAGATCCTGGGGGAGGACTGACCATGACGGACATCATCAAGCTCACGGCCGCCGAGACCGCCGCGAAGATCGCCTCCGGCGAGCTGACGGCCGTCGAGGTCACCGAGGCCCATCTCGCCCGCATCGAAGCCGTCGACGAGAAGGTGCACGCCTTCCTGCACGTCGACCGCGAGGGCGCGCTCGCCCAGGCCCGCGCCGTCGACGACAAGCGCGAGCGCGGCGAGGAACTGGGCCCGCTGGCCGGTGTCCCCCTCGCCCTCAAGGACATCTTCACCACCGAGGGCGTCCCCACGACCGTCGGCTCGAAGATCCTCGAAGGCTGGATCCCGCCGTACGACGCGACGCTCACCCGGCGGCTGAAGGCCGCCGACGTCGTGATCCTCGGCAAGACCAACATGGACGAGTTCGCCATGGGGTCCTCGACGGAGAACAGCGCCTACGGGCCCACCGGCAACCCCTGGGACCTCACCAGGATCCCCGGCGGCTCCGGCGGCGGCTCCAGCGCCGCGCTGGCCTCCTTCCAGGCGCCGCTCGCCATCGGCACCGACACCGGCGGCTCCATCCGCCAGCCGGCCGCCGTCACCGGCACCGTCGGCGTGAAGCCGACGTACGGCGCCGTCTCCCGCTACGGCATGGTGGCCTTCTCGTCCTCCCTGGACCAGGGCGGGCCCTGCGCCCGCACGGTCCTGGACGCGGCCCTGCTGCACGAGGTCATCGCCGGACACGACCCGATGGACTCCACCTCCGTCGACGCCCCCGTCCCGCCGGTCGTCGAGGCCGCCCGCAACGGCTCGGTGCGGGGCATGCGCATCGGCGTGGTCAAGCAGTTCCGCGGCGAGGGCTACCAGGCCGGCGTCATCCAGCGCTTCGACGAGGCCGTCGAGCTGCTGAAGGAGCTGGGCGCCGAGATCGTCGAGCTGGACTGCCCGTCCTTCGACCTCGCCCTGTCGGCGTACTACCTGATCGCGCCGTCCGAGTGCTCCTCCAACCTGGCCCGCTTCGACGGCCTGCGCTACGGCCTCAGGGTCGGCGACGACGGCGGCCACTCCGCCGAAGAGGTCACCTCCCTCACCCGCGAGGCGGGTTTCGGCCCCGAGGTCAAGCGCCGCATCATGCTCGGCACGTACGCCCTGTCGAGCGGCTACTACGACGCGTACTACGGCTCGGCGCAGAAGGTCCGCACCCTGATCACGCGCGACTTCGAGAGGGCCTTCGAGCAGGTCGAGGCGATCGTCTCGCCGACCACCCCGACCACGGCCTTCGCGATCGGCGAGCGCGCCGACGACCCGATGGCCATGTACCTCGCCGACCTGTGCACCATTCCGACCAACCTGGCGGGCAACGCGGCCATGTCGCTGCCCTGCGGTCTCGCCCCGGAGGACAACCTCCCGGTGGGCCTCCAGATCATCGCTCCGGCGATGAAGGACGACCGGCTGTACAAGGTCGGCGCCGCCGTCGAGGCCGCCTTCGTGGAAAAGTGGGGGCATCCGCTGCTGGAGGAGGCACCGTCGCTGTGAGCAAGGCACTGTCCAAGGCCAAGGGCTTCAAGAAGTCGAAGTCCGGCACGTACCTGTCCATGGCCACCACCGCGTTCGGCGCGGTCGGCGTCGCCAAGCAGATCAAGAAGGCCCGCGCCGAGCACGACACGCTGCGCCTGATCGACGCCACCGTGTCCGCCGTCGCCATCGCCACCGGCCTCGCCATCCTCTACCGCGAGCTGAAGCGGCTGGGCGACGACGACGTCCTGCTGGGCTGAGAGGGAAGTTTCACCGTGACCACCACGACCGACCTGGTGTCGTACGAGGACGCGCTGGCGTCGTACGACCCCGTCATGGGCCTTGAGGTCCATGTCGAACTCGGCACCAAGACCAAGATGTTCTGCGGGTGCTCCACCGAACTGGGCGCCGAGCCCAACTCGCAGACCTGCCCGACCTGCCTCGGCCTGCCCGGCGCGCTCCCGGTCGTCAACGCGACCGGCGTCGAATCCGCGATCAAGATCGGGCTCGCACTGAACTGCTCGATCGCCGAGTGGTGCCGCTTCGCCCGGAAGAACTACTTCTATCCGGACATGCCGAAGAACTTCCAGACCTCCCAGTACGACGAGCCGATCGCCTTCGACGGCTACCTAGACGTACAGCTGGAGGACGGCGCGACCTTCCGCGTGGAGATCGAGCGCGCCCACATGGAAGAGGACACCGGCAAGTCCACCCATGTGGGCGGCGCGACCGGCCGCATCCACGGCGCGTCCCACTCCCTGCTCGACTACAACCGCGCGGGCATCCCGCTCATCGAGATCGTCACCAAGCCGATCGTCGGGGCCGGCGAGCGTGCCCCCGAGGTCGCCCGGGCGTACGTCCGTGAGCTGCGCGAACTCATCAGGGCGCTCGGCGTGTCCGAGGCCCGCATGGAGATGGGCCAGATGCGCTGCGACGTCAACCTGTCGCTGATGCCCAAGGGCGCCGACACGTTCGGCACCCGCTCCGAGACGAAGAACGTCAACTCGCTGCGGTCCGTGGAGCGTGCCGCCCGCTTCGAGATCCAGCGGCACGCGGCCGTGCTGTCGTCCGGCGGCACCATCGTGCAGGAGACCCGGCACTTCCACGAGGACACCGGGTCGACCACGTCGGGCCGGGTGAAGGAGGAGGCCGAGGACTACCGGTACTTCCCGGAGCCCGACCTCGTCCCGGTGGCGCCCGCGCGCGCGTGGGTCGAGGAGATCCGGGCCGCGCTGCCCGAACTGCCGCTGGCCCGCCGCACCCGCCTCCTCAAGGAGTGGGGCATCTCGGCCACCGACATGCAGGCGATCCTCAACGCCGGTGCGCTGGACCCGATCGTCGCCACCATCGGCGCCGGTGCCGACGCCGCCTCCGCCCGCAAGTGGTGGATGGGCGAACTGGCGCGCAGCGCCAACGAGTCGGGCCTCGCCCTGGACGAGCTGGCCATCACGCCCGAGCAGGTCGCCCGCGTCACCCGGCTGGTGGCCGCCGGTGACCTGAACGACAAGCTGGCCCGCCAGGTCATCGAGGGCGTCCTCGCGGGCGAAGGCACCCCGGACGAGGTCGTCGACAAGCGCGGTCTGAAGGTCGTCTCCGACGACTCGGCGCTCGGCACGGCCGTCGACGAGGCCATCGCCGGCAACCCGGGCATCGCGGACAAGATCCGCGGCGGCAAGGTGGCCGCGGCCGGTGCCCTGGTCGGCGCGGTGATGAAGGCCACCCGCGGCCAGGCCGACGCGGCCCGCGTCAAGGAGCTGATCCTGCAGAAGCTGGGCGTCGGCGAGGGCTGAGCCACCGCGCGCACCGGCCGCCCCTGGGGGAACGCATCGCCACGATGCGTTCCCCCAGGGCGTTTTCGTCACCGGCGACGCCCCGCGACGCACTCGCGTGGCACCCGTGAGGCACCCGCCTCGGCGCGACCGCATCCCCACGACCCGCGGAAGTTCCCGGTTTCCGCCTCTTGTGAAGAAGCCCACGAACCCGGCAAACGATCTCTTTCAGCTGCAACAGTGGTCAACGATTGCTCATGTGTTCTTTGCGGGCTGTTTCGTTCATCGACGTTCGTTCCCAGGCAAAGATCCGCACATCGTCCCTGGGAGCAGGTCGTGGCAGCCCTTGCACGCTGGTGTGTCCGGCACCGTCTGGTCGCCGTCCTGCTGTGGCTGCTCGCCTTCGGCGGCGTCACCGCTGCCGCCGCCGTCACCGGCTCCGCGTACTCCGAGACCTACGAGGTCCCCGGCACCGAAGCGGGCCGGGCCGGGGAGCTGTTGGCCGCGGGCTTCCCAGGTATGGGCGGTGACAGCGACACCGTCGTCTGGCACACCGGATCCGGCGGCGTCCGCGCCGCCGACGTCGAGCAGACCATGAGCCGCACCCTGGACGACATCGCGGACCTGCCCGGGGTGTCCTCGGTGACCAGCCCCTACGACGGCCAGGGCAGCGGGCAGATCAGCCGCGACGGCCGGACCGCGTACGCCGTCGTCACCTTCGACCAGCCGATCGAGCGCATCGACAGGTCCGAGGCCGAGGCCGTCGTACACGCCGCGAAGTCGGCCGAGACGGACGGGCTACGCGTCGAGTCGGGCGGCAGCGCCATCGCGCTCACCGCCTCGTCGGGCGGGCACTACGCCGAGGCGATCGGCGTGGTCGTCGCCGCCGTGGTGCTCTTCCTCGCCTTCGGCTCGCTCGCCGCCTCCCTGCTGCCCATCGCCACCGCCCTGGTCGGCGTGGGCACCGCGTACGCCGGCATCGCGCTGCTCGGCCACGCCATGACCGTCGCCGCGTTCGCGCCGATGCTCGGCCTGCTCATCGGGCTCGGCGTCGGCATCGACTACGCGCTGTTCATCGTCACCCGGCACCGTCGCGGACTCAAACGCGGACTGACCGTCACCGAGGCCGCCACCGAGTCCGTCGCCACCACCGGCCGCGCCGTCGTGTTCGCGGGCGCCACCGTCTGCATCGCCCTGCTGGGCATGCTGATCCTGCGGCTGAGCTTCCTCAACGGGGTCGCCGTCGCCGCCGCGCTGACCGTCGTCCTGACCGTCGCCGCCTCCGTGACCCTGCTGCCCGCCCTGCTCTCCCTCATCGGCGAGCGCGCGCTGAGCCGGCGCGAACGACAGCGGCTGGCCGAGCACGGTCCGCAACCGGAGCTGCCCACCGGCCTCGCCGCCCGCTGGTCCGCGTTCGTCGAACGCCACCCCAAACTGCTCGGCTCGGTCGCCCTCGCCGTCGTCGCCCTGCTCGCACTGCCCACCCTCACCCTCCACCTCGGCACCTCCGATCAGGGCAACGACCCCAGGAACTCGACCACACGGCAGGCGTACGACCTCATCGCCGACGGCTTCGGCCCCGGCGTCAACGGACCGCTGACCCTCGTGTCCCGGGTCGACGGGGCCGACGCCCGGCTCGCCCTCGACAACCTCGACACCACCCTGCGCGCCACCCCGGGCGTCGCGTCCGTGACACCGGCGCGGTTCAACACCGGGGGCGACACCGCGTACCTCACCGTCGTGCCCGACTCGGCGCCGCAGTCGCGGCAGACCAGCGACCTCGTCGACCGGCTGCGCCACGAGGTGCTGCCGCGCGCGGAGCAGGGCACCTCGCTCGACGTGCACGTCGGCGGCGTGACCGCGAGCTACGACGACTTCGCCGCCGTGATCGTCGGCAAGGTGCCGCTGTTCGTCGGCGTGGTCATCGGGTTCGGCTGTGTGCTGCTCCTGCTCGCCTTCCGGTCGATCGGCATCCCGGTGAAGGCCGCCGCGATGAACCTCGCCGCCGTCGCGGGCGCCTTCGGCATCGTCGTCGCGATCTTCCAGTGGGGCTGGGGCAGCGAACTTCTGGGGCTCGGCCGGGCCGGACCGATCGAGCCCTTCCTGCCCGTGATCATGGTGTCGGTGCTCTTCGGGCTCTCCATGGACTACCAGGTCTTCCTGGTCAGCCGGATGTACGAGGAGTGGCTGGAGACGGGCGACAACCGGCGTGCCGTCCGGGTCGGCCTCGCCGAGACCAGCCGGGTGATCAATTCCGCGGCCGTCATCATGATCTCCGTGTTCCTCGCCTTCGTGCTCGGCGGCGACCGCGTCATCGCCATGTTCGGCATCGCGCTGGCGGCCGCCGTCGCCCTCGACGCCTTCGTGCTGCGCACCCTGCTGGTGCCCGCCCTGATGCACCTGCTCGGCGGCGCCAACTGGTGGCTGCCGGGCTGGCTCGACCGGCGCCTGCCCAGGATCAGCATCGAACCGCCCGAATGCCGCGCCGCCCAGGCAAGGCTCGACGCCGTCGTGGCGGAACTGGAGAAGGAACAACAGCAGGATGCGGGCGACAGCCCCGTGTGACGACGGCGCCGGACCGCGGCCCCGGTGCCGATCCGGACGCGCGCACGGCTCACAACGATCATTAAGGGACCTCTCAGACAGCGTCCGTACGGTGCGGGGCATGGGAACGAAGACAGTGGACGAAGCCGGCGGCGACACCGGCACCAGGACCGAGCAGGCGGCGGACACCGGCAGGGCCGACGACGCCGCGGACACCGGGGCCGAGGCCGCCGCCCGGACCGACGAGGCGACGGAGCCCGGGGCGGCCGGCCAGGCCGCCGACGGGACCGACGACCGGACCGGTGACAGGGACGACGACCGGGCCGGTGAGGCCGTCGGGGACACGGCTGAGGAGACGGCCGAGGAGACGGCCGAGGCCGGGGAAGCGGCGGCGGACGGCCCGTCCGGGGTCGGCCAGGGCGCCGGGGCCGTCGTCTCCGCCGTGCTGGGCCTCGTCTCGCTGACCGGCGGCTGGATCGGCACCGTGGCCGGCGCGCGCCAGACCCTGATCGGCCAATTGCAGACCGCGTCGAACGCGAGCGTCGCCACCCAGGTGCAGGCGGTCTACGGCGACGCCTGGCAGACCACCGCGCTGTGGGCCGGGGCGTTCGCGCTGGCGGCGCTGATCACCGGCGTCGTCGTGCTGGCCCGGCCCGCGTTCGGCACCCCGGGCACACCGCAGGCCGCCTGGATCAAGTCGGTCGCCTGGGCCGGCGTCTCGCTCGGCGTCCTCGGCCTGCTGCTGGCCGTCCTCAAGTACTCCGACGCGCTCCTCGGACTGCCCTCGACCAGCTGAACCAGCCATCCCACCAGGGGCCTTGGGCCCCCGTAAGCACCTTACGGGGCCGTCTGAGGCCCCTTACGCGCCCCGGGATACCGCCGCCCGCCGCAAGATGCGGAACTCTCCCGATGTGCCGCGCCCCCCTGGCCGACAAAGGTGGGGGCATCGCCGGAAGCGACGCCGACACCACACTCTCCGAGGGGCCAGCCATGATCGAGTACGAACTCCACCTGTTCCGTGCCACCGAACTGCGCCGCCGGGCCGAGTACGAGCGCCTGGTCCGCGAGGCGCTGCGCGGGCGCCGCGCGGCCCGCCGTGCGACGGCCGCCCGCCGCCGCGCCGGCCGCGAGTCTCCCTCCGATACCGGGCGCCCGGGCCGTCATCGGCATCCCCGCACCGCGTGAGCGCATCGGCGGGGGCGGGCGCGCGCACCGGGGACGGCCGCCCGCTCCCGGTCCACGGGCGCCCGCGCCCCCGCACGGTCCGCCCGACGCCCCGGCCGCCCGCACCCGGTCCGGGCACCGACCCGCCCTCCCGGTGGACAACGGATCCCGCGCCGTCGGACCTCCGTGCGATGCTCAAACCCGTGGAGACCAGGTCCGTCAGTCCCGTGTTCGTCGGCCGCACCGACGAACTGCGCACGTTGAACGACGCGCTCGCCCGTGCCGACGCCGGCGAGCCCCAGGCGCTGCTGCTCGGCGGCGAAGCGGGCGTCGGCAAGACCCGGCTGGTCGAGGAGTTCGCCACCGCCGCCGGCCGTCAGGGCGCCGTCGTCGCCCTCGGCGGCTGCGTGGAGATCGGCGCCGACGGACTGCCGTTCGCCCCCTTCTCCACCGCCCTGCGCGCCCTGCGCGGCGCCCTGCCCGACGAAGTCGCCACGGCCGCCGCGGGCCAGGAGGACGACCTGGCCCGGCTCCTGCCCGAACTGGGCGAGGCCACCCCCGCCCGCGCCACGGGGCGGCACGACGAGGAGGGCACCGCCCGCCTGTTCGAACGCACCGCCCGCCTGCTGGAACGCGTCGCCGCCGACCGCACCGTCGTCCTCGTCCTGGAGGACCTGCACTGGGCCGACGCCTCCACCCGCCACCTGCTCTCCTACCTCCTGCGCACCCTGCGCACCCTGCGGACCAGCCGCCTCGTCGTCCTCGCCACCTACCGCTCCGACGACATCCACCGCCGCCACCCGCTGCGCCCCCTGCTCGCCGAACTCGACCGGCTGCGCACCGTCCGCCGCGTCGAACTCGCCCGTTTCAACCGCGAGGAGGTCGGCCGGCAGATCGCCGGCATCCTCGCCGCGGAACCGGACCCCGCCCAGGTCGACGAGATCTTCGCACGCTCCGACGGCAACGCCTTCTTCGTCGAGGAACTGGCCGTCGCGGCCTGCGAGGGCTGCTGCACCGGACTCACCGACTCGCTGCGCGACCTGCTCCTGGTCCGGGTGGAGGCGCTGCCCGAGACCGCCCAGCGGATCACCCGGATCGTCGCCGAGGGCGGCGCCACCGTCGAGTACCCGCTCCTCGCCGCCGTCGCCGGGCTCGCCGAGGACGATCTGATCGAGGCGCTGCGCGCCGCCGTGAACGCCAACATCCTGCTCACCGCCCCCGGCGGCGACGGCTTCCGCTTCCGCCACTCCCTGGTCCGCGAGGCCGTCGCCGACGATCTGCTGCCCGGCGAACGCTCCCGCCTCAACCGCCGCTACGCACAGGCCATGGAGAGCGACCCGGCGCTCGTCCCCGCCGACGAACGCGTCATGCGACTGGCCAGCCACTGGTACCACGCCCACGACCCCGCCAAGGCCCTGCCCGCCGTCCTCGACGCCTCCGTCGCCGCCCGCCGCCGCTACGCCTACAGCGAGCAACTACGGCTCCTGGAGCGCGCGATGGAACTGTGGGACACCGCCCCGGACCCGGTACGGGCGGCGCTGCGCCCCGTCGACTGCGCCGAGGTGTGCCCGCCCTGCGACGCCGCCACCCCGCTGCGCTATCTCGACCTGATGGCGGAGGCCGCCGTCGCCGGACGCAGGTGCGGTGAACGCGAACGCGCACTGAAGATCACCAAGCGGGCGCTGCAACTCCTGGACGACGAGGACGACCCGCTGCGCGCCGCCTGGTTCTGGACCCAGCGCTCCGGCCTCGTCCAGGCGCTGGGACGCGGCGACGGACGGCATGAACTGGCCACCGCCGAGCAACTGGTGCGCGGGCTGCCCCCCTCCGAGGTGCACGCCGACGTGCTCGCCGGCGTCGCCAACTGGTCGATGCTGCACGAGCCGGGCCCGGGCGCCCTGGCCGCCGCCGAACGGGCCGTCGAGTACGCCCGCATGATCGACGCCCGCGAGATCGAACTGGACGCATGCCTCACCCTCGGCACCCTCAGGGTCGACGCGGGCGACGTCGAGGCCGGACTCGCCGAGCTGCGCCGGGTCAAGGACCGGTCCGTGCAGGAGGGCTACACCCAGGTCGCGGGCCGTGCCTATGTGAATCTGCCCTCCGAACTCGACGCGGTCGGCCGCTCCCGGGAGGCCGTCCCCCTCCTGGACGAAGGGATCGACTACACCCGCACGTTCGGCCTGCTCGGATCCGAGGCCCTGCTGTGGGCCAACCTCGCCGAGTCCCAGTACGCCCTCGGCGACTGGAGCCGGGCCGCGTCCGCCGCCGCGCACGCGACCCGCCGCGGCCCCAGCACCAAACCCCTGGGCTCGGCCGCGCTGACCCTGGCGCGCCTCGCCCTGGGCCGCGGCGACCTGGCCGAGGCCGCCCGCCAACTCACCGCGGCCCGCGGCTACTTCGGCACCCGCGACGTCATGCCCCAGCAGTCGCTGCCGCTGGCCCGGGTCGCGGTCGGCCTCGCCGCCGCGGAGGGCCGGCTGCTCGACGCCCGCGCCGAACTGCACCGCGCCCTGGACGCCGGGGTCCCGCCCGGCAGCCACCGCTACGCCTGGCCGCTGGTCAGGGCCGCCGCCACCGCCGAGGCCGACGCCCGCGCCCTGCCCGCGGCGGAGCCCGGCCGGGCACAAGCCCTCGACCGCATCGCCGGCGCGGCGAAGAACCTCACCACCGGCGCACCCGTGTGGCTCGCCCACGACACCTGGGTCCGCGCCGAACTCCGGCGCGCCGCGGGCGAGGACACCCCGGGCCTCTGGTCCGAGGCGGTCACCGCCTTCGAGTCCCTGGACCGCCCCTACGACCTCGCGCGTGTCCGCCACCGGCTCGCGGCGGCCCTGCTGTCCTCGGGCGGCAGACGCCCGCACGACACATCGGGCGGCGGGGACGACGAGCGGGACCGCGCCACAGAGCTGCTGCGGCTGGCCGGAGCCGTCGCCGATCACCTGGGTGCCCGCCCGCTCGCCGACTGTGTGGCGCTCCTCGCCCAGCGCGCCCGCCTCGTGCTGACCTGCGCCCCCCGGCGGACGCCCGCCCCGGCCGACCCGGTCGAGGCGCTGGGCCTGACCAGCCGGGAGCGCGATGTGCTCCGCCTGGTCACCGCCGGCCGCACCAACCGTCAGATCGCCGAGGAGCTGTTCATCTCCCCGAAGACCGCGAGCGTCCATGTCTCCAACATCCTGGGCAAGCTCGGAGTCTCGGGACGGGGCGAGGCGGCGGCGGTGGCGCATCGGCTGGAGCTGTTCCCGCTGCCTCCCGGGACGGACGACCGGCTCACCGCGCGGCCACGGCCGTAGCCGACGGCGGCCTTCAGGGCGCGGGCGGGACGGGGCGGCCGGCCGCCGTCGCGCTATGTCACCCGGAGTTCCAGGATCCGGTCGTCTCCCTTCTTCGGCTCGCCCCGGCCGTCCGTGTTGCTCGTGACCAGCCACAGTCTGTCGCCGCCCGCCGCGACGACGGTACGGAGCCGGCCGTAGGTGCCCTTCAGGAACGCCTGGGGTGCCGCAGCGGCCTGAGTGCCCTTCAGCGGGATGCGCCACAGCCGCTGTCCTCTGAGCCCGGCCATCCAGATGGACCCGTTCACATAGGCGATGCCGCTCGGGGAGGCGACGTCCGTGTGCCACTGGGCCAGCGGGTTGTGGAACCGGGGGTCCGACGACTTGCCCTCGGCGTCCGGCCAGCCGTAGTTGTCGCCCGGCTTGATCGCGTTCAGCTCGTCCCAGGTGTCCTGGCCGAACTCCGAGGCGAACAGGCGTTGCTTGTCGTCCCACGCGAGGCCCTGCACATTGCGGTGGCCGTAGCTGTACACGACGGAGTCCTTGAACGGGTTGCCGGGTGCGGGCTCGCCCTCCGGGGTCATCCGCAGGATCTTGCCGCCCAGGGACTTCAGATCCTGGGACAGACCCCGTTCGCCGCTCTCGCCGGTGCCCGCGTACAGCATGCCGTCCGGGCCGAAGGCGATCCGGCCGCCGTTGTGGATGTAGCCCTTGGGGATGCCCCGGAAGACCGTGTCGGGCGCGCCGAGCTGTTCGCCGGGCGGCTTCCGCTCGTCGTACAGCATGCGGACGATCCGGTTGTCGGAGGCCGAGGTGAAGTAGGCGTAGACCATGTGGTCGGAGGCGTAGCCGGGGGAGAGGGCGATGCCCAGGAGACCGCCCTCACCGTCCGGGGACACCCCCGAGACCTTGCCCAGCCCGGTCTGCTTGCCCGTCTTCTCGTCGACCCGGGTGATCGTCCCCTCGTCCCGGGAGGAGACGAGCAGGCCGCCGCCGGGCAGGGGCGCCAGGCCCCAGGGCGACTTCAGATTCTCCGTGACCGTCCGCACCACCTTCACCGAGCCCTTGGCGGGCGGGGCCGGTGTGGTCGACCCGGCGGACGGGGCGGCCCCCGACGTCGTCCCCCGCGCGGCGGCGCTCCCGTCCCCGCCCGGGGGGCCGCCTCCGTCGGAGGAGCAGCCGGCCGTCAGCAGGAGCGCGGTTGCGGCCAGCACGGCCGACACAGCTCGACGTTGCACGATGATGGTCCCTTCGACGCGGTGGTTCCGGCGGCGCCTTCTCTATCTCTTACACCGCTCGCCCCACCCGGGTTCCCATGCGGCCGCGGATCGGCGCTGTCAGTCCCAGGAGCCCTGGGCCGGCGGCAGCCGGGTCAGTTCCGCCAGGTCGTCCGGGGTCAGCCGGACGGACGGGGCGCCCGCGTTCTCCGTCACCCAGCGCTCCCGCTTGGTTCCCGGCACCGTGACCACGTGCCGGCCCTGCGCCAGGGTCCAGGCCAGCGCCACCTGCGCCGGTGTGACGTGTTCGCCGTGCCGCCGCGCCACCCGGCGCAGCCCGGCGACGATGGGCTGGTTGGCGGCCATCATCTCGGCCGTGAAACGCGGATGGCGGGCCCGTACGTCGTCCGGTTCGAAGCCCTCGCCCGGGGTCAGCGTGCCGGTCAGGAAGCCGTTGCCGAGCGGCATCGCGGCGAGGAAGCCGACGCCGCGCGCCGCGCACCACGGCAGCAGCGCGTCCAGCGCCTCCGGCGACCACACCGACAGCTCCGCCTGCACCGCGCTCACCGGGAAGACCTGCTGGACGCGCCCGAGCTGGCGCAGCGTCGCGTCGTGCAGCCCGGTCCCCGAGCGGCGCCCTGCGCGCGCACCCACCGCGCACAGGCCCAGCGCGCGGACCTTCCCGGCCCGGACCAGGTCCGCCATCGCGCCCCACGTCTCCTCGACGGGAACCTCGGGGTCGGCGCGATGCAACTGGTACAGGTCGATCACGTCGGTCTGCAGCCGGCGCAGCGACGCGTCGCACGCCCGCCGCACATACCCGGGGCGGCCGTTGGCCACGACGTGCTGTTCGCCCACCAGCAGCCCGACCTTGGTCGACACGAAGGCATCCGCGCGCCGCTCCTTGAGGACCCGGCCGATCAGCAGCTCGTTGGTGAACGGGCCGTACATGTCGGCCGTGTCCAGCAGCGTGCAGCCGAGGTCCAGGGCCCGGTGCACGGCCCTGACCGACTCGTCCCCCCGCTGCCGCGACCCGCTGTACGCCCAGCTCATCGGCATGCAGCCGAGTCCGACGGCCCCCACCGCGAGCGCCCCCGCGCCGATCGTCCTGCGCTCCACCTGGTCGTGAACCTCCCTCGTCGGCCCCCAACCTAACCTCTGCCTGTTCACGAGCCTGACATAGCCTCCGGACCATGACTGCTGACGTATGGCTGCCCATCCCGCCGGAGGAGATCGAGGGGCTTCCCGACGGGCCCGACTACCTGTTCTGGGACGGGGAGGAGGAGTTCCCCGCGGACCCGGCCGACTGCGCTTTCTACGTCGTCCCCTACATGAAGCCCAGCGACGTCTGCGTCCGGCCGCTGCCGCTGATGAGCGGTGTGCGGGTCGTACAGACGCTGTCCGCGGGCATCGACCACGTGCAGCCGGGCCTCGGCCGGCTGCGCCCGGGCGTCCTGCTGTGCAATGCGCGCGGGGTGCACGAGGCGAGCACGGGCGAGCTGACGCTGGCCCTGATCCTCGCCTCGCTGCGCGGCATCCCCGATTTCGTGCGCGCCCAGGACAGAGGGGAGTGGCGCGGCGGGTTCCACCCGGCACTCGCCGACAGGAACGTCCTCATCGTCGGTTACGGCTCCATCGGCGAGGCCATCGAAGACCGGCTCGCGCCATTTGAACTCGCGCGGGTGGCGCGCGTCGCGCGCTCCGGGCGCACCTCGGCGCGCGGTCCGGTGCATCCGCTCACCGAACTGCCCTCCCTGCTACCGGAAGCGGACGTCGTGATCCTGTCCACGCCGCTGACCGAGACCACGCGGGGCCTGGTCAACGCCGACTTCCTCGCGCGGATGAAGGACGGAGCGCTGCTGGTCAACGTCGCGCGCGGACCCGTCGTCGACACCAAGGCGCTGCTCGCGGAGCTGGAGAGCGGCCGTATCACCGCCGCCCTCGACGTCACGGACCCGGAGCCGCTGCCGCCGGGCCACCCCCTGTGGCAGGCGCCCGGTGTGCTGATCAGCCCGCACGTGGGCGGGCCCACGTCGGCCTTCCTGCCGCGCGCGAAACGGCTGCTGACGGACCAGTTGAGCCGTTTCGTGAACCAGGAGCCGCTGCGAAACGTGATCCTTACGACGGGCTCCACCCGCGCGTGAGGGGCGACATGGCAGGCGTGTAATCCGTTTCGGGCACCCTCCGCATCCTTCCGGACGCGGGGGGTACCTGTATCTCCGCGATCGTCACGGAGCGTAGAGAAGCTATGTCCCTGAGTGACGAGACTGGTGTATCGTCCCGACAGGGGCTGCGCCGCGCACCGTTCGGCGCCAGGGATGGACATTTCAGAGATGTGAGGGGGGCGACGGGCGATGCACGGCCTATGGACGAACGATCCGACGCGGCGGGGCCGCCGACGGCGGCCCTGGCGCACGGCGGCGCACAGACGCGGCCATCACACCCACCACCGCAGGCACAGCGGGCGCAGAAGGCATGCGCACCGGGACCCCCGGGGCCCGGGAGCGGCACGGACCGGGAGGGACCGGTGAGTTCGCCGCCCACGGTGACGACCACCCCGCGCGGGGCGCTGCGCACGCAGCACCCGGCAGGGCCGCCGCTGCCCCGTCCGCCGGCCGTCGGCGGCGGGTCCAGCATGGTCCATCAGCTCGTTCTGGCCCTGGTGTGCGCGGGATACGCCGTCGGTTCCGCGCTCGACTGGGGATCCAGTGAAATCGCGCTGATCATGGGTGACTTCGGGCTGGCCGCGGCGGCGGGCTGCGCCGCGGTCTCATGTCTCCTCTACGCCCACAGGCGCCAGGTCCGCTTTCGACCCGCCTGGATGCTGTTCGCCCTCTCCTCGGCGATGGTGGCCCTGGGCAACACGGTCTGGGGGTGGTACGAGGTCGTGCTGCGGCGTCCGATGCCCAGCCCCAGCTTCGCCGACCTGTTCTTCCTGTGCTTCGCGCCGCCCGCCATCGTGGGCCTGCTGGTCCTCGCCAAGCGGCCGGTGTCGAAGGCCGGCTGGATGTGCCTGGCGCTGGACGCCTGGCTGATCGGCGGCTCGCTGCTCACCCTGTCCTGGAGTCTCGCGCTCGCGCAGGCCGCCAGGTTCGACGGGTCGAGCGTCGCGCACACCGCGCTGTCCCTCGCGTACCCGCTGCTCGACATCGCCCTGATCAGCATGGTGCTCGCGCTGCACTTCCGACGCGCCCCGGGCAACCGCACGGCGGTCAACACGGCGATCGGCGCGCTCGCCCTGACCGTGATGTGCGACGCGCTGTTCACCTCGCCGCTGCTGCACAGCAGCTACCGCTCCGGGCAGCTGCTCGACGCGGGCTGGTTCGCCGGCTCGCTGCTGCTCGCCTACGCGCCCTGGGCGGCGCCCCCGCGCCAGCACGAGCCCGACCGGTCCGGCGGCGGGCACGCCCGCCCGGCCCACCGGCGCCCGCCAGGCCCGCGCACCGGCGAGCCCGGGCAGCTGCCGCTGCCCGGCCAGGTGCCGCCGCCCGGTCACCTGCCGCCGCCGGGCCAGGGGGCCGAGCACAGCCGGTATCCGGCCGGCCGGCCGATCACCGGCTCGCTGGCCGCGCTCACCCCCTATCTGGCCGCCGCGGTGTGCACCCTGGGCATCCTGTACAACGTGCTCAACGGGCGCAGCCCCGACCACGTCGTGCTCGTCACCGCCGGCTGCGTGGTGCTCGCGCTCGTCGTGCGCCAGGGCATCATGCTGCTCGACAACATCACCCTCACCCAGGAACTGGCGCAGAAGGAGAACCACTTCCGCTCCCTGGTGCAGGGGTCGAGCGACGTCATCATGATCGCCGCGCCCAACGGCACCCTCCGGTACGTCTCCCCGGCCGCCGCCGGGGTCTACGGGCGGCCCGCGGAGGAACTGGTGGGCAGCGAACTGGCCGTGCTGATCCACCCGGACGACCTGGGCTGCGTGGTGCACGAGGTGCGCCGCTTCCTCACCGCCAGCCCCCTCGAAGAACCCACCACCCGCATCGAGTGCCGCTTCCGGTCCGGCGACGGCGGCTGGCTCAACGTCGAGTCGACCGTCAACCGTCACCACGGCGGCCTCATCTTCAACAGCCGGGACGTGACCGAAAGAGTGCGCCTGCAGGCACAGCTGCAGCACAGCGCGGAACACGACCCGCTCACCGACCTGCCCAACCGCGCCCTGTTCACCCGGCGTGTGCAGCAGGCCCTGTCCGGCCGCCGTGCCTCCGACCGCGCCGCCGCCCTGCACGGCACGGCCGTTCTCTTCATCGACCTGGACGGCTTCAAGGCCGTCAACGACACGATCGGACACCAGGCCGGGGACGCACTGCTCGTCCAGGCCGCCCGCAGACTCCAGGACGCGGTCCGGCAGGGGGACACCGCGGCCCGGCTGGGCGGTGACGAGTTCGCGGCCCTGATCATCGGGGACGGCGTCCGGGACCGCGGCGCCCGGGAGCGGATCATCCTGGAACTGGCCGACCGCCTGCGGACCACCCTCTCCCAGCCCTACCTCATCGACGGTAACGATGTCCGGGTCAACGCCTCCATCGGGGTCGCCTTCGCCGAACCGGGCCTCGGTGCGGGCGAGTTGCTGCGCAACGCCGACCTGGCGATGTACCGGGCGAAGTCGACGGGCAAGGGCCGCGTCGAGCTGTACCGACCGCAGATGCAGCAGGACGTCGTACGCAAGGCGGAGCTGGCCACCCGGCTGCGCGCCGCACTGCACGACGGCGAGTTCACGCTGCTGCACCAGCCGGTGGTGTGCCTCGGCAGCGGCCGCGTCATGTCCGCCGCCGCACAGGCGCGCTGGCGCTCCTCCCAGGGGGTGCTGTTCACACCGGCCGAGTTCCTGCGGGTGGCCGAGGACAGCGACCGGACCTCGGAGCTGGACCGCTGGATCCTGGAGGAGGCGGTGGCCCAGGCAGCCGAGCGGGCCGCGACCGGACTCGCCGTACCCGTGGCCGTGCGGATGTCCGCGCGTCGGCTGCTGGACCGGTCGATGCCGCTCGGCTCGGTGGAGGCCCTGCTGACCCGGCACGGGCTGCCGTCGGGGTCGCTGCTGATCGAGTTGGCGGACACCGATCCCCGGGTCTCCCTCGACGAGCTGGAGCGCCGGCTCGGCGCGCTCAGACGGCTGGGCGTCCGGATCGCACTGGACTGCTTCGGCAACGGCTACGCGGCGATCACGGCCCTGCGCAGGCTCCCCGTCGACGTGCTGAAACTCGACCGCAGTCTGGTCGAAGGCGTCGTCGAGTCCGCGCGGCTGCACAAGATCACCAGTGGGCTGCTGCGGATCGCCGCCGACCTCGGGCTGCAGTCGGTGGCCGACGGCGTGGACCTTCCGGAGCAGGTCGTGGCGTTGCGCGCGATGGGCTGCACCCATGGGCAGGGCATGGCGTTCTCCCCGCCGCTGGACGAGTACCGGCTGCGCCGGGCGCTCGGATCCGGCCATTATCCGGTGCCGCACGGACCGGCCGAACCGGCGTTCGCGGGCGGCGCGAGGGAGTCGAACGGACATGTCGCGGTCGAGGGCAGCTGGGTGTCCACCCGCCCGGCCGAGGCCGAGAGCGGGGGATCTCGGATGCCCGAAGGGCTGAGCACGGTCGTGGCCTCGCCCCCGACCGCGGCTCCCCGGAGGTGAACGGGTCATGAAGGGACACGCGGGCGCGTCCGCGGGTGATGTGTCCGCCGTGTCCGGAAAAGGCCGTGGCCCAAGCTGGTCCAATGAAGTCCCCTGCGGTTCGACAGCGCCCGAAGGGGCGCGGGGAACGGCGCGACCAGCCACAACGGTGCCGCAGACGACCGAGGGCCTGTCGCGGCACGTCCAGCGGAGCGCTTAGGCTCACATAATGAGACTCCCATCCCACCCACTTGACACGTGGTGCGTGCCGGGGGGAGGGTCGGTGCCATGCGCACCCGAATTCTCGTACTTGGACAGCGCGTCGGCTGAGCTGGGACCCACCGGAGGACGATCCGGAAACCCCAGCGACCTCACCGGCGCGCTCCCCTCGCTTGCCCTACGGCACGAGGGGTTTTTTGTTGCACGGGCACCTGCCGTACAGCAGACCGACACCGCACAAACCTCGCAAAAACCCTCAGCATCGAGAAGAGAATGCCGATGACCGAGCAGGCCACCGGGGCCCATCATCCGCAGCCGCGGCCCCGTTCCGGAGGACAGCAGTCCACGCCCGTCGAGCACGTCACGGGTGCGCAGTCCCTCATCCGCTCGCTTGAGGAGGTCGGCGCCGACACCGTATTCGGCATTCCCGGCGGTGCGATCCTGCCCGCGTACGACCCGCTGATGGACTCCACCCGGGTCCGTCATGTGCTGGTCCGCCACGAGCAGGGTGCCGGGCACGCGGCCACGGGGTACGCGCAGGCGACCGGCAAGGTCGGCGTGTGCATGGCCACCTCGGGCCCCGGCGCCACCAACCTGGTCACACCGATCGCCGACGCGCACATGGACTCCGTCCCGCTGGTCGCGATCACCGGCCAGGTCGCGTCCAAGGCGATCGGCACGGACGCCTTCCAGGAGGCCGACATCGTCGGCATCACCATGCCGATCACCAAACACAACTTCCTGGTCACCGACCCCCAGGACATCCCCCGGGTGATCGCGCAGGCGTTCCACATCGCCTCCACCGGCCGCCCGGGCCCGGTCCTGGTCGACATCGCCAAGGACGCCCTCCAGACCCGGACCACCTTCTCCTGGCCGCCGGTCATGGACCTGCCCGGCTACCGCCCGGTGACCAAGCCGCACGCCAAGCAGATCCGCGAGGCGGCCAAGCTGATCACCGCAGCCCGCCGCCCCGTCCTCTACGTCGGCGGCGGCGTCATCAAGGCGCAGGCCACCGCCGAACTGAAGGTCCTCGCGGAACTCACCGGAGCGCCCGTCACCACCACCCTGATGGCGCTCGGCGCGTTCCCCGACAGCCACCCGCAGCACCTGGGCATGCCGGGCATGCACGGGTCGGTGGCCTCCGTCACGGCGCTGCAGAAGGCCGACCTGATCGTCGCCCTCGGAGCCCGCTTCGACGACCGCGTCACCGGCAAGCTGGACAGCTTCGCCCCGCACGCCAAGATCGTCCACGCGGACATCGACCCCGCGGAGATCGGCAAGAACCGCGCCGCCGACGTGCCGATCGTCGGTGACGCCCGCGAGGTCATCGCCGACCTGATCCAGGCCGTGCAGAAGGAGCACAGCGAGGGCCACACGGGTGACTACACCGCCTGGTGGAACGACCTCAACCGCTGGCGCGAGACCTACCCGCTGGGCTACGACCAGCCCGCCGACGGCTCGCTCTCCCCGCAGCAGGTCATCGAGCGGATCGGCCGGCTGGCACCGGAGGGAACGATCTTCGCGGCGGGCGTCGGCCAGCACCAGATGTGGGCCGCGCACTTCATCGAGTACGAAAGGCCCGCCACCTGGCTGAACTCCGGCGGCGCCGGAACCATGGGCTACGCGGTCCCGGCCGCGATGGGCGCCAAGGCCGGCCGGCCCGACCGCACGGTGTGGGCGATCGACGGCGACGGCTGCTTCCAGATGACCAATCAGGAGCTGACCACCTGCGCCCTGAACAACATCCCGATCAAGGTCGCCATCATCAACAACGGCGCCCTCGGGATGGTCCGCCAGTGGCAGACGCTGTTCTACAACCAGCGCTACTCCAACACCGTCCTGCACTCCGGCCCCGCCGCAGTGAACGGCGGCTCCGCCACCGGGGCCGCCCCGCAGCCGAGCGCCGGCACCCGCGTCCCCGACTTCGTGAAACTCTCGGAGGCGATGGGCTGCTACGCCATCCGCTGCGAGTCCCCCGAGGACCTGGACAAGGCCATCGAGGAGGCGAACGCGGTCAACGACCGCCCGGTCGTCGTCGACTTCATCGTCCACGAGGACGCGATGGTCTGGCCGATGGTCGCCGCCGGCACCTCCAACGACGAGATCATGGCCGCCCGGGACGTCCGCCCCGACTTCGGCGACAACGAAGACGACTGAGCGAGGAAGAGCACACACACATGTCCAAGCACACGCTCTCCGTCCTGGTGGAGAACACACCGGGCATCCTCGCCCGGATCGCCGCCCTGTTCTCCCGCCGCGGCTTCAACATCGACTCGCTCGCGGTCGGCGTCACCGAACACCCCGACATCTCCCGCATCACCATCGTGGTGGGCGTCGAGGACCTGCCGCTGGAGCAGGTGACCAAGCAGCTCAACAAGCTCGTCAACGTCCTGAAGATCGTCGAACTGGAGCCCTCGCAGGCGGTGCAGCGCGAACTCGTCCTGGTGAAGGTGCGCGCCGACAACGAGACCCGCTCCCAGATCGTCGAGATCGTCCAGCTGTTCCGCGCGAAGACGGTCGACGTCTCCCCGGAGGCCGTGACCGTCGAGGCCACCGGGTCCGGCGAGAAACTGACCGCCATGCTCAAGATGCTGGAGCCGTTCGGCATCAAGGAGCTGGTCCAGTCCGGCACGATCGCGATCGGGCGCGGCGCCCGTTCCATCACGGACCGGTCGCTGCGCGCACTGGACCGGTCGGCCTGACGAGGCATTGGGGCGGTCGGGGGAACCCGGCCGCCCGTATGCCGAGACCCCGAATCGCCCTTACCCCTCACCGTCATACGGTGGAAGCAACACCTGCACACAAGGAGAGAACCCAAAGTGGCCGAGCTGTTCTACGACGCCGACGCCGACCTGTCCATCATCCAGGGCCGCAAGGTCGCGGTCATCGGCTACGGCAGCCAGGGCCACGCGCACGCCCTGTCCCTGCGTGACTCGGGTGTCGACGTCCGGGTCGGCCTGCACGAGGGCTCCACGTCCCGGGCGAAGGCCGAGGAGCAGGGCCTGCGCGTGGTGACGCCCGCCGAGGCCGCCGCCGAGGCCGACGTCATCATGATCCTGGTGCCGGACCCGATCCAGGGCCGGGTCTACGAGGAGTCCATCGCCCCCAACCTGAAGGACGGCGACGCGCTGTTCTTCGGCCACGGCTTCAACATCCGCTTCGGTTTCATCAAGCCCCCGGCCGGTGTGGACGTGTGCATGGTCGCCCCGAAGGGCCCGGGCCACCTGGTGCGCCGCCAGTACGAGGAGGGCCGCGGCGTCCCCTGCATCGTCGCCGTCGAGCAGGACGCGACGGGCAACGCCTTCGCGCTGGCCCTGTCCTACGCCAAGGGCATCGGCGGCACCCGCGCGGGCGTCATCAAGACGACCTTCACCGAGGAGACCGAGACCGACCTGTTCGGTGAGCAGGCCGTGCTGTGCGGTGGCACCGCGGCGCTGGTCAAGGCGGGCTTCGAGACGCTGACCGAGGCCGGCTACCAGCCGGAGATCGCCTACTTCGAGTGCCTGCACGAGCTGAAGCTGATCGTGGACCTCATGTACGAGGGCGGCCTGGAGAAGATGCGCTGGTCGATCTCGGAGACCGCCGAGTGGGGCGACTACGTCAGCGGTCCGCGGATCATCACCGACGCCACCAAGGCCGAGATGAAGAAGATCCTCTCCGAGATCCAGGACGGCTCCTTCGCCACGAACTGGATGGAGGAGTACCACGGCGGTCTGAAGAAGTACAACGAGTACAAGAAGCAGGACTCCGAGCACCTGCTGGAGACCACCGGCAAGCAGCTGCGCAAGCTGATGAGCTGGGTGAACGAGGAGGCGTAAGCCTCATGAGACGGGGCCGGGGCGGATCGCTCCGGCCCCGTTGTCCATCCCGTCCCAGCCCGGACGGGTGATCCTTCCGCAGAGGCGCAGAACGGCCTTCCCCACGCCACTACACTGCTGCACAACAACGCGTCAGGCCCACAGCGTCGTGCGTCTTCCGCGGCTAGCCCCCTCTCCTCCGCCTGCGGCCGTCGGGACGGCCGTCCGCACGCTTGGACTTGTGAGGACTCACGTGAGCTCGAAACCTGTCGTACTCATCGCCGAAGAGCTGTCGCCCGCGACCGTGGACGCGCTCGGCCCCGACTTCGAGATCCGGCACTGCAACGGCGCGGACCGAGCCGAACTGCTCCCCGCCATCGCCGAGGTGGACGCGATCCTGATCCGCTCGGCCACCAAGGTCGACGCCGAGGCCATCGCCGCCGCGCACCAGCTGAAGGTCGTCGCACGAGCCGGCGTCGGCCTGGACAACGTCGACGTCTCCGCCGCCACCAAGGCCGGCGTGATGGTCGTCAACGCCCCCACCTCCAACATCGTCACCGCGGCCGAGCTGGCCTGCGGCCTGATCCTGTCCACCGCCCGCAACATCCCGCAGGCCAACGCCGCGCTGAAGAACGGCGAGTGGAAGCGCAGCAAGTACACGGGCGTCGAACTGGCCGAGAAGACCCTCGGCGTCGTGGGCCTCGGCCGTATCGGCGCGCTCGTCGCGCAGCGCATGTCCGCCTTCGGCATGAAGGTCGTCGCCTACGACCCCTACGTCCAGCCCGCCCGGGCCGCCCAGATGGGCGTCAAGGTGCTGTCCCTGGACGAGCTGCTTGAGGTGTCCGACTTCATCACCGTGCACCTGCCGAAGACCCCCGAGACCCTCGGGCTGATCGGCGAGGAGGCGCTGCACAAGGTCAAGTCGAACGTGCGCATCGTCAACGCGGCGCGCGGCGGCATCGTCGACGAGGAGGCGCTGTACGCGGCGCTGAAGGAGGGCCGGGTCGCCGGCGCCGGCCTCGACGTGTACGCCAAGGAGCCGTGCACGGACTCCCCGCTGTTCCAGTTCGACCAGGTCGTGTGCACGCCGCACCTCGGCGCTTCCACCGACGAGGCCCAGGAGAAGGCGGGCATCGCGGTCGCCAAGTCGGTGCGCCTGGCCCTCGCCGGTGAGCTGGTCCCGGACGCGGTGAACGTGCAGGGCGGTGTCATCGCCGAGGACGTCAAGCCGGGCCTGCCGCTCGCCGAACGCCTCGGCCGGATCTTCACCGCGCTGGCCGGCGAGGTCGCCGTCCGGCTCGACGTCGAGGTGTACGGCGAGATCACCCAGCATGATGTGAAGGTGCTGGAGCTGAGCGCGCTCAAGGGTGTCTTCGAGGACGTCGTCGCCGAGACGGTGTCGTATGTGAACGCGCCGCTGTTCGCCCAGGAGCGGGGCGTCGAGGTGCGCCTGACCACCAGCTCCGAGTCGGCGGACCACCGCAACGTGGTCACGGTGCGCGGCACGCTCGCGGGCGGCGAGGAGGTGTCCGTCTCCGGCACGCTGGCCGGCCCGAAGAACGTGCAGAAGATCGTCGCCGTCGGTGAGTACGACGTCGACCTCGCGCTCGCCGACCACATGCTGGTGCTGCGGTACGAGGACCGTCCGGGTGTCGTCGGCACCGTCGGCCGCATCCTCGGCGAGGCGGGCATCAACATCGCCGGCATGCAGGTGGCCCGCGCCACGGTGGGCGGCGAGGCGCTGGCCGTGCTGACCGTGGACGACACGGTGGGCGCGGGTGTGCTGGGGGAGGTCGCGGCGGAGATCGGCGCGACGTCCGCCCGCTCGGTGAACCTCGTCTGACCCGTCCGCACCAACCTCCGCGAACGCCGGACGGGCTGACATCTGTCAGCCCGTCCGGCGTTTCCTGTTGCCCTACTTCTCTCCCACTTCGATCTTCCGCAGGCTGACCGCCGCCCCCACCGCCGACAGCACCAGGATCACCGCCCCGGCGATCGCCGCTCCCCGCACACCGTCGGTGAATGCCTGCAGGGCCGTGGCGAGGAGGGACGCGCCGGCCCCGCCGGGCAGGTGCGCGGCGGTGGCGAGGGCGCCGCCCAGGGTCTCGCGGGCCTCGGCGGGGGCCGTGGCCGGCATCCGGTGGCGGTAGACCGCCGTACCGATGGAGCCGAGCACCGCCATGCCGAGCGCGCCGCCGAACTCGGTGCCGGTCTCCAGCAGCGAGGACGCCGTGCCCGCCCGCTCCACCGGGGCGCCGCTCATGGCCAGGTCCACCAGCTGGGACGAGATCGCGACCATTCCGCAGGCGAGGACGCCGGCCCCGCAGAGCACCAGCCACAGCGAGTCGGTGCCGAGGAGGGCGAGCATCGAGTAGCCGGCCGCCATGGCGCCGAAGCCGCCGGCGACCATGTACCCCCGGTTGACGCCCCGCTGGACGAGCTGGGCCGTGACCGGACCGGCGAAGCCGATGAACACCGAGGGCAGCAGGCTCCACAGGGCTGCCGACAGCGGGCTCTTGCCGAGGACCGACTGCAGATACTGCGTGGTGAAGATGGCCGAGCCCATCATGGCGAGGGCGGCGACGAGGTTCAGGACCAGTGCCGGGGCGAAGCCGTGGCCCCTGAGCAGGGCCGGCGGGATCAGCGGGGCGGCGCTGGTGCGCTGGCGGTGGACGAAGAGCGCCGCGAAGAGCAGGCCGACGGCGACGGAACCGACGTAGAGCGGGTGCCAGCCCTCGGACGGGATCTGCTTCAGGCCGTAGATCAGGGGGAGCACGGCGGCCATCGACAGCGGGACGCTCGGCCAGTCGAAGCGGCTGGGGTCCGGGTCCTTCGACTCCGGCACCAGGACGGGACCGAGGAGCAGCAGCAGCGCCATCGCGGGCAGGTTGACCAGGAAGACCGAGCCCCACCAGAAGTGCTCGACGAGGATGCCGCTCATCACCGAGCCGAGCGCGATGCCGCCGGTCATCACACCGGACCACAGGCCGATCGCCTTCGCCCGCTGGGCGGGGTCGGTGAACATCGTGCGCAGCAGCGCCATCGTGGACGGCATCAGGGTCGCGCCGCCGATGCCGAGGATCGCGCGGGCCACGATCAGGGTTCCGGCGCTGGTGGCGTAGGCCGCGAGGAGCGAGGCTCCGCCGAAGGCGAGGGCGCCCGTGAGGAGGAGCCTGCGGCGGCCGATGCGGTCGCCGAGCGAGCCCATCGTCATCAGCAGGCCGGCCAGGACGAAGCCGTAGATGTCGAAGATCCACAGCTGCTGGGTGCCGCTCGGGTGCAGGTCGGCGCTGATCGCGGGGGTCGCGAAGTACAGGACGGAGACGTCCATCGAGACCAGCAGCAGCGGCAGCATCAGCACGCCGAGAGCGGTCCACTCACGGTGTCCGGCGCGGGCGCCCGCGGCGCCGGTGGTGGGGGTGGTGCTCGTCAGGTTCGTCATGCCGAGAAATATACGGACGTCTTAAACAACTGTCTAGGACGAGTGTATAGGTCGTGCGTCTAGGACGCTTGTATGGATCGCGGGGTAGGGTGAACGGCATGGGACACCGTGAGGATCTGCTCGACGGCGCCAAGCGCTGCCTGCTGGAGAAGGGGTTCGCGCGCACCACCGCGCGCGACATCGTCAAGGCCTCGGGGACCAACCTGGCCTCGATCGGCTACCACTACGGCTCGAAGGACGCGCTGCTGGCACAGGCATACATCGCGCTGGTGGAAGGGATGTCCTTCGAGGGCGGCACCGGGATCGGGGGCGCCCCCGGTTCGCTGGAGCGGTTCCGGGAGGTGTGGTCGAACGTCATCGACAGCATGCGTGAGCCGGGCTCGATCTGGCGGCTCAGCATGGAGGTCATGACCATCGACATGCCCGATGTCCGCGACCATCTGGCCCGCGCCCAGCGCGAGGGCGGACGCGGGCTCGTGTCCCTCCTCCAGGGCGTGCCGGAGGAGGAGGTCTCCGACGAGACGGCCGACACCCTCGGCCGCTTCTACACGACGCTGATGACCGGGCTCATCGCCCAGTGGACGTTCGACGCGAAGACCGCTCCGGACGGGGACGCGCTCACGGAGGGACTACGGCAGATCATCGAGGGGGCGAGCACGGGCACGCGGTGAGGTGCCGTGCCACGTTGAGAACGCACCGGCCGAGAAGCACCGTCGGCTCGCTCGCTCCTTGGCCGGTGTCGTGCTTCCACGGCCCGTCTCCTGACCCTCACAACCGCGCCTGCTTGAGCGCCATGTGCAGCAGCAGCCGGTCCTCGCCGTCGCCCAGGTCCAGGCCGGTGAGCCGTTCCACCCGGGACAGCCGGTAGTACAGCGTCTGCCGGTGGATGCCCAGCGCGGCGGCCGTGCGGCCGGCCTGGCCCGCGCAGTCGAGGTAGACCTCGGCGGTGCGGGCCAGTTCGCGGTGGGCGGGGGAGAGGATGGGGCCGACCACGGGATCGTCCGCGGCCTCGGGCGGCAGCGCCGTCAGGAGGCGGTACGGCCCGATGTCCGCCCACTGCGCGACCGGCCCGAAGCGCGGCTCGGCCAGCGCGGCGCGCGCGGCGGCGACAGCCTCCTTCCACACCGCCCCCAGTTCGGAGAGCCCGCCACGCGCCCGCCCGATCCCGGCGGCCAGACCTGCGGCCCCGCTGGGGAATGCGCCGGCACCGGCGGGGAGTCCGGCGGTGCCGGGTCCCACACCCCGCCCTGTCCCGACGCCCTCACCACTCCCAGCCCCCGACCCACCGGCCTGCCCGCCGGTCCCCGCTTGCCCCCCGGTCCTGCCGGTCTGCCCGCCGGTGCCCGCTTGTCCACCGGCCTTGCCGACCTGTCCGCCGGTGCCCGCTTGTCCGCCGGCCTGCCCACCGGTTCTGCCGGTCTGTCCGCCGGTCCTGCGGGTCCCCGGCTGTCCGCCGGTCCTGCCGGTCTGTCCGCCGGTCCCCGGCTCTCCACCGGCCTTGCCGACCTGTCCGCCGGTCCCCGCAGCCCCGCCCGCCCGGTCGGTCCTCGCGGCCGAGGCCGCCGCCGCTCCCCGTGCCGAAGCGCCTTGTGGCGCCGCTCTCCGCGCTGCCTCGGCCTCCTTCTGGAGGCGGGTGGCGGCCGTCGTGGCCGGGGCCGGCTGGTCCGGGGCGCGGAGGCGGATCAGGACGGCGAGGCTCAGGGAGGCCGGGCCCCAGGGGAGGGTGCACAGGGCGGTGGCGTGCGGGATGGTGCGGGGGGAGGGGGCGTCGTCCGGGTCGGACGAGGGCCAGGGGGCGACGCAGATCAGTGTGTGCGGGCCGTCGGCGCGCGGGCCGAGGGCCGTACGGAGTTCCGCCACCGCCATGTCCTGCTGCCAGCCGGGCTCCGCGGTGAGCACCGCCCGCAGCTCCCGGCTCAGCCCGGCCCCGGCCTCTGCCTCGTCCGCGAGCAGTGCGCCGATCCGGCCCCCCACCCGCATCGCGGCGGCCAGTTGGGCGTCTGTCGGTCCGGGGTCGCCGTCCAGGAGCCAGACGTAGCCGAGGACGACACCGCGATGGCGTACCGGCAGGCAGATGCGGCCCCGGTACACCCCGGCCTCCGGGGTGCGCGGGATGCGCACGGGTCCGGTCGCCCGGGTGATGCCGAAGCCCTCGAACCAGGCGCGGACCGCCGCCGTCGAGCGCCGGGTCAGGATCGACCGGGCGCGGACCGGGTCGAGGGCCGACGCGTCCAGCTCGCCCTCGCTGTCGTACGCGCCGAAGGCGATCAGCTCGAAGTCGCGGTTCTCCAGGGTCGCCGGTGCGCCCAGCAGCTCCGAGATCTCGTCCACCAGTTCCTGGTAGTCACCTTTGTAATCCGCCGCCACCCAGGCATTCTCCCGCATGTCCCGGCCCCCTTCATACATCTGTCTGAGATCCGGTGGGCGGATGCGTGACAGCTGTCGATGGCCGACGATCGGAGAGATCCTTAGGTTTCACGGTGGTTCTCCGTGCCGTACCCGAATCGTCGGCTGACGGCCCTTTGGTGCTTTGTTGTGGAGGTGCCCCGTGCTGGGTCCCGTCATTCTCGCCGCGTCGCGCAGCGACCGGATGCGCCGCCTGATCTCGGCGGCCCCGGTGACCAAGCAGGTCGTCGACCGTTTCATCCCCGGCGAGAGCGTGGCCGACATCGTGCCCGTCATCGAGGACCTGACCGCCAAGGGCCTCGAACTGACCCTGGACGTCGTCGGTGAGGACATCACCACCCCCGAGCAGGCCACCGCGGCCCGGGACGCCTATCTGGAACTGACCGGCCGGCTGGCGGAGCTGGAGCTGGGCCGGAAGGCCGAGATGTCCGTCAAGCTCTCCATGTTCGGGCAGTCCCTCGACGGCGGCCACGAACTGGCCCTGAAGAACGTGCGCTCCGTGGTCGAGGCCGCCGCCGCCATCGGCACCACCGTCACGCTCGACGCCGAGGACCACACCACCCTCGACTCGATGTTCGCGATCCACGAGGAACTGCGGAAGGACTTCCCGCAGACCGGCTGCGTCATCCAGTCCTACCTCTTCCGCACCGAGGCCGACGCCCGCCGGCTCGCCGCGAGCGGCAGCCGGGTACGGCTCGTGAAGGGCGCCTACAAGGAGCCCGCCGAGGTCGCCTACCAGCAGAAGCACGAGATCGACAAGGCGTACGTGCGGATCCTGCGGACACTGATGGACGGCGCGGGGTACCCGATGATCGGGTCCCACGACCCGCGGCTGATCTCCATCGCCCAGGAACTCGCGCACAAGGCCGGCCGCAAGCTGGACGAGTACGAGTTCCAGATGCTCTACGGCATCCGCAGCGAGGAGCATCTGCGGCTCGCCGCCGAGGGCCACCGCATGCGCGTCTACACCGCCTACGGCACCGACTGGTACGGCTACTTCATGCGGCGCCTCGCCGAGAAGCCGGCCAACCTGCGCTTCTTCGCCCGCTCGATGGTCAGCAAGGGCTGAGCCCCCCCCGCTCGCAACACCGCTCACGTCAAGGAGTAACGGATCTCATGGACGCTGTGACCCAGGTCCCCACCCCCGTCAACGAGCCGGTGCACGGCTACGCCCCCGGCTCGCCCGAGCGCGCCCGTCTGGAGGCCAAGCTCAAGGAGCTGGCCGAGAACCCGATCGACCTGCCGATGACCATCGGCGGCGAGCAGCGGATGGGCGGCGGCGACACCTTCCAGGTCGTCCAGCCGCACAACCACAAGGCGGTCATCGGCACGCTCCGCAACGCCACCCGGCAGGACGCCCAGGACGCCATCGACGCCGCCCTGGCCGCCGCGCCCGGCTGGCGTGCCATGTCCTTCGACGACCGCGCCGCGATCATCCTGCGCGCCGCCGAGCTGCTGGCCGGCCCGTGGCGCGAGACGATCGCCGCCTCGACCATGCTGGGCCAGTCGAAGACCGCCCAGCAGGCCGAGATCGACACCCCGTGCGAGCTGGTCGACTTCTGGCGGTTCAACGTCCACTACGCCCGCCAGATCCTGGCCGAGCAGCCCCCGGCCAACTCCCCGGGCGTGTGGAACCGCCTCGACCACCGCCCGCTGGAGGGCTTCGTCTACGCGATCACCCCGTTCAACTTCTCGGCGATCGCGGGCAATCTGCCCACCGCGCCGGCCCTGATGGGCAACGTCGTCGTGTGGAAGCCGTCGCCGACCCAGACCCACGCCGCCGTGCTGCTGATGCGGCTGCTGGAGGAGGCCGGCCTGCCCAAGGGCGTCATCAACCTCGTCACCGGCGACGGCATCGAGGTCTCCGAGGTCGCCCTCGTCCACCGCGACCTGGCCGGCATCCACTTCACCGGCTCCACCAGGACCTTCCAGTACCTGTGGAAGACGGTCGGCGAGAACATCGAGAAGTACCGCACCTACCCGCGCCTTGTCGGCGAGACCGGCGGCAAGGACTTCCTGGTCGCCCACCCGAGCGCCGACCGCGCGGTGCTGAAGACCGCCCTGACCCGGGGTGCCTTCGAGTACCAGGGCCAGAAGTGCTCGGCCACCTCCCGCGCCTACATCCCGGCGTCCCTGTGGAACTCCGGCTTCAAGGAGGAGTTCGCGGCCGAGGTCGACCACCTCACCATGGGGGACGTCACCGACCTGGCGAACTTCATCGGCGCCGTGATCGACGAGCGTGCCTTCGCCAAGAACAAGGCCGCGATCGACCGTGCCGAGCAGGACCCGGCCTGCACGATCGTCGCGGGCGGCTCCTACGACGACTCGGTCGGCTACTTCGTCCGTCCCACCGTCATCGAGTGCACCGACCCGGACAACGAGGTGTTCCGCACCGAGTACTTCGGCCCGGTCCTCGCCGTCCACGTCTACGACGACGACAAGTACGACGAGATGCTGACCCAGATGGAGTCGGTCTCCGACTACGCCCTCACGGGCTCGGTCATCGCGGGCGACCGTGCGGCGGCGGCGTACACGATGGACAAGCTCCGCTACGCCGCGGGCAACTTCTACATCAACGACAAGTCGACCGGGGCCGTGGTCGGCCAGCAGCCCTTCGGCGGCGGCCGTGCCTCCGGCACCAACGACAAGGCCGGTGCCCCGCAGAACCTGCTGCGCTGGACCTCGACCCGCGCCATCAAGGAGACGCTGGTCGCGCCGACCGACTACACGTACCCGCACATGGGCTGACCGGCCCCCCGAACGCGGGCCGGGAAGCCTGACCCCCCGAAGCAGGCTTCCCGGCCCGTTTCCATGTCCGGACCCGCCTCCGGGCCCGGCCGGAGCGCGGATGATGGACGCATGACCTTCACCCTGCGTACCGCCCACACCGCCGAGCTGGCTCCCGCCGAACTGCGTGCCGTGCGCTCCCTGCTGCACGACGGCTTCGCGGGCGAGTTCGAGGACGCGGACTTCGAGCACGCGCTCGGCGGCATGCACGCCTTGGTGGACGGCGAGGACGGCATCGTCGCGCACGGCTCGGTCGTCATGCGCCGGGCACGGCACCGCGGGCGGTGGCTGCGTGTCGGGTACGTCGAGGCCGTCGTGGTACGGCCCGCCGTGCGCCGCCGGGGCCTGGGCGGGCAGGTGATGGGCGCCCTGGAGCGGGTGGTCGACCGGGCGTACGACCTCGGGGCGCTGTCGGCGAGCGAGGACGGCGCCCTGCTCTACGGGCCCCGCGGCTGGCGCCCCTGGACCGGCCGGATCCACGCGCTCTCGCCGGACGGGATCGTGCGGCTCACGGACGAGGAGGGCGGCCTGCTGGTGCGCCCCGCACTGGCCGCGCCACCCGACCCCGCTCACGAACTGGTCTTCGACTGGCGCGACGGGGATGTGCTCTGACCCCTGGATGACGAAACCGCAGGTCACAGGGGTGGTGCCCGATCCGCCGTCTCAGATAGTAGGAAGTCCGACTAATTGTGGAGACAGCAGCGCGCTCCTCCCTTAGTTTTGTAGGAGCCGAACGTCTCGCTCGATCCAGCGAATGGCGGTCGTGAGCCGGGCCCGTGCAGGCAACCCCTGCGGCACCGCTCCCCGCCCCTCCGGCGTCTCGTAACCCCTTTTTTCCGTACTCCAGGTGTATCTCGAAGGAGTCGATCCCCATGGCCGAGACGACCGTCCGCCGCCGAGTCCGCCACGTGTCCCGCACGAGCGAGTCCGACCGCAAGAACGCCGCCGCCGCCCTCCAGCGCGCCCTCGACCGCCGCGACAACGGCGGCCAGACCGGCCACTGAACCGGGCCCGCACGGCGCGCGTGACACCCCGGAAGCCGGGAGCCGCACCCGCACGGGGTGGGGGGGGGGGGG